>CAJAVM010000027.1 GCA_903945435.1 uncultured bacterium | reverse complement strand
TATTTATTTCAATAATTATAATATTTACTACCGGCGGTTATCTTATAGGAAGAATAACTAATGCTCAAAATATACCAAAGAGACAAGAAAAACATCAGGCGGGATATAGCTATATCAGTCCATTATTAGAGTGTGGATATCAAGAAGCGGCAACTTTTGAAATAAGACTGATACACAATAAAATTGAAGAAATAATTGAAAATAATAAAAACAAAAAGAATATTTCTCATGCCTCAGTTTATATTCATGATTTAGTTGACGGTTCTTGGGCTGGGGTAAACGAAAAAGAATACTTTTCTCCTGCAAGCTTACTTAAAGTACCGCTAATGATAGCCTATTTAAAGCAAGCTGAAACCGACCCTAATATCTTAAATAAAAAACTTAAAACAACCAAAGAGCCAAATGAAAATTTAGAACAATCATTTACCCCCTTCAAGTCTGTAGAGCTAGGCAAAGAATATACTATCGAAGAGCTAATAAATTATATGATTAGTTATTCTGATAACCAAGCTGCCAATGCTTTGTTAAAAGAAATGGACCCGGCTACACTTGATCAACTATATCTAAATATTGGGATTACTCCACCGAGCATAAAAAATCCAGAAAATTTTATGGCAGTTACTGAATATGCATCTTTTTTTGAAATACTATATAACGCTTCCTATCTAAATCGTGCCATGTCCGAAAAAGCTTTACAAATACTAAGTAACACTAGCTTTCAAAGAGGCATAGTCTCTGGTGTCCCAATCAATACTAAAGTGGCTCACAAGTTTGGAGAAAGAACAATATCCGAATATAATCAATTACACGATTGTGGCATAGTATATAAAACAAATCATCCATTTTTATTATGCATTATGACTCGAGGAAATGATTTTGTAAAAATGGCCATTACTATCAAAGAAATTTCCTCCAAGACTTATAATGAAATAAAATAAATTTTACAAAAACCATAAAAAATGATATAATATTATCATGAAAAATAAGTATCTAAAGTTAGTCTTTATTATATTTTTAGTTTTATTTGCAATAACCGCACTCAAATCTTCAAGTGCGATTGTTGATGTTGAAATTGACCAAGAAATTGAAGATTTAAATTTAAAAATCAAAAATCAAAAAAAACAAATAGAAACCCTGCAAGCACGCCAAAAAGAATACCAAGCGCAGATAGAGGCTAATCGTAACGACCAAATAAATTTAAACGGCCAACTAGCTATAATCGAAAATCGTCTTGGTAAAACCCAGCTAGATATTGAAGAAACTAATTTAGAAATTGATAAAATAAGTTTAGAAATTAGAAAAGTAGAAATTGATACCGAGAATTTAACCTCTAAAATCGAGAGTCAAAAAAAACATATTTCCAATCTTTTGCGCCTTGTTTATAAACAGGAGCAGGTAACTGCCCTTGAAGCCCTACTGCTCAATAATTCATTATCAGATTTTTTAAATCAGATTAAATACCTAGAAGATGCTAATAACCAGATCGGCGAAAGTGTTAAGGAGTTAAAACAACAAAAAGAACAGTTAGATAAAAATCGTGAAACTCTAAATGAAAAGAGTAAAGAAATGACTGATTTAAAAACTAAACTAGAAGAAAAGAAAGATAGCCTTATATATGAACAGGATAATAAAAGTAATATCCTAGAAGAAACAAGATTATCAGAAAAAGCTTTCCAAGCTTTGCTTTCCAAAGCTCGCATCGAACAAAATCAAGCTCAAGCGGAAATTGCTAATGCCGAGAACCTGATTAGACAAAAAATGTCCCAAAAGGATAAAGATAGGCTTAACAATAGTGATAGCACTATTGGTTGGCCAGTAAATAAAAATTATATTACGACTTCTTTTCATGACCCCGATTACCCTTATCGTAAAATTATTGGCGAGCATCCAGCGGTTGATATTAGAGCGGCGCAGGGTTCTACTTTATACGCTGCCGCCGATGGTTATGTTGCTAAAGTTAAGTATGATGGCTCGAAAGCTTACGCTTATATCATGATAATTCATGGTGATAATCTAGCGACGGTTTATGGCCATGTTTCCGCTACTTATGTTAGCGTTGATCAATATGTAACTAGAGGGCAAGTAATTGGTAAAACAGGCGGAACTCCGGGCACAACTGGAACTGGAAGCTTTTCATCCGGCCCTCATTTACATTTTGAAGTTAGAAAAAATGGCTTACCGGTCAATCCACTCAACTACCTTCCGTAATACAAAATAAATAGGGAATATATAAAAACATCCATTTAATATGGATGTTTTTTGTTAAAACCGATGACTATCATGAACTTTCTTATGAATATCTTTTAGTTGTTTATTAGTAACGTGGGTATAAATTTGGGTAGTTGCAATATTACTATGACCTAAAAATTCTTGAACCGTTCTTAAATCAACTCCTTGATTAAGTAAATCAGTCGCAAACGAATGTCTTAAAGTATGTGGCGTTGCCATCACTGGCAAGCCAGTAATCTTAACATATTTTTTCACAATATCTTCAACGCTTTTTACCGTTAACCGGCGACTCTTATCACTCAAATTTTTCTCACTACCACGCTTATAATTAATAAATAAGGCCTCATCAAGGTCAAATCGTTTACTCAAATAGGCCCTCAGAGCGGCTACAGCGCGTCCAGAAAAATAAACCGTCCTAATCTTACTGCCTTTACCAACTACGGCGATTTCTAGGCCATTAGTCTCGTCTTTAATGCGGATTTGATCACGACTTAAAGCAGCGAGTTCAGCAACCCGCAAACCGGTTGAAAATAGGGTTTCAAGCAAAGCCCTATCTCTTAAACCAATAATACTGGAATCGGGCGCTGCTAAAAGATTTTTTAGTTGTTCTAAATTTAAAAATTTTATTTCTTTATCGGCCTTATCTTTAGCCAGTTTTATTTTTGAAGGCGGGAGGGAAGCAATATCTTTTTCAACAAAAAAACCGAGTAAAGACCGCAAAGCTATTAGATAGTAGTTTTGAGTCGTCTTTTTAAGGGTTTTCTTAGTTTTAGGGTCAATATGACGAGAAAGGTATACTTTATAGCTCCAAACGTGCTCTGGGGTCAAATCTTGAGGAGGGAGTTCATCTAATTTAGACTCTTTAAGCCAAGTGAAGAACTTTCTCAGAAAACGAGTATAATTTTCTTGAGTTTTAGATGATAAACCTTTTTCGATTTCACAGAAGTCGAGGAAGTCAACTAAATATTTAATTATTGGTTTATTATTCATAATTATATTATAACAGATTTTATTTATTATATGGAGGGGAAGAATAGGAAAAAGGCTCAAAAAGGCCTTATTTATTGCATATCAATACTTCGCATAATGTATATTAATACACGTATTAAAGAAGAAGAAAAAGAGGTCTGCCCAGGGACCTCTAAAAACCTCCATTGAATCAATCAAAAAATATAAGCCAATAAACAATAACTAAGAAAACATCGAGTAGAAAAACAATTTAACATTATATGAAAAACAGAAAACTCTGGGCAGATATTATTTTAAATGAAATTTTTAAATAGTTTAAAAAGAACTTAACTTAAGATAAGGCCCATAAAATGAACCTCAGGCTGAAAAAGTAAAATTATTTTAATTACTAAAAGAAATATACCAGCGGATACTAAACCAAAGATAAAGATTGCTAAACCAAATAAAAATTTAAATAAACCTTCCATACTTATATATTAATTGATAAAAATCCGGCTACCATAGCGCAGATCAATATAATTAGTCTTATTAAAATTATCCTTTATTTTTTCCTTTTTGACAAGGGCAAGGTACTCTACTTGCTCTCCAGCATCGCTTTTAACACTAAAATAGACGGATGGTCCATTTTTGAACTTTACAATGATAGAATTAAGCTCTTGATCAATTATAAACTTTTCAACCGGCATATCAGTATAACCCATCAAACGATTATTTAAATCTAAAACAAAATTTAAATATTCTTCCTTTAAACTAATTTTATTTTTTTCACCAATAGTAATGGAGTCGCTCTTATTTTCTAAAATAAAATATTTAGTCATATCTTCAGGAGTAACCGCTATCTCCTTCATAATATAACCATCAGAAGAGGAGTAGAAAAAATCACTTCCCTGTTGAAAAATAAAAGAATATGGACGTTCATTAATCTTAAGCTCAATGGTATTGGGAATTTTTTTATTAATCTGTAAATCAGAAAAATTATATTTATCTAATATTTCCGCCTTAGCTGCATCATCTTTAAATAAAAAGAAATTGCTTTCTTTAAAGAATAATAAACGAGAGTTGGCTTCCCTAGCAATAATTATATTTTTAATTTCAGAGGCATCCATACGAGTAAGCCCTTGGATATTAATATTTTTCAACCGCCACACAGGAGAAATTAAAAAAAACCAAACTAAAGCCGCGACTATGATTAGCGCCAATAAAACCATCCATTTCCAAAAATTACTACTTCTCCCCTTCTCCTTTTTTCTAAAGAAAGGATTCTTCAAATTTTTGCATTGATAGTCTTTTTTTATTTTTTTATGACTACGCCATTTATTCATTTTTATTTACTATATTTATATATTGATAATA
>CAJAVM010000026.1 GCA_903945435.1 uncultured bacterium | reverse complement strand
TTTGCTATGCAACAAGAAATATTATTGAGACTAAAGAAAAGGTTTAAATTACTGAAAGTTTTTTTATTTTTTTTCATTTTAATATCCTCTGGTTTATTAATGAATGAGGCGTTGTCCGCTAATCCAGTAACAACGATTATTACTGCCCCACTTGCTAAATCAAATAATTTGCCATCAGTGATTGCGAGTGGTGATGCTGATGTTGGTAGTACTATTCAATCAGCGCGATATCAGATTTATCCATCCGGAAGTGCGCCGTCTGGTTCTTGGTATCAGTGTACGGCTAATTCTGGTTTTTCTTTTGGTGATAATTATGTTGAATATACTTGTTTAGTCGCTAGCCTACCTGATGGGAGCTATAAAATGAATATCGAGTCGATTGATAATAATAGTTTAGCACATGCTGTTGAAACTTCAGCTTTTATAGTTGATCGTATCGCTCCGGTTGTGAGTTTTGATGATTTACCAAATGCTCCTAATCCGATTGACTTTAATGACCCGGTATTTACTGGTACAGTAACGGATAGTTTAACTAATGTTACTCTCGTCCAGTATAAATGGGCGTTAGCTTCAACTACTGATTCTGTGCCGCCTACTTTTGGCGATGCTGGTTGGACTAATTGTGACGCTGTTACGCCTGGGCCCTCTGTTGCTTTTCGTTGTGATCCTGGATATAACTTTCCTGAAAGTTTTAAGGGGGATGAATATCGTATGCACGTTAGGGGGGTCGATGAGGTCAATAATGTATCTACTTATACTAATTTTTATAAATTTCAAGTTGATACCGTTCCTCCTTATAATTTAGCAATTACTTATCCTAATGCGGCGGGGATTACGTTGTATGGTAATCATAGCTACAACATAACTTGGGTGCCTCCGGTCGACGCTTTTGAGCTACTCTCTTTACCTATTAAAATTGAATATTCCTCTGATGGAACTTTTACTAGCCCGACGGTTTTAACTAGTAGTTATTCTGGTACCGGTCCGTATAGTTGGTCCGTTCCTTCCGATAATACTGCTAGCGCTAGAATAAGGATTACCGCTACTGATTTAGCAGGCAATAGCATGACCTCTACATCGGCTAATCCATTTACGGTAGTTCCATACTCAGCCCCATCTGTAACTATTGACCCTATTCCTAATGATGCTACTGATACTTTACCAATAACCATAACGGCTACCGCCTCTGATTCGCAAACTATAGTTAGTGCAGAATATCGTATTGATGCTGGTGGCTGGAGTAGTTGCTCGGCTGTAGACGGTACTTATAATGAAGTTTCTGAAGATTTAACTTGTGGCCCCTTTGGTGGGTTAAGTCAGGGCTCTCATACCATTACTGTTCGAGCCTATGATGTAGCAGATGATATGGGTTCTGATTCTTATGTTTTTACTTATGATATTAGCGCTCCTAGCGTTAATGCTGGATATTTAGGAACTATTAATTTACCTACTGCTCCTGGAGCGACGGCCTCTGATGCTTATTCCTCGATTAGCTCTTATTCTTGGTCGCAAGATTCTGGGCCTGGTACCATTTCTTTTAGTAATAGTAATATTTTAAATCCTAATATTTCTGCTAATACAGTTTCCGGAACGCCTTACGTCGCTCGGTTAACCGTCTGCGATATTGTTGGAAATTGTGCATCGGATACAGTATCTTTTACTTGGACAGACCAACCCTTAAATTTTAATATTATCGAACCATCTGGTGGAGAAAGATTGCGGGGTGGTAATAGTTTTTTAATTCAATGGACTAATCCGGGCGGAGCGGCTTTAAACCATTTTGATATTGAATATTCAACAAATGGCGGGACTAATTGGAATTCAGTTGTTACTGGCCTATCATCAGTAACTGTTAGTTATTCCTGGACTATCCCTAATGTAGATTCTCAAAATGTTGTGGTAAGAGTTAATGCTCAAGATAGCGGAAATAGTACTTTACTAGATGCTACTTCTAATGTTTTTACAATTGATTCTACTAGTCCAACTGTAGACGCTGGTTATTTAGGGACTATTAGTTCTGCAACATCTCCTGGGGCGAGTGCAAGTGATAATTTTGATACTTCAGGCCAGCTTACTTATGCTTGGGTTGGAATTTCTGGTCCTTCGGCAATAAGTTTCGGTGGCGGCTCTAATATTCTAAATCCAAATATTTCTAGCACAGTCACCGGCACTTATGTTGCTAGATTGACTATAACTGATAGAGCGGGGAATTCAAATTCAGATACAGTATCTTTTGACTGGGACGGTAATCCGCCTAATTTTTCCGTAACCGCTCCGGTAGCCGCCTCTAATTTAAGAGGGACTAGCACTGTTCCAATAGTTTGGACAGTTTCTGCAGGTGCGGTTTCTTATAAATTAGAATATACAACTAATAATGGCTCAAGCTTTACAACTATTATTGCTTCAACTTCAGGAACAGCAACTACAACCGGTCGCTATTATAATTGGACCCTGCCAGCAGCCAACTCAAGCCAAAGTTTTGTAAGAGTAACTGCTTCTGATACTTATGGTAATACTTCTTATAGTAATTCTGGTACATTTACTATAGATTCTTTGCCGCCAGTAGTTGATGCTGGTATTTTTGCAGATGCCCTTTTATCGCCAACTCAATCAACAGGAGTAGCAGCGAGTGATTCTGGTTCAGGAATTGCGACCTATGCCTGGGCTAAAGTTAGTGGTGTGGGGATAGTAACATTCGGCGGCGGCGCAAATATTTTAAATCCGTTTATTTCTGCTGATACCTCTGGAATTTATACGGTTCGACTTACTGTAACTGATAATGTTGGTTATGTTACTTCTGATGATGTTTCCTTTTTATTTAATACTGACCCAACTAGTCCCTGGATTACTGCTCCAGCAATTAATGCATATTGGAAAGGCGGAGTTAGTCGAGATGTTATTTGGACAATGGCTGAGGACCCGGGTGATTTAAGTGGGTTCACAATTGATTATTCGATTAACAATGGCTCTTCTTGGTCAAATATTGGAACACTAATTGCTTCAACCTCAAGATTAATAAATTGGAATGTTCCGGCTGCTAATTCAACAACTTCTTTAGTTCGAGTAATTGCTATTGATATTTCAGGGAATAGATCGACGACTACTAACCAATTTACAATTGATTCAATTTCCCCAGTAATTAATATCGGAAATATTGGAACAACGACGGTCGCTACAACTTCCGGAACAACAGTAACTGATAATATTGATGCACCTAGCGAAATAACTTATCTTTGGAGTGCTGTTAATACTCCAGTTGGAGGAACTTTAAATTTTTCTTCAACTACTGTGATGAATCCGACTATGTCGGGAACAGTTTCAGGAAATTATACGGCGCAACTAATTGCTCAGGATAGAGCTGGTCATATCTCAACTAGCCTTCTTACTTTTTATTGGCAAGCTGTGCCTGGTATACCAGTAATTACGAATCCGAATGTTGCAACATTTTCTCAAGGGGGTTCAGTGCAGAATATCGATTGGACTATGACAGATATTGTTGATTTAAATTATTTTGATTTAAAGTATTCTCTTGATAATGGTTCAATTTGGAATCCAATTGCAACCACGACTGCCGCTAGTCGAACCTATGCTTGGCCAGTTCCTGGAGGATTAAATTCAACAAGCAGTTTAATTAAGATCGATGCTTATGATATTTATAGCGGTCAATCAATTGGAACATCTTCAAAGTTTACTATTGACTCTATCTTTCCAGTAATTACTATTGGAAGCATCGGAACCACGACCGTCGCTACAACTTCTGGAACAACGGCGACTGATAATATTGATAGTGCTAATGAACTAACTTATTCCTGGAGCTCTACTAGTACACCCGTTGGCGGAACTTTAAATTTTTCTTCTAGCTCAATTATAAATCCTGTAATGTCAGGAACTGTTTCTGGAAATTATACAGCGTTGCTTACAGTAACTGATAGAGCAGGGCACAGCTCTACTGATTCCTTAACTTTCTATTGGCAGGGAGAGCCTGATGTTCCAGTAATAACAAACCCCAATACTTCAGTGTTTGCACAAGGAGGAAATATCCAAAATATTGATTGGACCTTACCGGTAACAAGTGATTTAGATTATTTTACTTTAAGTTACTCACTTAATAATGGGAGTTCTTGGAATGTGATTGCAACGACTAGTCCTAGTAGCCGACTTTATGCATGGTCTATCCCTGGTGGTTTAAATTCAACTAGTAGTTTAATTAAGATTGATGCTCTTGATATTTATGATAATCAATCAAGTGGCGTTTCATCTAATTTTACAATTGATTCGATTGCCCCAGTAATTAATATTGGAAGTATTTCAGCTGCAACTGTAGCTACAACTTCAGGAACAACCGTAACTGATAATATTGATGGCCCTAATGATTTAACTTATGTTTGGACGGCTGATAATGTTCCTAGTGGCGGAACTTTAGTATTCACACCTTCTGGTTCAGTTATGGACCCAGCAATGGCAGGAACAGTAACTGGATTTTATACTGCGAAATTAACTGTTACTGATAGAGCGGGTCATTCTACAAATAGAATTTTAGTATTTTATTGGCAAGCAGAACCCGGTACACCGACCGTAACTAATCCAACTGATACTACTTATGCTTCCGGGGGAGCGAATCAAAGAATTGATTGGTTCCTTACTGACGTGGTTGATTTAGATCATTTTAACATGAGTTATTCGATTGATAATGGCTTAAATTGGATTTTAGTTACGTCTGCAATTGCTACTAGTAGCAGAACTTACAATTGGTTGGTGCCTGGAGGTTTAAATTCAACGAGCAGTTTAGTTAAAATTGATGCTTATGATATATATAATAGTTGGTCTTCCGGCATCTCCCCTAATTTTATAATTGATTCAGTTAATCCAGTAATTAATATTGGAAATATTGGAACAACGACCGTTGCTACAACTTCCGGAACAACAGTAACTGATAATATCGACGGGCCTAGTGATTTAACTTATGCCTGGAGTTCTATAAGTACGCCTGTTGGCGGAATTTTAGTTTTATCTTCTAATACTGTGATGAATCCAGTTATGTCAGGTACGGTTTCTGGAAATTATACAACGCAGTTATCAGTTACTGATAGAGCGGGACATGTTGTTACAAGTTTGTTAACTTTCTATTGGCAAGGTGAACCGGAAATCCCAGTCATAACAACACCGAATGCTTCTACTTTTGTTAAGGGTGGCGTAGTACAGAATATTAATTGGACAATCCCGGCGACTAGTGATTTGGATTATTTTGATATTAGATACTCTCTTAATAATGGTGTTTCTTGGACTTTAGCAACTTCATCTGTCGCTTCAACTAGTAGGGCATATGCTTGGACTGTTCCTGGTGCAGTTAATTCAACTAGTAGTTTAATAAAGATTGATGCTTACGATATTTATGATAATTATTCAGTCGGAACTTCTTCTAAATTTACAATCGACTCTGTTAATCCGGTAATTAATATTGGAAGTATTGTTACAGCTACGGTTGCGACAACTTCAGGAACAACAGTAACTGATAATATCGATGGTTCTAGCGATTTAACTTATGCTTGGAGTGCTGCAGTTGTTCCTGGCGGCGGATCTTTGGTGTTTACTCCATCAAGTTCCGTTGTAAACCCCGCTATGGCTGGGACAGTAACTGGAAACTATACAGCCCAGTTAACAGTTACTGATAGAGCGGGGAATAGCTCAACTAGAGCCTTAACTTTCTATTGGCAGGCAGAGCCTGGTATTCCAACGATTTCTAATCCAACAGATGCTACTTTTGTAAAAGCGGGAACTATTCAAAATATAAATTGGTTTATTGATGCTGTTGACTTAGATTATTTTGACTTAAGTTATTCTATTAATAATGGTGTTTCTTGGAATTCGATTGCGACTACAACTGCGGCTAGTCGCACCTATGCCTGGACTGTTCCTAGTGCAGTTAATTCAACTAGTAGTTTAATAAAGATTGATGCTTACGATACTCACGGCGTAAAATCAACTGGAACTTCAGCTAATTTTACTATAGATTCAACTGTTCCAGTAATTAATATTGGTAGTCTTGGTCGAATAAGAGTAGAGACTAATTCGGGAACAACTGCTACTGATAATATTGATGGCTCTAGTGATTTAAATTATCTTTGGAGTTCGGTAATTACGCCGGGTGGAGGAGCCTTAGTTCTATCTTCAGCAACTGCTATTAACCCAACGTTCTCCGGAACAGTCTCTGGTTCTTATACTGCTAATTTATATGTTGAAGATAGAGCAGGTAATATTTCAACGAGTCCATTAACTTTTTATTGGGAAGGCGAACCTGACGTTCCTACTATCACCGCTCCTACTAGTACTAGCGCCGTAAGGGGAGGAGCTGTACAAACTATTAGCTGGTCTATTCCAGCTCTGCCAGATTTACGTGATTTTTCTTTAAGTTATTCTATTAATAATGGCTCGACTTGGAATGTAATTGTAGCCGGTCTTTCTGCTGGGATTAGAACTTATGCCTGGACAGTTCCGGCTGCTTTAAACTCAACAAGTAGTTTAGTGAGAGTTGCTGCTTATGATAACTACGGGAATCAGTCTACTGGAACTTCAGTAAATTTCACTATTGATTCTACAAAGCCGATTGTTAATGCGGGAACTATAGCTACTGCTATTAATACAGCGACTTCTTCGGTCGGAGTTTCGGCGAGTGATAATTATGACACTGAATCTAATTTAACTTTTTTATGGACAGAAATTTCTAAGCCTAGTGGTGCAAATTTAGTTATTTCAAGCCCAACTGCTACCAGCACATTATTCTCAGGTGACATTTCTGGTGCATATCAAGTTTTATTATCTGCAACAGATAGAAGTGGCAACGTCGGAACCAGTACTTTATCCTTTTCTTGGCTTAGCCAATACGACCCATTAGTTACTTATCCTATTCTTGGTACTAACTTGCCTGGAAATAGTACCTCGACCATTACTTGGACAATTGTTGATCCTGGTGATTTAGATCATATGGAAGCCGAATATTCTATTAATAATGGTTCTAGTTGGAATGTAATAAATGATGCTATTGCTAGCTCCAGTTTGTTAGTCAGCTGGCCAATTTCAGCTGGAATAAATTCTACTAGTAGTTTAGTCAGAATATTAGCGGTCGATACTTTGGGTGATATCGCAACTGGCACTAGCTTTCTATTTAGTATAGATTCTACGGCGCCAACTGTTTCGGCTGGATCTTTCAGCGGTGATGTAAATAGTGCTACTGCTCCCGGAGCAACTGCTATTGATAATTTTAATGTGGCTAATCAAATGACCTATACTTGGACTCAACAGATAGTGCCGGCTGGAGGAAATATTAGTTTTGGGGGTGGCGCTAATATTCTTAACCCTACTCTTTCGGGGAATGTTAATGGTAACTATACGGCTTTGTTGTCGGTTTCTGATTTAGCTGGGAATACTTCATCAAGCACCGTTTCCTTCACACGCAATGTTGCTGCTGGCGGTGGCGGCGGAGGTGGCGGAGGTGGTGGCGGCGGAGGTGGTAGCGTTACTCCTTGTACGGCAGTTGTTTATGGAGATTGGGGTGCTTGTTTTAACGGAATTCAATATAGAAGTATCGTGAGTAGCACGCCTAATCAATGTAGCCCAACTACTGCTCAACAAGCTAGCCAAAGTCAGTCTTGCGCTAACGCAGAATATTGCACTGAAGTAATATATGGCGCTTGGGGTGATTGTTCTGGCGGTTATCAGCATCGTGAGGTTAGTACTAAATACCCAGCTACCTGTACTTTAACGACAGAGCAAAATACTAATAAAAATAAAGCTTGTTCTAGTGGCGGAGACGGGCCATTTGATCTTGACGCTTTAGATATCATGGAGGCTGCTAGAGCTCTACTTGTAAAAGAAGATCCAAAATTAGTTGGAAATTTAATGGGAAGAATTTTAATTCAAGTCGAAGATAAGGGTCGAGCTTGGTATGTTAATCCAGTAGATAGAAAGAGATATTATCTTGGTTCAGCTCAAAATGCTTTTTCAGTTATGAGTCTGATTGGTCAAGGTATTAGTAATAAAAATTTAAGGAAAATTCCTATCGGCTTGGTTAAGGATTCTTTAAATGAAGACAGGGATACTGATGGCGATCGTTTAACTGATCGTTTAGAAGAAGGTATTGGTTCTGATAAGAATAAAATTGATTCAGACGGCGATAGTTATAATGATTATGAGGAAATAATAAATGGCTATAACTCCTACGGGCCAGGTAAATTAGTTACCGATCCTAAGTTATTAAAACTCGCCCTTGGTCGTATGTATATTCAAGTTGAAACTAATGGTGAGGCTTGGTATGTTGAGCCTGTTTCTAAAAAACGTTATTACCTTGGTCGTCCAACCGAAGCATATGCAATTATGAGACAATTTGGTCTTGGTATTACTAATGCTGACTTGAATAAGATTCCAGTTGCTCAGTTTACAACAGCACAAGTGCAAAAGATTACTCAAATGTTAGAAGAAAGGAAAAATAAACAGAAATAAAGATCTAAAATGGAATAATATATTGAAAAAGAGTTGCTTTCAAGGCAACTCTTTTTGTTTAAATAATTTGACAAAATAGGACTTTTTTATTAAGATAAAACATTCTTTAACAATTATTATTTTTTAGTATTCACCAATAAAATCCGTACAAATGGAAAGAAGACAAGAGTTGTATCGCGGAAAAACCAAGGCGGTTTTTGCGACTAGTGATGAAAATGCAGTGATTCTGCAAAACTTCGATGCTTTAACGAAGTTTGATACTCCCGAGCTTACTGCTCAGATGTAAAACAAGGCGGTGTTTGCAACGCAAACAACCTGCAATGTGTTTAGGCTTTTAAAAGACGCCGGTATCCCGGTAGCATTTTTTAAGCAGTTATCAACTACAGAATTCATAGCTGAAAAATGTCAAATGGTTCCGTTAGAAGTAATTGCTCGTCGGTATGCCGTCGGTAGTTATTTAAAACGGTTTCCTAACTTGGCAACGACATCAAAAAAGGTGCCATTCCGGTTTCATTCCTTAGTGTTTGAATTATTTTTGAAAACAACAGGGAAAAGCATTAAAACGATGGCTGGAGAAGAAGTTGGCCAAACACCAATTGAAGATCCATTCATTCATTATGATGAAGATATGGAGGCCTGGAATTTACAGGATCCAAAACTTCCGGCTTGGGATGAAAATGCTTCTTTGAAGCTTTCAGTTCATCCCGAAGATTTTTTACCCGTGAAGGAGTTGGAATCAAATGTAAAAGATGTGTTAACTGCAATTGAGGAGATTACCAGAAAAACCTTCCTTATTTTGGAAGGAGCTTGGGCTCAGCTGGGTTTCAGGTTGATTGATTTTAAAATCGAATTTGGAATCACGACCAACGGCGAATTAGTAATTGCTGATGTAATCGATAATGATTCTTGGCGTTTGCGGACCAATGCTTGGGAAGAAGTTTCCAAACAATGTTTCCGTGATAATGCTGGCATGGAAGAAATCGGTAGCAAGTATGCCATGGTTGCTAAGTTGACTGATGCTTTCCTTTTACCTCAACAAAGAATTGTAACCTGGAAAGGCTCGAAAAATGATCTGAATCTTGAGGGCTGCGGCTTGCCTTCGCATCGTTCGGTTGCTTTTAGTGAAATCATTGTTTCCGGTCATAAATCGCCTAGCGCTTGCCTCGATATTTTAGAAGTAACTCTGGGCGAATCTCCCGAAGGTGGTGTTATCATTGCTATGGTTGGAATGAGCAATGGCTTAGGCCCGATGCTTGCCGCTCGTACTAGCTGGCCAGTGATTACCGTTCCTTTAACTGCAGATGAAAACGCAGTTGATGTTTTTAGTAGTCTCAATGTTCCGAGTCAGGTTCCGTTGTTAACTATTATGTCTCGTAAAAATGCGGTTTTAGCAGCGTTAAATATTTTGGCGCAAAAAAATCCGTATTTGTATATGTTGAGACAGTACGCAATTGAACAATTGGATTAAAAATCTGGATGAATAAGTTTTTATTGTAAAACCAAAAAATCGCAAAGCATGCCAAAAAGTATGTATGAAAATCTCGGAGTTGATCCTAATAAGACAATTGTCCGACAAAGTTTTAAGGATATCATTGACAATGAGTATCCAGGGGCGTTCGTTAATATTGTGACGGACCCAACGAACAAAAGGCGAGTCATAACCCAGCACCAGGATGGTGATGGTTCAAAATTTGTGCAGCGGTTGTTGCATTATTATGAATTTGGAGACGATACTATCTTTGAGGGAATGGTGGATGACGCCGTTTCTATGAACACTGGCGATATCGCCGCTTCTGGATTTGTGTTCGGTCCCTGGCTCATGACTGACGTCCTCAACCTTAATCTCAATCCCGAGCTTAAGGAAATTGTAATGAAAGCGGTAGCTCGTCGTTTCTCAGTGTTAGCTGATTTATATTATCGTCGCGGTTTCGATATTAAGTTTCTTGGTGGAGAAACTGCCGACCTAAAAGATCAGGTTCGTTCCGGAGTATTTGATATTGCGGTTACTGCTTGGGCTAAAAAGTTTGAAGTAGTTACTGGGAATGTTAAACCCGGTGATGTAATTTTGGGTCTGCATAGCGATGCTTGTGCAGTTTGGGAACAAGAAAGAAACTCTGGAATAATGTCGAACGGATTGACTCTCGCGCGCAGTTGTTTAATGGATACGTCTTATAACGAAAAGTACCCTACTTTAAAACGGGATGGTATTTTTTATAAGGGACGGTTTAAGCCTAATGACAAGCCTAAAGTTTTAAGAGGTATGTCGGTTGGCGACGCTATCCTTTCACCTACAAGACACTGGGCATTCGTGATTCGGGAAATTCTGATTGAATTAAAATCCATTAAGGCGCTGCATCTTCTTCATGGGATTTCCATGAATACTGGAGGCGGAGCAACTAAAATTGCTCATGTGGGTAATGGAGTATGCTACGTCAAAGAAATGCCTACCCCTTCGCCAATTTTTCAACTGATTCAGCAAGAGTCAAAAGAAACCTGGGAGAATATGTTTGTAAATTTCAATTGTGGTATCGGTATCGATATCGTGGGAGAAAATAAACCAGAATTAGCATATGCCGTACAAACAGCTGCTCACAGTTGTGGCATCGCTTTTGCTCGTTTAGGGAAAGTAATTGCTGCCTCTGGAATTAAACCAGGGAATGAAGTAAATCTAAAAACGCCTTATGGCGAATTCCTCTATTAGACATTTTATGTGTCTGATGAGAAGCCTCTTTTAGCGAAGAGGCTTTTTTATTAGTGTTTTTGGGTATTGTAGGCATACACCATATGTAGTATAATAGATAGTGTTCCGACCACTACATAAGCTAAACTGCGGAACACTAATAAATTAAGGCTTTTAAAAAATATGCACAAAAAAATTACTCTTTATGGTGGTGAAATCCAAGAGATTCCTGTTTCTAATTTAGAAAATAAATTAATTACTGTTGGTAAAAAAACAAATCTTTCAGAAGATAAAATTAAAACCATCGCCGCTGAAGCATTCGCAACTCTTTACGAAAATATGCCGGAGTCTGAAGTAGATCAAGCACTTATGCAATCTTCCGCTCAACATATTAAAGATGATCCAGAGTATGATAAATTGGCGGCTGGATTATTTTTGGAATCAATTTATCGCGAGGCTTTAGGTGTTGATTCTTCTCACGCTGACTTTACGGAAATTTATCAAAAGACTTGGAAGGAAGAGCTTAAAAAGGGAATTGAAAATGGTTGGCTTTCGCCTAATCTAGAAACCTTTGATTTAGATGCGTTAGTTAATATTATTAATCCAGAAAGAGATAGCTTATTTACTTACGCTGGTTTAGGAACTTTAGCACGCAGATATTTAATGCGTGATGATAAGCAAAAATTGATGGAAACCCCTCAATATTTTTGGTTACGTTTATCGATGGGCTTATCTTGGAATGAGAAAAATAAAGACAAGATTGCGGAAGAATTTTATGAACGCATGTCTAAGCTATATTACATCCCCGGAGGTTCAACTAATGTAAATGCTGGCGCTTTAAAGTCCCGTCTCAGCAATTGTTTTATTATGGAGATGGAAGATAGCGTAGACCATATCGGAAAGACTGTTTCGGATGTTTTAAAATTATCAAAAGCAACTGGCGGGATTGGTTTAGCGGTTACCAAGCTAAGAGCGAGTGGTTCACCGATTTCAACTAACAATACTTTTTCTTCAGGGCCAATTCCATTTTTGCATATTATTGATTCCGCGATTCGAGCCATTTCTCGAGCGGGGAAGAAAATGGGCGCTCTTTGTTTTTATATGGAAAATTGGCATTACGATTTTCAGGAGTATATGGATTTAAAACAAAATGCCGGTGATGATTATCGTCGTACCAGAACCGCAAATATTGCTGTTTATATTTCTGATGAATTTATGAAACGTGTTAAGGCGGATGATTATTGGTATTTGTTTGACCCTCGAGATACAGCGGATTTAGTAGATTTATATGGTGAAGCCTTTAGTCATCGTTATCAAGAATATTGTGTACAGGCAGAATCCGGGGAATTAAAAGTTTTTAAAAAAATTAAAGCCTTGGATCAGTTCCGTCAAATTATAGTTTCTCTTCAAGCCTCGGCTCACCCTTGGATTACTTTCAAAGATGCAATTAATGTTCGTGCTTTAAATAATAATACGGGGACTATTTATGGTTCTAATTTATGTACCGAAATAACTTTGCCAACCAATAAAGATAATGTTGCAGTTTGTAATTTGGCTTCAATTAATTTAGTTCGTCATCTAAAAGCCGATGCAATAGCAGAAATCGATTGGGAGGAGCTTAAAAAGAGTGTTCGTTTAGCCGTTCGTCAACTTGATAATTTAGTTGATATTAATGAACCGCCAATTGAGGAAGCGAGAAATTTTGATAGTCATAATCGAGCCGTCGGACTTGGTGTCATGGGGCTTGCTGATTTATTTGAAAGATTTGATATTGCTTATGATTCTGAAGCCGCTTATGAATTAACTGATAAGGTGATGGAATTTATTAGTTATCAAGCAATTGATGAGAGTGCAGATTTAGCTAAAGAAAGGGGAATGTATGATAACTTTCCTGGCTCCTCATGGTCCAAGGGTTTGGTTCCACTCGATACCATTAAAATCTTGGAAGCAAATCGTAAGGCGGGAGCGAGTAATGATGGCGTAGCGGTAATTAATAAATCTTCTAGCCTTGATTGGGAGTCTTTACGTTCAAAGGTAAAAAATGGAATGCGTAACTCAACACTGCTTGCTATTGCTCCAACGGCTAATATCGGATTAGTTGCTGGAACTTCAACTGGAATTGATCCGCGCTTTGCTCAAATTTTTAGTCGCAATACCTTGGGAGGAAAACATATGGAACTAAATGTTAATTTAGTAACCAAGCTAAAAGCATTGGGACTATGGGAAAGAGCCAAAGATGATATTTTAGCATCCTACGGAGATATTAGTGGTCTTGATTATATTCCTGAGGAAATAAAAGTTGTTTATAAAGATTCTTTTTCAGTTGACCCTCAAGCTTTTGTCGAAGTTGCTTCTCGAGCGCAGAAATGGGTTGACCAAGCAATTAGTCGCAACATGTACTTAGCAACTAGAGATATAGAAGAGGTAATGCAAGTTTATATCGATGCCTGGGATAAGGGCTTAAAAACTACTTATTATTTACACATGAAACCGCGTCATAGTGCTGAACAAAGTACAGTTACTGTTAATAAATCAACGGCAATTGGAAAAACTGGTTTTGGGGCGGCAGTTAGTAGAAAAGGATTTGGCGCGACTGTGATTGCGGCTCAGGCTGAAGTTGCTGAGTTGACTGAATCGCCAGTTCAACAAAAAGAAACTACCAATGATTATAAAGCTTGCCCTATTGACCCTCAAGAAAGAGCACAGTGTGATAGCTGTCAATAATTTATTTATTAATATTTTACAAATATGATATTAGGAAAACCTTTAAATGAAGATATGAATCTTCGCCCCATTAAATACCAGTGGGCCTACGATTTATATAATCAAGCAGTCGCTAATACCTGGTTCCCACATGAAATAGCTCTTGGTGAAGATTTAGATGATTGGCGCAAGATGACTGAAGACGAAAAAGGCGCGGTTAGTTTTTTAATGAGCTTTTTTAATCCTGGTGAATTAATTGTTAATCGAACTTTAGCGCTTGGTGTTTATCCATATTTAAAAGCACCGGAAGCACATTTATATTTAGCGAAGCAAATGTGGGAAGAAGCAAATCATTGCGTTGCCTTTGAATATGTTTTAGAAACTTTCCCGCTTGATAAGGAAAAGATTTTTGCTCAACATTTAGAAATTCCTTCTATTAAAGCTAAAGAAGATTTTATTGCGAAATTTTTAAATCGCATGAACGATACAAGTTTAGATATCGAATCTATTGAAGGGAAGAGGGAGTTTGTTCGTAATTTAGTTGCTTATAATATTGTGATGGAGGGAACTTGGTTCTATTCTGGATTTATGGTTGCTTTAAGTTTTCGTCAAAAGCAAAAATTAAAGAATTTTGGTTCGATGATTGACTGGGTAGTTCGCGATGAAAGTTTACATTTGAAATTTGGTATTAATTTAATACTTACAATTTTAGAAGAAAATCCAGAGTTAGCTACTTCAGAGTTTGCTGAAGAAATAAAAAATATTATTATTGATGGTGTAAATTTAGAGACAGCTTATAATCGCGACATGTTCCCACGCGGAATCCTGGGAATAAATGCTGATTATGTTAATCAGTATGTTGAATATATTGCCGATAGACGCTTAGAAGAGTTAGGCTTTGAGCCTCATTTTAAGACTGTTAATCCAGCGCAATGGATGGCAACAGAAACTGATACTTTAGAGCTCGTTAATTTCTTTGAAGCCCAAAATACTAAATACGAAGTTGATAACAGAGCCCATAAGTAAAATTTACCCAGAAATTAAGAAAAATAAGCTTCTCATAACGAGGGGCTTATTATAATTTTATCAGTATTCTGTCAATATTTATTTTATTAGATATTCGTATTATACTGAATCTAGAATAAAAGCCGTTTGATTCGGCATTTTTTAGGTATTAATAGAAAAAATATGAGCATTTTCAGTAAATTGTTCCCAGACGCGAACGATAAGGTAATTAAAAACATGCAACCAATAATCGATACGATTAATGGTTTTGAAGATGAATATAAAAAACTGAGTAATGATGAGCTTAAAGATAAGACTCGTGATTTTAAATCTCGTCTTGAAAATGGCGCTGTTTTAGATGATATTCTTCCAGAAGCTTTTGCGGCTGTTCGTGAATCTGCAAGTAGAATTTTAGGTCAAAGACATTACGATGTTCAGCTTGTTGGTGGCATTGTTCTTCATCGTGGTCAAATTGCGGAAATGAGAACTGGAGAAGGAAAAACTTTGGTTGCTACTTTACCTATATATTTAAATGCTCTTGAAGGGAAAGGTGTCCACTTAATTACTGTTAATGATTATTTAGCTCGTGTTGGCGCTGGTTGGATGGCTCCAGTTTATTATGCTTTAGGACTAAACACGGGCGTTATTATTCATGATAATGCTTATATTTATGATCCTTCCTATATTGATGAAAGCCAATTTGATGAGCGCTTACAACATTTTCGTCGCATCCCACGTCGTGAAGCTTATTATTGTGATATTACTTACGGAACAAATAACGAATTTGGTTTTGATTATTTAAGAGATAACATGGTTTATACTTTAAACCAAACTGTTCAGCGTACACTTCACTACGCGATTGTTGATGAAATCGATTCTATTTTAATTGATGAAGCCAGAACTCCTTTGATTATTTCTGCTCCCGCTGAAGAGTCCGGTGATAAGTATGCTCGCTTTGCACAGATAGTTGAACGTTTAGATGAAAATGAAGATTATAATGTTGATGAAAAATTACGGGCCGCTACTTTAACGGAAGGCGGAATAATGAAAGTCGAAAAAATATTAGGTTTGGGAAATATTTATGTTGAAGGTGGAGTAAAAGAAGTCCATCACTTAGAACAGGCTTTAAAGGCCCGGGTTCTATTTAAACGTGATAGAGATTATGTGATTAAAGATGGGGAAATAATTATTGTTGATGAATTTACCGGGCGTATGATGCCTGGTCGTCGTTATAGTGAAGGTTTGCATCAAGCAATTGAAGCTAAAGAAGGAGTAAAAGTCCAAAAAGAATCACAAACGATGGCGACTATTACTTTCCAGAATTTATTTAGAATGTATCAAAAACTTTCTGGTATGACTGGAACAGCGGCGACTGAAGCGGAAGAATTCCATAAAATTTATAATTTAGAAACGATTGTTATTCCAACTAATAAAGCAAATGTTAGAAAAGATTTAAATGATTTGATATATCGCACAGAAATGGATAAGTTTCACGCGGTTATTCGTGATGTGAAAGAACGCAATGAAAAGGGTCAGCCAATTTTAATTGGTACAATTTCAATTGAAAAAAATGAAATCTTAACTGAGTTAATGGAGCGTGAGGGGCTTAGACCGCAAATGTTAAATGCTAAAAATCATCAAAAGGAAGCGGAAGTAGTTGCTCAAGCGGGACGTAAGGGGGCTATTACTTTAGCAACTAATATGGCGGGTCGTGGGGTTGATATTATTTTAGGCGGTAATCCTCCGGTAAAAGAAGAGCAAGAAGAAGTAAGAAATTTAGGCGGTCTTCATGTTATTGGTACTGAACGCCATGAATCTCGTCGTATTGATAATCAATTGCGCGGTCGTGCTGGACGCCAGGGTGACCCAGGTTCTTCACAATTTTATGTTTCAACTGATGATGATTTAATGAGAATTTTTGGTGGCGATAGAATGAAGGGTTTAATGAAAACTTTGAATGTTCCGGCTGATATGCCAATAGAAAACAAAATGATTTCTAGCTCAATTGAAAGTGCTCAGAAAAAAGTTGAGGGAAACAATTTTGATATGAGAAAACATTTAGTTGAATATGATGATGTTATCAATAAACATCGAACCTCAATTTATAAACGTCGTCGTGAAATTATTGATATTAGCGAAGGGGTAAGTAAGGAAGAAGACGCCGCTAAATCTTTAACAGATATCATTATTCCGATGATACAAGAAGAAGTAAAAAATACGATTGTTTTTCATACTGCTTCAGAACAAACTGCTGATTGGAATATTCAGGAAATCTACGAAACAATTAAAACAATAATTACTGCCGGGGAAGAGCTAAAAGAAAAGCTTTCTAGTTTAGTGGCAGTTGGCGGAAGAGTTGAGGTGATTAGAGAAGAGATTACTAAATATTTAGAAAGTGAAATAGAAACAAGATATAGGAAAATGGTTTCTGGTTTTGAAGTTGCTGGTATTGATTTTAAGAGTGTTGAAAAAGGTATCTTAATTAGAACTATTGATGAGCTTTGGGTTGAGCATTTAGAAACAATTGATTATTTACGTCGTGGAATTGGTTTGCGCGGTTACGGCCAGAGAGACCCGCTAGTTGAATACAAAAAAGAAGCATTTTTAATGTTTCAAGAATTAAACGGTCTTATTAATAAGAATGTTGCGTATTCTATCTTTAAGACTGGTGAGGCTTTTGCTATGGCGGCTGAAAAAACTATGGAGAGCGAGGCAATAAAATTATTTGCTAATCAGCCCGAGAAAAAATTAGAATTTACTGGAGCGCAAAAAGAAATGCATAAGCAAGCTGAAGCAAGAAATACCGCTGATTTAATTACAGAAAAAGTTAAGGATGAAAGTGGAGTAAAGGTTGGTAGAAATGATGTTTGCCCTTGCGGTAGCGGAAAGAAATATAAACACTGTCATGGGAAATAAAGACAAGACATACTCCGGAGGATTTTTATATAATTCTGAAAAGAAAGTAGTATTGTTACATAAACGAGACGGAAATACAGAATATAATCCACATCAATGGGCATTTTTTGGAGGATTAGCTGAAGGAAACGAAACGGAGACACAAGCATTTATTAGAGAAATGAAAGAGGAGCTGAATATTAATATTCCAGAAGATAAAGTTAATCCATTATGCAGTTATTTTAACAATGAAAGACAAACACAGAGAAATATATTTTTTGTTGAAAGTGATTTAGAAAAATCACAAATGTGTTTAGGAGAGGGAGCGGATTTTGAGTGGATAAAACTTGATAAAGTTTTTGAATATGATTTAACCGATAAGACAACAAGAGATTTAAAATTTTTCTTAAATATGTTGGTTGGTAAAAATATGAAAACCCTTAAATTTAGACAAAATTTAGCCGAGGAAGTTTTATCCGGAAGAAAGACGGCGACCTGGAGATTATTTGATGATAAGAATTTAAGTGTTGATGATAAAGTAGAACTTCTTATCTGGGAAACAAAGGAAAAATTTGCTGATGCTGAAATTGCAAATGTAAAAGAGAAAAAATTGGGAGATATTGTTGAGGCTGATTTTATTGGGCATGAAACATTTGAAAGCAGGGAGGCAATGCTAAAAAGTTATCAGTCATTCTATGGTGATAAAGTTAATTGGGATACAATTGTTAAAATGATAGATTTTAAACTTTTATAAAATGAAAGTAATTATCGAAATTCCTAGGGGTGATGATAGAAGGCGTCATATGAAATATGATAAGTCTGGATTTATTGATCTTGGCCCGACTAAAGATGTGATTCCGATTAATGACGGAATTATGCCAATTCATTATGGCTATATTCCCGGAACTTTAAATGCGAAAGAAGGAGATGAAATTGATGTTTTAGTTTTATCAGAAAAATCATATGCCGTTGGAGAAGAAATAAATGTTAATCCGATAGCGCTTATTAAAAGGGCGGACGGAGATGATAAAGTTGTTGCCATAGATGATACTACAAGTTTAATTAAGTATTGGAATGATGTGAAAAAAGAGGAACGGGAATTAATCGAAAGTTTTTTTAGTTATCATCATAAAATAACATCAATAGAAAATTTTGAAGTTACTAAAAAATATTTAGAAGATTGTGGTTTGAGAAATTAATGTGCAATATAAATTTATGAAATCAGTGGTAATTTGCGGAAGCTCAAGCTTCGCTCCAGAAATGAGAGAATTCGCTAACAAACTTAAAGAGCTTGGTGTAATTGTCTATGAACCACATCTTTATCGTGCTTCTGGTGGAGTTTGGAATGAAATTAAAGAATCAGATAGAAAATATGTAGCTCTTGGATTAACTCATGATCATTTTTACAAAATGAGAATGGCTGATGTTATTTATATTTATAATAAAGATGGTTATGCTGGGGTTAGTACAAATATGGAAATTGGTTATGCAGTTGCACTTAACAAGCCAATTTATGGACAGTCCGCTGAAGATACAGAGCCTTGTCGTCGAGTTGTGTTTAGTGGAATTGTAAAAAATCCAGAAGATTTAATCGCCTATTTAAAATAAATTATATTATATATGAATAAGCAATCTGAAAATGAAAAACCAAAAAGCGCCTATGTTGTGATGGAAGAAGAGGCTCTTTCTTTTTGGAATAAATCTAATATTTTTGAAAAATCAATTTCTAAAGAAGCTCCAAAAGGCGATTATGTTTTTTATGATGGACCGCCATTTGCAACCGGAACTCCTCATTATGGTCATTTAGTTGGCAGTATTATGAAAGATGTTATTCCTCGTTATCAAACGATGAATGGTTATCGCGTGGAAAGAAAGTGGGGTTGGGATTGTCATGGCTTACCGATTGAAAATATTGTTGAAAAAGAATTAGGGACTAAAACAAAAAAGGAGATTGAAACTTTGGGTGTCGCTAAATTTAATGATTTATGCCGTGCGCGTGTTTCAACTTATATTGATGAATGGAAAATAGTAATCAATCGTTTAGGTCGTTGGGCTGATATGGAAAATTCTTATCGCACTATGGATTTAAATTACATGGAGACGATTTGGTGGGAGCTAAAACAGCTCTGGGATAAAGAGTTGATTTATAAAGCTCATCGCTCCATGCATATTTGCCCACGTTGCGAGACAACTTTATCGCAATCAGAAGTAAGTGAAGGTTATAAGGATATCAAAGATTTAAGCGTGATTGCTAAATTTCATCTTAAAGCTGGCCAAAAATGGGGAAATGGAAAATATGAAACTAAAGAGTCGGCTTATATTTTAGCTTGGACAACAACCCCTTGGACTTTAATTGGTAATGTCGCTTTAGCGGTTGGTAAGGATATTATTTATACCGCCTTAAGAGTTAAAGATGTCCCTGAGCTTATAATTTTAGCTCACGACCGCATTAAAGATATTTTAAAAGATAAAGAAATCGAAATAGTTCATGATGATATCAAGGGTTCCGACTTAGTCGATTTAGAATATGAACCACTCTTCGATTATTATTCTAAAGATGAAAAATTAGAAAATAGAGCTAACGGCTGGAAAGTTTATGCGGCTGATTTTGTAACAACGACTGATGGTGTTGGTATTGTTCATATTGCCCCTGCTTTTGGTGAGGACGATATGAATCTTGGTAAAGCTAATAATTTACCATTTATTCAACATGTCGGAATGGATGGAATGTTCAAATCGGAAGTTACTGATTTTCAGGGCTTACATGTTAAGCCAGTTGAAGACCATATGACAACCGATATTGAAATTATTAAATATTTAGCTAGCCACGGGACGCTTTTTCATAAAGAAAAATATGAACATAGTTATCCGCATTGTTGGCGTTGTGATACGCCGTTAATTAATTATGCGACTTCTTCTTGGTTTATTAATGTAACTAAGCTAAAGCCTCAATTATTAGAAAGTGCTAAAGAAATAAATTGGTCCCCGGATTATTTAAAAGAAGGTCGTTTTGGAAATTGGTTAGAAGGGGCGCGTGATTGGTCCATCTCTCGCCAACGTTTTTGGGCGAGTGCTATCCCAATTTGGGAATGTTCTTGTGGTTATCAAAAAATGATTGGTAGTGTTGCCGAATTAGAACAATTATCTGGTGAAAAAAATATTACTGATATTCATAAAGATAAAGTTGATCCGATTACTATCCCTTGTGAAAAATGTAGCGGAACTATGAAGCGTATTTCTGATGTTGTTGATTGTTGGTTTGAGTCAGGTTCCATGCCTTATGCTCAACTTCATTATCCTTTTGAAAATAAAGATAAATTTGAAAAAATTTTTCCAGCTCAATTCATTGCTGAGGGGGTTGATCAAACTCGTACCTGGTTTTATTATTTGCATGTCGTTTCTGGAGGACTTTTACAAAAGCATGCCTTTAGCAACGTTATTGCTAATGGCATCGTGCTCGCTGAAGATGGGAAGAAGATGTCTAAGAAATTAAAAAATTATCCGGACCCGAGCCTAGTAATGGATAAGTATGGCTCCGATGCTTTGCGCGCCTACTTATTATCGTCTCCAGTAATGCAAGCTGAGAATCTAAATTTTTCAGAAAAAGGCGTTGAAGAATCTTTGCGTAAAAATATAATGTTGCTATTTAATGTTTATAAATTCTATGAACTATATGCAACAGAAAATATAGACGTTCTAAATGGCTTGAGTGAAGAGAATCTAAAGCTTGAGTCTGTGAAGAGTGAAAATGTTTTAGATAAATGGATTGTAAGTAAATTTAATGTTCTTTTGAAAGAAGTCTCTAGTGCTATGTCGGCTTATAATTTACCTAAAGCAGTTCGTCCAATTACTGAGTTTATTGATGAATTTTCAACTTGGTATTTGAGAAGAAGTCGTGATAGATTTAAATCAGATGATGAAGTTGATAAAAAAATTGCTCTTATTACTACCAAACTAATTCTTCTAGAGTTGGCTAAAGTAATGGCTCCGTTTATGCCTTTTATGGCTGAAAATCTATGGCAAAAATTAACTGGTTATGATTTTAAAAATGAAAATAACTCTATTCATTTAGAAACTTGGCCAACCAAACTCGCGCTTGAAGATGAAGATGTTTTAATAAAAATGGAAGTCGCTCGTAAAATAGTTGAACTTGGACTAGCAAAACGTGATGAAGCAGGAATAAAAATCAGACAAATGCTTTCCAAAGCAGTAGTTAAGGGCGGAGTTGCTGTAGATGAAAAGTATATTTCTATCATTACTGATGAACTTAATATTCAAAGTTTAGAATTTGTAGCGGGTTCAGAAAATTTAGAGCTTGAACTTGATACAGAAATTACTCAGGAATTAAAATTAGAAGGTATTAAGAGAGAGCTAATTCGCTTTATTAACATGCTTCGTAAGGATTCAGGGCTAAGTTTAGGAGATAAGGCACAAGTTTATATTACTCAGGCAAGTTTAGATATTAAGGAAACACTTGATAAAATGGAAACTGAAATTGGACGTGAAACTTTAAGTGAATCCATAAAATTAGTAGATACAATTTCTGAGGGAGAATTACAAAAAGAGGTTAATATTAATGGCGAAAAAATAATTATTAGTTTAAAAAAATAAAATTAATTAATTTAATTATTAAACGTATGGGATTATTTATTTACATCGTGGTTATCTTAGCGGTTTTAATATTATCTAGTTTAAAACAAATCAATCAGTATGAAAGAGGAGTTAGATTTACAATGGGAAAGTATTCGGGAATTATGGAACCGGGATGGAGATTACTTATTCCGATTTTTCAAACTTTTAAGAAAGTTGATATTCGCGTAAAAGCAGTTGATGTTCCGGACCAAAAAGCCATTACTCGCGATAATGTTTCCGTTACTGTAAATGCAGTTATTTATTATAAGGTAGCCTTCGCTGAAAAAGCAGTGATTGAAGTTGAAAATTTTTTCTATGCTATTTCTCAATACGCTCAAACAACAATGCGTAATATTGTTGGTTCCGTTACTTTAGATGAGTTACTTTCGAAGCGTGATGAGATTGCTGATAGAATTAAAGAGATTGTTGACAAGGAAACAGATGAATGGGGGATTAAAGTTAATAATGTTGAGTTAAAAGATGTTTCTTTACCAGAATCAATGGAAAGAACAATTGCGAAACAAGCAGAAGCTGAACGTGAAAAGAGAGCGGTAATTATTAATTCCGAAGGAGAATTAGCGGCCGCCGCTAATATTGCTCAAGCAGCCTCTATTTTAGCTGCTTCAAACGGCGCTTTACATTTAAGAACCTTACAAGCAATTAATGATATTTCCTCAGATCAATCAAACACAGTAGTGTTTATGACTCCAGTTGAAATATTAAAAGCCTTTGAAGGTTTTGGAAAAAAACAAATCTAACAAATTTAAATAAATGCTTATGAAGGTTGAAGAAATATATAAATTAGCTATTCAGCTAGGAATGGATTCTGATTTACGAGGAGCTGAAGAAGTAAAGAAATATTTAGCTCGTATTAATAAAAAATATGAAGCGTTATCAGATAAAGAAAAAGAAGCTTTTGATTTAGAGAAACTTACTAATCCTTATTCCGATGCTCGCACATTATTTAATAATGGTAAAGAAGTTAAAAAAATAATGGTGGGAATTGATATTGAGACTTCAGAATTATTACTCGCTAAACATTCGGGTGATATTGATTTAGTTTTAGCTCATCATCCCGAGGGAGTCGCTTTGGCTGATTTGTCTGACGTTATGAAGCTGCAAGCGCAGGTTTTAGCTAATTATGGAGTACCGATAAACATTGCTGAATCGGTTATTAAATCTCGTATTAGTGAAGTGCATCGTGGCATATCACCAATAAATCATGATAGAGCGGTTGATGCGGCTAGAGTTTTGGATTTAAATTTCATGTGTATTCATACCCCAGCTGATAATTTAGGAGCTAGTTTTTTAGTTGATTTATTCAAACAGAAAGAAAAAGAATTAGAAACTGTTGGCGATATTATGGAACTCCTGGAAACTATTCCAGAATATTCTATCGCTAAAAAGAAAAAAACTGGTCCGATGATTTTTTCTGGTTCTGAAGAAAATTCTTGTGGGAAAATTGTTGTAACTGAATTTACAGGAGGAACATCGGGCTCTAAAGA
Organism: uncultured bacterium; assembly: GCA_903945435.1. Lineage (GTDB taxonomy): Bacteria > Patescibacteriota > Patescibacteriia > Patescibacteriales > UBA12465 > UBA12465. The sequence goes on along the minus strand of CAJAVM010000026.1, from coordinate 52,367 downwards.
TATATACGAAAAAATGTCTCAATACGGAATCGGAACTGTAATTGGAATGCATATGTCTGAGGAGCATAGGAAGGAAGCAGAGAAAAATCATATCAATGTGGTTATTGCTGGCCATATGGCTTCTGATTCTTTAGGTATGAATTTGCTTTTAGATGAAATAGAGAAGCAGGGAATAGAAATTGTTGCTATCAGTGGACTTACTAGAGTAAAGAGGTCTTAGGGGTAGCCCATATCTAATAATTTTTTAAAAAAAAGAAGCGCCCCATTTTTTTGGACGCTTTTTTTAAAAAGTTCTTGTTATGCCGCGATACCATATTTTAGTCTTCGGCAATAAATTTCCCCTTTTTCTTCATAGCAGTATCAAATGCCACATGATCTTTAGCGGACAAATAAAGTACTTTATCTACCTCGGATTCTGTTTTGGCCATATCAGCCATAATTTCCAGTATGAGCGATGCGGCTTTAGTATTCGGATTGTCCATGTATAGTTCATAGACACCATAAAAATTTCGTCTGGTTAGTTTTTGTCTTAGTAAATTTTCTGAGTAAATCTGTAAACTACTATTTACCTTAGCTCTTTCCAGGGCTCTAATCCAGAAATTTAGACAACCGTTGTGTCGCTTCATTTCTACCAGTAGCTTAGTTTCTTGCTCTTTGCTAAGTTTTTCCTGGATAAGCAAGAAAAGAAAATTATCTAAACTGCAAGCTGTAGTTACCATGATGTTCATGATAATTTTAGATAATCCAGAATCTTCTACTAAATCAGAATACAGGCTTTCTAAAAATTTGAATCCCATATTTTTACGCTGAAGACAGCCAATGAAATAGTTCTCAAAAACTCGACCTTCAAGACGTCTGTGGATTGATGCTAGCGGAAAACGGTCAAATGGAGTTTCGAAGAAACAATCGATTACCATCTTGTAGAACTCTAAGTCCAGGTTTTTTTCTTTAGCTAGGTCCAGTAAATCTGGAAAATCTCTTTTTGTTTTTTCTGAAAAACGTATTTTGTCTAGAATTTCGTTTTTCTTTTTTTGGTCCGAACTACGTTTGTAGTCCATGGCGAGTTGCTTCAATGCTTCGTTCATCTTTTCTGTGTTTTGGTGGTTTTAAATGTACAATTATCAAAGCACTTTAAAACTTTTACAATATTTTGTCAATACTTTATTTTAATTTAAGTTTAAGTTATAATATTTAAATAAATGGCTAATTTTATGAAAAATCTAGAATTATTAGCACCTGCTGGTAATACTTTAAAGATGAAGACCGCTTTCGCCTATGGGGCAGATGCGGTTTATTTGGGTATCCCGGATTTTTCTTTGAGGGTAAGAATTAATGAATTTGATTTAAAAGGCATTAAGGACGCGGTTTTGTATGCGCATGCACGCGGAAAGAAGGTTTATGTAACTGCTAATATTTTTGCTCATAATGCACATTTAAAGAGCTTTGTTGCTTATGTAAAAAAATTGAAAGAGATTCAGATAGATGCATTTATTGTTTCTGACCCAGGAATTATGAGTCTTATAAAAGATAATTGGTCTAAAGCGGAAATTCATCTCTCTACTCAAGCTAACTGTACTAATTTAGAATCAGCTAGATTTTGGGCTAAACAAGGAGTTGCTCGCATTGTTTTAGGAAGAGAAGTGACTTTAAAAGAAATTAAAGAAATCCACTTAGCTCTTCCAAGAGTTGAATTAGAATATTTTATTCACGGAGCGATGTGCATGGCCTATTCTGGAAGATGTTTTTTATCCAAATTATTTGTTGATAGAAGCGGTAATTTAGGAGATTGTGCCCAACCTTGTCGTTGGCAATATGATGTAAATCGTTATACGCTCAAAGCCAAGGGCCATGACGAAGAGTTAGAATTAGTTGAAGAAAAACATGGTGCTTATTTATTGAACTCGCAAGATTTATGTTTAATAAAAAATTTAGCAGATTTAATTAAAGCGGGAGTTACTAGTTTTAAAATTGAAGGTCGGGCTAAGAGTGTGTATTATCAAGCAACTGTTTGTGGCGCATACCGTCGTGCTCTTAATTTAATTATTAAGAAAACGCCAACTGTTAAATTGAAAAAAGAATTAGATTATTTGTATACAGAACTAGAGACGAAATTAGTTCATCGAGGTTATACTTCGGGATTTTTGTTGGGCGGAAAGGCGAATCAGAATGTCGCTGATTCTCATAATAAAAGTGATTGGGAGTTTTGCGGCCAAGCTTTAAAAACAGAAATCTTAGCCAATAATAAAATAAGACTTACTTTCCAAGTTCATAATACTATTAAATTGAACGACGAAATCGAGATTATCGGTCAAAATTATGATATAATAAGCTTGAAACTGGAAAAATTGTTTGACGTTAAGACTGGTGAAGAGATTCTTGAAGCTCATGGGGGTGGCGGTGGTCAAAAATGTTTTATTGAACTTGATGAGAAAGTAGTGTTACCGGAGTTTGCTGTTTTAAGAAGAAAGTTAGTCAATTAAAATATTAATTTATGATTTCATACTTACGCGGAACAATCATCGCTAAATCGTTAAATTATTTTATTATCGATGTGCGCGATGTTGGTTATTCTATTTTTGCGGGCGAGAGCTTTTTGAATGAAATTATTGTGGGATCATCGCTTGAAGTATTTACTCATCATCATGTTAGAGAAGAGTCTTCTGACTTGTATGGATTTAAAAATATTGATGAATTAGATTTATTTGAATTATTAATAAGCGTTTCTGGTGTTGGTCCAAAATCCGCCTTAGGTGTTTTAGCGATTGCCTCTGCAAATGATATTAAGGAATCAATTATTAGGGGTGATGCTGATTTGTTAACGAAGGTTTCTGGGATTGGTAAAAAAACAGCTGAACGTCTAGTCTTAGAACTGAAAACAAAAATTATTAAAATATCATCTGCTTCAGATATTAGTGCGGGCTCATCTTTAGCATCTTCTGATGAGTTGGATGCACTCATCTCTTTGGGATATTCCTTGAGTGAAGCTCGAGGAGCTTTATCTGCGGTTGATTCTAGTATTAAAGATACTGGCGAAAGAGTAAAACAAGCCTTAAAAATAATGAAAAAATGATGCTTTACAAGCAGTTATTTTTTGGATAGGATAAAAGAAAAGAACTATATGGCTATTAATGAAAAAAGAACAATAACTAAACAATCAATCGACTTCCCAGCTTGGTATCAAGACGTCGTTAGAGAAGCTGAATTAGCCGAATCTTCTGAGGTACGGGGTTGCGGAATCGTTAGGCCCTATGGCTTAAAAATTTGGGAACTCATTAAAGCTGAGTTAAGTCGTCGCCTTGAAGATGACGGTGTTGAAAATGTATACTTTCCAATTTTTGTGCCTTTGGAAAATTTAGAAGCTGAAAAGGATCACGTGGAAGGCTTTGCTCCTGAGTTGGCTATAGTGACTCATGCTGGTGGCGAAGAATTAACAAATAAATTAGCTATTCGTCCTACTAGCGAAGCTGCGATGTATAAAACTTACGCTAAATGGATACAGAGTTATAAAGATTTGCCACTTCGTCTTAATCAATGGGCTAACGTTGTCCGCTGGGAGAAAAGACCGCGTGCTTTTTTACGTTGGAGTGAATTTTTGTGGCAAGAAGGTCATACAGCTTTTGCGACTGAAGAAGAGGCGAGAGCAGAAGTCATGAAAATGCTCGGTATATATCAAGACGTATATAGTTTTATGGCTATCCCAACTTTCACTGGGAGAAAATCTGAAAATGAAAAATTTGCTGGCGCTGTTATGACAACAACGGCCGAAGTGATGGCTAAAGACGGGAAAGCTATTCAAGGCGCTACCAGTCACTATTTAGGTACAAATTTTGCGGAAGTATTTGGCGTTAATTATCTTGGTGCTGATGGTGTTTCACATTTAGTACATCAAAATAGCTGGGGTTTATCTTGGCGTTCTGTGGGTGCGGTCGTAATGGTTCATGGTGATGATAATGGGTTGCGCTTACCACCAAACATCGCCCCTATTCAAATAATAATAGTACCAATTTATAAAGATGAGTCGCATGATCAAGTTCTATCTTTTTGTAATAAAATAAAAGATGATTTAAAAGTTGATTACAGAATTAAAGTTGATGAGCGCGAAGGTCAAACTCCAGGTTTCAAATTTAATTATTGGGAGGTCCGTGGTGTACCGGTTCGTTTGGAGATCGGGTTGAAAGAAGTAGCGGAAGGGAAGGTTACTTTATTCCGTCGTGATAATGGAGCTAAAGAGGTTATAATAGTTACAGAATTAAAAAATTCTTTGAAGACTATAATGATTGATATTCATAATAGTTTATATAAACAAGCGACTGATTTTGCTGTCGCTAATATTAATAGAATTGAGAGTTGGGATGAAATAGGAGGTCAGGTTGGATGGTTTGAAGCTAGCTGGAGTGAAGATTCTGAAAGTGAAAAACAATTGAAGGAAAAGTTTGGTATAGTTTCTCGTGTTTTATTATCTGAAAAAGAAGGGATCGAGCCTAAAAATAAAAAGTGTTTTATTACCGGTAAACCATCTAAACACGATTGGCTGTTCGCTAAGTGTTATTAATAATTTAAGCTATGTTCAATAAATTTCTAGGAAGATTTAGTCATGACTTAGGAATAGACTTGGGTACCAGAAATACCCTGGTTTATCTTAGTGATAAGGGGCTGGTTATAAACGAGCCTAGTGTTGTTGCAATCAATAAGAGAACTAATGAAATCTTAGAAGTTGGTGAGGCAGCTAAAAAAATGGTAGGTAAAACACCTGGTCATATTGAAGCGATTAAGCCTTTGGTTGATGGTGTTATTTCTGATTTTGAGGTTACGGAAAAAATGCTTAAATATTTTATTGGTAAAGTCCATAATGATAATTTTGCTTTAATTTCTCGTCCACGCGTGGTAATTGGTATCCCCCTTGATTTAACCGAAGTAGAAAAAAAGGCGGTTGAAGATGCGGCTAAATCAGCTGGCGCCCGTAAAGTATATTTAATTGAAGAAGCGATGGCGGCGGCGATTGGTGCTCGGTTACCAGTTATTGATGCGACAGCAACCATGATTGTTGATATTGGAGGCGGGACTACTGAAATTGCAGTTATATCTTTAGGAGGAGTTGTAACCTGGAAATCTCTTAAGGCAGCTGGTAATGAATTCGATAGTAATATTATTGATTATATTCGAGAAGAATTTAATATTTTAATCGGAGAACAATTAGCTGAAAGTATTAAAATTGGAATTGGCTCCGCTGTTCCTTTGGAAGAGCCAAAAGAAATGGAAGTTCGTGGTCGTGATTTGTTAACTGGATTACCAAAAGCGATTATGATTAATGATAAACAGATTAGGGAGGCTATTAGTCGCACAGTTTCTAAAATTATTGAAACAATTAAAACTATTTTAGAAACAACTCCCCCAGAATTAGTTTCTGATATTTATGAAAGAGGCTTATATCTTTCTGGCGGCGGCGCCTTACTGCGTGGGCTTGATAAAGCTATTTCAGTCGCCTCTAAGATTCCTGTGAAAATTGTTGATGACCCTTTAACTTGCGTTGCTCGTGGTACTGGTCTTTTGTTGAATAATAAAGAACTATTAGAGAAAGTAGTTCTTCCGACTAGCTCTGATTAATGTATAATTAGGCATTTTAATCTTTATGATTAGAATCAAAAAAAATAATTTATTTTTAATTTTTACGGTAGTTCTTGGGCTACTGGTTTTTTTACATTTGGTTGGCGCTACTCGTCCTCTAGAAAATACTTTATTATTTTTAGTTAAACCAATGTCCGGGAGTTTATATAAATGGGGGTCTGGTTTTGGTTCAGCTTATGGTGAACGCAGGGAAAGAGATGCATTGTTGATGGAAATAGACCGCTTAAAAAAAGAAGTAGCATATAATGTTATTAATAATTCTCGTTGGTTAGAGATAGAAGATGAAAATAAAAAATTACGTAACCAATTAAATTTTATTTCCAATAATAATTTTAAGGCCGTCGTCGCTAATATTATGGCCAAAGAAGCATCCTTTTCAGTTTCTGATGGTAGTCGTGACGTGATCATTGATAAAGGAGAAGGCGACGGATTACGAGTTGATTTAGGGGTTCTCAGTGATGACGGAGTTATTGTTGGTAAAGTTATAGAAGTAAATAAATCAACTTCTAGAATTTGTTTAATTACTACGCCTGGTTGTCAGCTAGCTGCTTCCTTGCAAAACGAAGATAAAACTAAGGGTGTTACCGATGGTAATTTGGGATTAACTATTGAAATGAGTTATATTCCGCAGTTAGAAAAAATTTCACTTAATGATACGGTAATCACCTCTGGTTTAGGGGGGAGCATCCCTCGTGGTTTAGTGATTGGGAGAGTATCTAATGTTAAGAGTGAAAGCAATGAAGTTTGGCAGTCAGCAATTATAGAGCCACTGGTAGACTTTAATGACTTAACCGTAGTTTCTATAATTGTTCCTTAATATGATAAAATCTATCGGACAATTATTTTTTTTAGCGCTTAGTTGTTTAGCGATAGCTATTTTGCAATTTTCTTTCATTAGTTCTTTCCCCGGAGCTTTTAATCAAATTAATATCGGACTGATTGCCATGGTTTTTATTTTATTTTTCTTTGGAATAAAATCGGCTATATTATTTATATTTTTCTTTGGGTCCTTCATGGATATTTTTTCTTTTCAATTTTTTAGTTTTCATTTACTTGTCTTAGCAACCGTATCCCTGGTAGTTTATTTGATTCTAGAGAATTGGTTAACGAATAAGTCTTTGTATTCTTTTTGGGTTCTTTGTTTAATTGCTTCGGTTACTTATGGTTTTATATCTTCTATTTTATTATTCGTGTTTTCAGGACTAGGGGGGGGATTTAGTATTTTTAGTTTGTATTTCTGGCAGTCTTTATTGTATCAATCGCTCTGGCTCTTACTGGTTGCTTCTTTATTTTTTAATATATTTGTTTCTCTAGCTAAAAGATTCAAGCCATTTTTTCTGGAAAAGAAGGGCGTGATATGATATGATAGTAATATTATTTTAAATTTATGATATACGATTTTATTTCTGTTGGTGGAGCAACGCGTGATATTAGTTTTTTTACGGATCAGGGGGTTTTAATAGAAAATCCTCGTGATATTTTGCGCCAAAAACTTTTAGCTTTCGAATATGGAGCTAAAATTAGAATAGATAATTTTAATTATACTTACGGAGGCGGTGCAGCTAATGCGGCTGTTAATTTTGCTAATTTTGGTTTTAAGGCGTCTTGCTTGGCTACGATTGGAAATGATGATAATGGAAGAATGATTATTGATAATTTAAAAACTCGTGGAGTTAATAAAAACTTAGTCAGAAAACATCCTGATAAAAATAGCGGATTTTCTTTTATTTTAATTTCTAAAACCGGAGAAAGAATAATTTTTACAGAAAGAGGGGCTAATGGATTTTTAAAAATTAATAATAAAGATCTCTCAGTATTAAAAAATGCAAAAAATATTTACATATCTTCTTTGTCTGGTGATTGGTTGGCGATTTTAGCAAAAATATTTCCGTTAGTGAAAAAATATGGAGTTAGAATTACCTGGAATCCAAGCGAGGCACAATATTCTGCCGGACTTGATAAGCTAGCACCATTTTTAAAAGATACTTTTGTATTTTCTGTTAATAAAGATGAGGCGATTGAATTAGCCTTAGTTTCTTCTGGTTCTGGCGGGCAAAGATTGGGTCATGCATTTTTTAATGATGAAAAAAATTTATTGAAAATCATCAAAGAGTTTGGTCCGGAAATAGTAGTTATTACTTCTGGTAGTCAGGGAGCCTATGCTTATGATGGTCTTAATTTTTACTACCAACCAATATTTAAAGAGAAAAAAAGAATTGATGTTACTGGAGTGGGGGATATTTTTAATTCTACTTTTGTTGCTGGCCTAGAGCTATATCGAGGCGATATTAAAAAAGCTTTGTTTCTAAGCGCTAAAAACACTGCTTCAAAAATTGCTAGTTTAGGCGCTCAAAATGGTTTAATAAAAATAAAATTATGATTAAAGACGTAATAATAAGAGAAATAGTTAAAAACCATGACGATAGGGGGTTTTTAGCTGAATTGTTTCGCGATGATGAGCTTGATTTTAAGGGCGTTATGGCTTATGCTAGTTTTACGAATCCGGGCGTGATTCGTGGCCCCCATGAACATGTCTATCAGAGCGACTGTTTCGTGTTTTTTGGACCAGGCAGTTTTATGCTTTATCTTTGGGATAGACGTGATAACTCGGAAACTAAAGGTGAAAAAATGGAAATTGAAGTAGGTGATAAATGTCCACTTTTAGTAATTGTTCCTCCTGGTGTAGTTCATGGTTATAAATGTATCTCTGATATCCCGGCTTTAAGTTTAAACTTTCCAGATAAATTGTATAAAGGAGTTGGTAAACAAGAAGAAGTGGATGAGATTCGATGGGAAAAAGATCCGGAAAGTCCTTATCAGATAAAATAAAAAATTTATATAGTTATTATGAAGTTACTTGTTACTGGTGGTGCTGGTTTTATCGGCTCCAATTTTATTAGATATTGGTTGGAAAAATATCCAGAAGATAAGATTAAAAATCTTGATCTTTTAACTTATGCTGGGAATTTAGATAATTTAAAAGATATATCTGAAAATAATAATTACGAATTTATTCAGGGGGATATCTGCGATTCAGTTTTGGTTGAAAAAGTAGTAAGCGATGTGGATTTAATTGTTCATTTTGCTGCTGAGAGTCATGTCGATAGATCAATTAAAAATAGTGCTGATTTTATTAAGACTAATGTTGAGGGAACTCGCGTCTTACTAGAAGCTGCTAAAAATAATGGCGGTATAAGATTCCATCATATCTCTACTGATGAGGTTTTTGGTGCCCTAGAATTAAATGGTGGTAAGTTTAACGAAAGGACTCCATACGATCCGCGGTCTCCTTATAGTGCTTCTAAAGCTGCTAGCGATCATCTTGTCCGAGCTTATTTTCATACTTATAAATTACCAATCACAATTTCTAATTGCTCCAATAATTATGGTCCATATCAATATCCAGAAAAAATTATTCCGCTTTTTATTACTAATTTAATAGAAGGGAAGAAAGTCCCTCTTTATGGCAGCGGTCTTAATGTTCGCGACTGGATACATGTTGATGATCATAATTATGGAGTTGATTTAATTATCAAAAGTGGTCGTATTGGGGAAACATATTGTTTGGGTGGAAATAGTGAAAAAAATAATTTAGAAATTACGGAGAAGATCTTAGAATTAATGGGCGAAGATAAGTCTATGGTTGAATATGTTGCCGATAGACTTGGCCATGATTTAAGATATGCTATCGATTTTTCAAAAACTAAAAATGAACTAGGTTTTAATCCTCGTTATACTTTTGAAAGCGGTATCATTGCCACAGTTGAGTGGTATAAAAATAATCAGGATTGGTGGAAAAAAATAAAAACTAAATAATTAAAATAATATGACTGACAAAAAAATATTCATTATCGAAGACGATGCTAATATTCTCTACGGGTTAGAGGCTCAATTCTCTGCGGCCGGTTTAGAGGTAGAAGTTAGCGAGGCGGAAGAAGACGCAGAAGAATTACTTGATAATTTAAGAGAGTTTCAGCCAGACTATATCGTTTTAGATATTATTTTACCGAAGATTGATGGCTTTGAAATTGTTAAAAAAATTAAATCAGACGATGAGTTAAGTGATAAAGAAATTTTTATTTTTACTGACTTAAGTGATGAGGATAGTCGCCATCGCAGTTTGGAAATGGGGGCAGATTATGTTTTCTTTAAAGATGATTTTGATACTTTTCAATTTGCCGAGAAGGTAATTAAGATAATTAGTAATCAAGAAAAATCAAGAGATGAGGATGATGACGATGATGAGCAGTCAATTGACTAATTTTACGGATTGACTTAACGGTTGCCAAGGTCTAAAATAGCTACTTGTAATACATCTTATGTTTATAAAACAAATCGGTATCGATTTAGGAACAACCTATACTTTAGTTTATCTGCCAAGGCGCGGGATTGTTGTTAATGAACCAAGTGTGGTCGCGGTTTCTATTGCCGATAAAAAAATTCTAGCTGTTGGTAATGAGGCAAAGGATATGTTGGGCCGAACACCTGATACAATTATGGCGGTTAAACCCCTAAAAGATGGGGTTATTGCTGATTATCGTGCAACTGAAGCGATGATTAGATACTTTATAAATAAAACTTTGGGTGGAATACGCTTGTTTAGGCCTGAGGTTATGGTTGCTGTTCCTGCTGGCATATCTTCTACTGAAAGACGAGCTGTTATTGAAGCAACTATCGCTGCTGGCGCTAAAGCAGCTTATATTATTAAAGAGCCAGTCGCTGCAGCAATTGGAGCGGATATCCCAATTGGTTCAGCAACTGGTCACATGGTAATTGATATTGGCGGAGGAACTGCGGAAATGGCGGTTATATCTTTAGGCGGTGTTGTCGCCTCTACCTCAGTAAGAGTTGGAGGGAATAAATTTGATGCGGCAGTTTTAGAATATGTTAGAAAAAAATATAATTTAGCAATTGGCGAAAGAACGGCTGAAGAAATAAAAATCAATATTGGCTCAGCGCTCTATATGGAAGATAAATTGCATATGGAAGTTCGTGGTCGTGATATAGTTACTGGATTACCACGAAGCATTACTGTTTCTAGTGATGACGTGACCGAAGCAATTCAACATGAGCTTGAAGCAATCATGTCGGCTGCTAAAAAAGTATTACAAAAAACTCCCCCAGAATTATCAGCTGATATCATGGATAAGGGGATAGTTTTGACTGGAGGGAGCTCGCTGTTACGCAATATGGACCAACTCATAGCTCGTACTACTGGGGTTCCGGCTTATGTTGCTGACGACGCCATGCTTTGTGTGGCCAAGGGAACTGGTATAGCATTAGATAACTTAGATTCATATAAGAGAAGTATCTTAGCGACAAAATAAACAGCTAACTATTATAGTTAGCTGTTGTTTATTTATGATAATAGGTATAGACGCCTCAAGGGCTAATTTAAGAAGAAAGACTGGTACCGAATGGTACTCTTTTTACTTAATAAAAAATTTAGCTGATATTGATAAAGAAAATAAATATATTCTTTATTTAAATAAACTGCCATCAGCTGAATTACAGTCAGCAATTGAGAAAAACGTTAATTTTTCGTTGAAGATTTTAAATTGGCCATTTTATTCTTTTTGGACTTTAGGTCGTTTAACTTTAGAAATGATTTTTAATAAGCCGGATATTCTGTTTATTCCGGCACACACCATGCCTCTTTGTTACCCCAAGAGAACAATAAATACTATTCACGATATTGCTTTTACTTGCGATCGTAATTTATATCGCTCTGAAAGCGTAAAAACTGATAGAGCACTTTCTAAAAAAATTATTGAATTTCTTATTAGAATATTTACACTTGGCAAATATCATTCCGAGTCTTTGGATTATTTATATTGGTCAACTGATTTTGCTTTGCGTAAAGCAAGAAAAATTATTACAGTTTCTAATTTTACTAAACAAGAAATATTAACTTTTTATCCTAAAACGAAACAGGATAGGATTTCTGTTGTACATAATGGCTATAATTCTGAGCTTTATAAATTAGATCGTCGTCAAGATAAAATTAATGAGGTTTTAGAAAAATATGGTTTAGAAGCTCCTTATTTTCTTTACGTAGGACGTTTAGAGAAAAAGAAAAATACTCCCGCCTTGATTGAAGCTTTAGCAATGTTAAAAGAGAGCTATCCAGAAATAAAAGAAAAGATGGTGCTTATTGGTGATGCTAGCTTTGGATATGATGAGGTTAAATATGTTATCGAGGAGTTTAATCTTAACAATGAGGTAATTATGCCTGGCTGGGTAGCGGAGGAAGATATGCCTTTTATTTTTAATAGTGCCAGTGCTTTTATTTTTCCTTCTAAACATGAAGGTTTTGGTATTCCAATTTTACAGGCTCTAGCTTGTGGTGTACCAACGGCTGTTTCTGATATTCCTGTTTTTAAAGAAGTTGCTGGTGATGCTGTTTTATATTTTAACCAAAATGATAAAAAATCTATTTCCGAGGCTATGGCGAGGATTATTTTAAATAAAGATTTGCGAACAGAATTAGTAAATAATGGTTTAAATAGGGTCCAGGATTTCAATTGGGAAAAGTGTGCCCGCGAAACTTTAAAAGAAATATTAGATACATAGAATAACTTTTTCGTGGTTTGTAAAAAGGATATTTTGTGGTACTATATAGATGTTATATGAATAAAATAGTAACATCTTTTTTTATATTATTTTTTGCCTTGGCTGGGCCGGTTTCGGCTAGCATAACACCCAATGATCCTTTATTTGGTAATCAATGGTATTTGTCTAAGATTAAAGCGGATATTGCCTGGGAAAAGGTTTCCGAAAGTCCAGATTCTGTGATTGCAGTTATTGATTCAGGAATCCAAATCAATCATTCAGATTTAGTTGATAATATTTGGAAAAATATTGAAGAAATACCTAAAGATGGAATAGATAACGACCAAAATGGTTTTGTTGATGATGCAAATGGCTGGGATTTTGCTAATAATACCCCCGACCCGTCACCGAAATTTTCTCCAGATTGGACTGAGGCAGGAATTTCTCATGGGACTATGGTGGCGGGTATTATTGCTGCCCGTGGTAATAATGGCAAAGGAGTCTCTGGTGTAACTTGGAGAGCTAGAATTATGGCTCTTAAAGCGCTTAATGATAAAGGCGAGGGAAAAGTTAGCGATGTGATTAGGGCGATTGATTATGCTATTAATAATGGTGCTGATATTATAAATTTAAGTTTTGTAAGTTTTAACTATAGTGAGGGTTTGCAAGAGGCTATTTATCGTGCTCATTCTGCGGGAGTAATGATAGTTGCGGCTGCTGGAAATGAGCAAGCGGGTGGCGAAGGTTATAATATTGATAAAAATAAAATTTATCCAGCTTGTTATGATGGAAAAATGATTGGCGAAAATATGGTTATTGGCGTCGCGGCTACTGATGCTCTTGATCAAAAATCAAGATTCTCTAGTTATGGCTTTAGTTGCGTAGATATAGCCGCTCCGGGAATTAGTTTTTTTAATACAGTTACTAATAATTCGCAAAATGGTTTGAATATAGAATATGATGGCTATTGGTCTGGAACTTCGATGGCCGCTCCCTTAGTCTCAGCAACGCTAGCCTTGATTCAACAAGCTAATCCAGAGCTTAGTCGTCGAGAAACAGTTAATATTTTATTTGCATCATCTGATAATATTAGTCGTTTAAATCCTGATTATCTGGGCCAACTTGGTAATGGGCGCTTAAATGTTGATCGAGCCGTTGAGATGGCAAAAGAAAAATTATATAATAATTCTGGAAGATTAATCATTATTCCGGCTACTTTAGAAAATAAAATAAAGATTGTTGCTGCTAATGGTGATGAAGTTTATAATTTACCGGCCGGAATTATGAAAAGCGGAGCTAGTTTTGTTGCTGGAGATATTAATGATGATGGTGACGAAGAAATAATTATCGGTGCGGTGCAAGGTGATGAGCCAAGAATAAAAATAATTAGTAATAAGGGGAGATTGCTAAACAGTTTTATAGTAGGCGATAAAAAATTTCGTGGAGGATTAAATGTTGCTTTGTTGGACTCAGACAATAACGGTGCAAAAGATATTATTGTATCTTCGGCTTCTGCTGGTAGTGCACAAATTCAAATTTTTAATAATAAGGGAGTTTTAAAAAATAAATTTTTAGCTGGTTCTAAGGAATGGCGTGGAGGATTAAATGTTGCCTCTGGTAATATTGATGGCAAGAGTGGTTCTGAAATTATTGTTGGTTACGGCCCAGGAAGTGAGCCTCAAGTAAGAATATATAATACGGATGGTAAATTGATTGGTGTATTTTTAGCCTATGAAAAGAAATTCCGTGGTGGCGTTAATGTCGCTGTTGCTAACTTAGATGGCCGTAAAGATCATAATAAAGCAGAAATTATTGTGGCCCCAGGAACGGGGCGCGAACCAATGATTAAGATTTTTAATAATCGCGCTAAGTTAAAAAATCAGTTTTTAGGTTATGGTAGAAATTGGCAGGGCGGAGTTCAATTATCTGCCGGAGATATTAATAGTGATGGAATATCGGAAATTGTTTTAAGTGCTTATCGGGGTGCGGCTCCTCATGTAAGAATTTTTGATATGGCCGGCATGATATTAGAGTCTTTTTATGCTTTTGCGGAAAACTTTAATGGAGGTGTTAATGCCGGTATAATAAAAATAAATAATTAATTATATGCCAAAGAAAGTAATTTTTGATAAAAAAAATGTTTTAGTTGCTGGTGGCGCAGGGTTTATCGGCTCGCATTTATGTGATGAGCTAATTAAAACATGTAAAGTCATTTGTGTTGATAATTTCATTTCTGGGAACGAAAGAAATATTGATCATTTATTAGCTAATCCTGATTTTGTGTTTATTAATCATGATTTTTCTAAAGTTATTGACTTGGCTACTTTACCAGAATTAAAGAAATTTAAATTAGAATTTCAAGGGATACAAGAAATATTTAATTTAGCTTGTCCGATGTCTCCTCGTAATTTTTTAGATAATCGCATTGCTATTTTAGAAGCTAATTCCTCGGTGGTTAAAAATTTGTTAGATTTAGCTGTTGGTTATAATGCGAAATTTTTACACATTTCTTCTTCAGTTGTTTATGGTCCTCGCCGTGTTGATAATGTTAGTTTTAAAGCGAGAGAGACGGATTTGGGTTTAGTTGACCATACTACGGATAGGGCCGCTTATGACGAAGGGAAACGTTTTGCTGAAACAATAGTTACTACTTATCGATCTATTTATAATTTAGATGCTAAAATAATTAGACTGTTTAGAGTTTATGGTCCTAGAATGCAATCAGATGATGGTCAAATGATACCAGATTTTATCAATAATGCTTTAGAGGATAAAGAAATAGTTGTAAGCGGTGATGAAAACTTCTCTTCATCTTTTTGTTACATTGAAGATGTTTTAGATGCAATTTTTAAGGTAATGAATTCTGAGCTTGTAGGTCCAATTAATATTGGGTCGGATGTTGATTGCAAAATGGTTGATTTAGTTGATGTTATTGTAAAAGAGATCGGTTCTAAATCAACAATAGTTCATACTGATAATCATATTTTTATGACGGAGTTGATATTGCCGGATATTCATTTGGCTCGTAATGAATTAAGCTGGATGCCAGTTGTTACTTTAGAGAATGGTTTGCGCAAAACTATCTTTGATATCAAGGCTCAGAAAAAATTACAACAGTTTAGCTCATATTAATTAAAAAATCGGGTTTAAACCCGATTTTTTATGTGGAATTTTGGTATTTTAAACTTTGTTTATTTGTTTAAATAAATCCTTAGCATCTCCAGGAGCGAAAAGTAAATCGCGAGAATCAGTCATTTCTGGTACGCCGCCGATATTTGATGCAATAACTGATAGGCTAGCATTTTTTGCTTCGACAATTACCATGGGATAATTTTCATAGCATAACGATGGCATAATTAATATATTTGATTCTGACATTAGTTTTTCTAATTCTGCTTTGCCTAGTCTGCCTAAAATATTAATACGGTTATCGCTACTTGCCAGTAGTTTAGCTTCCTCGAGTTGGCTTCCGTCTCCGGCAATATTTAATTTGGTATTGGGTTGAGCATATTTTTTAAAGGCAGTAATTAAAAACAATATACCTTTATGCTTTTCTATTTGACCGATAAATAATAAATTTTTATTATTTTTATTTAGGCTTATTGTTTTTGGTGAATTTAGGGGTAAGACATCTTCTAGTCTTTTTATTTCTTGTTTTGAAGTCTTGAAAAATCCACGTTTTAAGTGTTCCTTTAGTAACCAGTTAGAAGGAGAAATAATTAACGCCGGAGAACCAATAAGAGAGCTGGTTATTGCTTGGTATATTTTAGCAAAAATAGAGTCTATTTTTTTCTCATGCCCGCTTATCATTAATCCGGAAGGATGGAGCAATTGAATATCATGCAAAAAATGGTGATGTTTAATCTTATATTTTTTAATTATTTTAGCCACTCTTAGGCCGAGACCCATAAGATTATGAGTTACAACCACGTCCGGCTGTTCGGCTTTTAATATCTTAGATATTGTTTGATATTTTTTACAAGAAACTAAATCACCAAAATGCCAAAAAAGTTTAGTAATAAGTGATTTTTGGTTGAGGTTATAAAAGTCTGATTTTATATAGAAAGTTTTACAATCATTATTTTCTTCTAAGGCTGGGATTTGTGGCTTTGTGGTAATTAAAATAATCTCATTGCCCGCTTTTTGTTGCTTGGCAATAATTGCTTCTAACACTTTTTCGGCACCGCCTCGGTTGTATGGCTTATAGAGATTGTTCAGCAAGCAAATCTTCATATTTTTGTTTCATCAATCTTTCGTTATATTTTCTCTCAGCTAATCTTCTGGCCGCTTTAGCCATATCTAAACGTAGGCTTTCATTTTTCAAAATAAATTCTAGTTTTCTGTTTAAGTCCTCGATACTCCCGGGCTCTATTAGTAGTCCTTCGCGGTGATTTTCAAAAACACTTCTGACTCCGGGCAAATCTGAGGCTATAACTGGAACTCCACAAGCTAATGCTTCAATTAAGACTATGCCAAAGGCCTCATTACTATTAGTAGAAGGGAGTACTAATAAATCCGAATTTTGTAAGGCACGAATTAAATCTCCATCATTTAGTTTGCCGGTAAATTCTACTCTTGAGCTCAAGTTTAATCTAGCGGCTAGGTTTTCATATTCTGATTTTAAATCACCGGTACCGACTATTTTTAAGCTCCAGCGACGAGAATTAAGGCTGGGAAGGGCATTCAATAAAATATTAACCCCTTTAAAATAATGAGCTTTATCTAATCCGCCGACGAAGATTATATTAAGACAATTTCGTTTAATAAATAATTCGTTGATGCGTCTGATGAAACTTTTTGTTTTAGCGACAATTTTAGTTTCGCTTGGTTGATTTAAATCCTTGGGCTTAAAAATATCGAGATTGATGCCGAAAGGTATTTCTTTAAATTTATCAGGATGAGTATGATAGAATTTTTGTATCTGGCTATGCTTTATATAATCCAGGCTAGCCGTAATAATTGTATCAGCTTGTTTTAATAAGGATGTTCTTATTAATAAGCTGGGGAAACTTAAAATTTTAGTAAGAGTAGATAAATTTTTTACATCCATGTGATAATGGATAATCAGCTTTTGTTTTTTAAAGAAAATTTTAAATAGCCAAACAACTTCGGCGGTTCCAAAAAAAGGATAATGCAAGTATATAACATCAAATTCTCTTAATTTCCATAAAAGCTGAGGTAAAAAAGCTCCGTGACCACGACGCAAAACAGGACTAAGAGTATCCGGAGTAAAATTTATAATTTCGTGTTTATCGGATAGCAGTTCATATAAATGAAAAGCACTATTGCCGATTCCGCCAGAGTAGGGGGGGGATGCGCAAACTATTTGAGCAATTTTCATAAATTATTTTTCAGTATGTTCTGTTAAAGCAATTTTTCTTGCGATTTCTGTCAGATTGGCATCCATTTTTGCGATAGCCAGTCTCAACTTGAAAACCATATAAAAAAGAATCAGGACAGTAATATATAATAAGAAATTAATCCCAGACCCAGAGAATCCCAGCATTCCAACTAAACGATCAATTTGTCGAATAAGAATTATAGCTATGATTCCTAGCAACCAAAATACTAACCAAAAAATAAATTCATTGTTACCTATTTTTTTCTTTCTTCTTTGTTCATTTAAGCGCCAGATAAAAATGGCGATAAAGGTAATAGCGATTATTTGTTGTAGCATATATTTAAGGCTAATTAATAATTGACACTAGTATTTTTTTATGTTAAATTTTGTTGATTCTGGTTTATTGGTTGGAAATTTGAATAGTTCATTTAAAAAATATAGTAATGAAAAATAAGAAAGCAAAATGGTGGAGAGAGGTCGCAGCGACCATCTTTTTCATAACAATTTTTTGTGCCGGGCGCCTGGTTTTAATTGGTGAAAGACCTAATATACGTTCGGACAATGGGGTTATTGCTATAGTCCTATCAATCGCATTGTTGATTTGGTCTTTACTGGTTTATTTGTTAGACAAGCTGAAAGCTTGGCTTTCATTTAATTGGGACGTATTTATGTTGCTTGGCGGTGGTATTTTTTGCTGGGGGCTAAACGGGCGAGAAAGTGATATATTATTTTTATTAATGATAGTAATTTTTATTTTTATTCTAATAGCTATTATTAAGGTTGTATATCTTTTTAAATCTGGAAATTCAGACTGGGAGGTGTGTAAAGAAAAGTTGGAGATACATTATTTTTTTACTCATGAAATTTGGGAAAAAATTATAGTCTTTTTACTGCTTTTTATAATTATAGAACGCATCTTAGTCCCGCTGGTTGTTGCCTAAACATAAGGCGTTTATAATAAGGAGTCTCCGCGGAGTCTCCTTTTTATTTGATAATTTTTTTAATTGCAATATCGGTTATAATTTTTAATCCTCCAGAAAATTTTTGGCCGTATTCGTGATATATCACAGTAATTGGGACTTCGATGGTTTTTATTTTTTTGCTAAATAATTGATGTAAGATTTCACTGCAATGAGCCATGCCGTCGTTTTTAATTTTTATTTGTTCTACCGCCTTGCGACTTAAAGCTCTAAAACCACTTTGAGGATCACTTAAAGTAATATTAAAAAAAAGACGATTGAACAAGCGAGCTAGAGGCATGATGACATTTTTTTTAAACATCGGTAGATCGGATTTTTTAGACATAAATCTTGATCCAAGCACGGCTTCAGCATCACCTCGTTCTATTGGTCCTACTAAATCTGGTATTTCCTCGGCTTGAAATTGATTATCGGCATCAAAGTGGACTATTATATCAGCTTGATTTTTTAGGGCATAATCATTTCCAGTTTGTAGAGCAGCGCCTTGGCCGCGGTTTATGGGATGAAGTAGTACTGTGGCGCCAGTTTGTCTGGCAATGTTAACGGTATTATCTTTTGAACAATCATCAACTATCACAATTTCATCAACAAAAGGCCGGACTCGATTTACGACTTCGGCAATGTCTTTTTCTTCGTTATATGCTGGTATTACACAGATTTTCTTCATATTAAGCCATCAAGCTCTTTTTGTTTAATATCATTAGATATTGGTCTATATCCGTTATCTATTAAGAGTTGTAGTAGTTTCTGCCAAAACTCTTTTGTTTTAATATTTGTTTCATTTTTTAAAATAAAATCAGCTATTTTCTTGTCGGGAACCATTATTTCAAATAATCCAATTTTTTTTCTTCCTTTAATATTTTTAATGTTGACTCTTTTTAAGTTTGTTAATTCTTGACTGATTATCATCTTAAGGCTATCTAATACTAATTTCAAGGGCAAATCGGTTTTTAATAATTGGTAGAGCGCTTCTAAAGTATTAACTGCTTCCGTCGTAATAAGTACAAGCCTCCCCGTAGAAGCGGCGGTGATAGCTTGAGCTAAATGTTTACCGCTATGTTTTGTATCAATAGCTATAATATCTGAGTCTTGATGCAAAATTCTATCCCAGTTTTCTGGTGTATTAGGAAGGTAATTTATCCCGTTTAATTGTGTTTCCGCTTTATCATGAATAAAATAAATATTTTTATTTTCTTGGTTCAGTTCGGATAATAGGGAATATAGGGTAGAGCTTCGTCCTTGAGTTTCGGGAGAGCTGATAACTATCAATCCAGCTTTAGTATTAATTTTGTGTTTGATAATGTCTAAATCTTTTTTTTGTAACCCTAGGTTACTAAGATTCATGAAATTTTTTTCTTCGTCAATTATATTAATAATTATTTTTTCTCCAAATTTATCTGGGATAATACTCAGTCTGAAGCTTAAGTGATAGTTTTTATCGCTTAGTTTGCAATATTTTCCTGCGGCAAGCTCTCCTGGGGCTATTTCTAGAAGATGACGTAGGTTAGCGGCTAATTCTGTTTCCAGCCTCTTTGGTAGGTTAAAAATTGCCTCCTCGCCATCCGGTAGATGACAGTTAAAAGAAAGACCTGTTTCAGAGCCAGAAATCACTACTTTTTTTGCATTTTCATGATAGGCAAAGCCAAAAAGGCTATGTAGAGTTTTATTTGTCATAATATTATTATTTTAGCACGTTTTATATTATTTTAAAAATATGATAAGCTTGTATTTAGGATACTATATCTTGTTTTTTTTATGACCTATTTAAATTTTTACGCTCGTTTTTATACATCTTTTCAGAAGGCGGGAGAAGCTATCAAGTCTATCCTAAGGTTCTACCCTGCTAAGCTATATCTAGTAGCAATTTTATTGTTGCAAATAGCTTCCTGGGTTCAGGCTTTATTTATACGTCGCCGTTTAAGCGGTGATTTTCTTATTTTACATTATAATATTGATTTTGGGGTAGATTTAGTTGGGAGTCCAGATAAAATATTTTTTTATCCACTAATTGGCTTGGTTGTTGCCGTTGTTAATATTTTTTTAGTTTCTACTTTTGCCAGACGTAAAGAATCTCAATTCATTACTCATTTATTCTTCGGTTCAGCTGTTGTATTCGGGATATTTTTAAGCTTAGCTTTGTTAGCTATTTTTTTAATCAATTTTAGATAATCAAGATACTATGGAATTCCAAATTATCAGAATTTTATTCTTTTCAACCCTTGCTTTTATATTTGCTATTGTTGCGACGCCATTATTGACTCACTTTTTGTATAAATATAAATTGGGTAAAAAAATTAGAAATAACGGAGTGACACCTATTTTTAGTGAATTACATGCTCATAAAGCGGGAACGCCAACTATGGGTGGTATCTTAATTTGGGGGACGGTTCTAATTCTGATATTGATATTTTACTTTTTAGCTGAATTTTTTTCTGGTAGTATTTTTGAATATTTTAATTTTTTATCTCGAGGGGAAACTCTTTTGCCTTTAGGCGCCTTGGTTGTTACTGCGTTAATTGGTTTGGTTGATGATTGGTTGGATGTTCGAGGAAAAGGGGTTTTTGGCGGTGGCGGTCTAAAATTACGTCATCGTCTTTTGATTTATACTTTAATCGCGATTGTTGGTGCTTTGTGGTTTTATTTTAAACTTGATTGGACTCTGCTTCATATTCCTTTCTTCGGTAACTTTGAGATTGGTGCATGGTATATTCCTATTTTTATTTTTATTATTGTTGCGACTTCTTTTTCAGTTAATGAAACAGACGGTTTAGATGGACTTGCTGGTGGAACTCTGCTAATAGCCTTCGCTTCTTATGGAGTAATTGCTTTTACAATGGGGCGTTATGATTTGGCAACTTTTTGTGCGGTTATTATTGGAGCGTTATTAGCTTTTTTATGGTTTAATATCCCCCCGGCTAGATTCTATATGGGCGATACCGGGGCAATGAGTCTCGGAGTAACTCTGGGTATTATTGCCATGTTAACTAATAATGCTTTACTGCTTATTCCCATTGGTTCAGTGTTTTTAGTAGAATCACTTTCAGTTATTTTACAGACTTTATCAAAGAGAATAAGAGGAAAAAAGATTTTTTTATCTAGCCCTATTCATCATCATTTTCAGGCTATTGGCTGGCCGGAGGCTAAAGTGGTTATGCGTTTTTGGGTGATTGCTGGTATTGGGGCGACGATTGGTATGATTATTTTTTTGTTAGATAAACGAATATGAGGTTTAGCCTCTTAAAAAAAAAGTTATTTTCACCTAATACCGGAGAGCACGAACCCGATAGGAGTTTTGTAACTGCTATTTTTACTTTATTGTGTTTTGGGCTTGTTTTGTTATTTAGTGCTTCCTCAGTTGTCTCTTATGCCAGATACGGTAACACTTACTATTATTTTACTCATCAATTAATTGCAGTTGGGATAGGCTTAGTAGCCTTTTTTATTGCTTCTAAAATAAATTATCGTGTTTGGAAGCGATACGCCTTTTTCTTTCTTATTTTTTCTATTGTCTTGTTGACTTTGGTATTTATCCCGGGGATTGGTGCTGATTACGGTACTGCTAAAAGTTGGATTAATGTTTTTGGTTATTCATTTCAGCCGGCTGAATTAGTAAAATTATCCTTTTTAATTTATTTAGCGACTTGGTTAGAGGCAAAAAAAGGAGATTTAGGGAGTTTTTCTGGCGGGATAGTTCCTTTTTTATCCATTTTAGGAATTATTAGTGTTTTAATGTTAGCACAACCAGATTTAGGAACTTTATTTATTATTGCCTTTACCTCCATGTTAGTTTTTTTTGTAGGTGGAGGAAAAGTGAGGCATATATTCTTAGTGGTGGTTTTTGCAGGTTTACTTTTGTTTGTAATGTTGAATATTAAATCTTCATATCAAAGCGATCGGTTTAAATGTTTAAAAGATCCAAGTTATAGTGCCCAAGATAAATGCTATCAGATTAATCAGTCCTTAATTGCTGTTGGTTCTGGGGGGTGGTTTGGTCGCGGTCTAGGCCAGAGCCGTCAGAAATTTATGTATTTACCTGAAGTCTGGGGTGATTCAATTTTCCCGATTGCCGCTGAAGAAATTGGTTTTGTATTTAGCTCCTTATTAATACTCCTCTTTTTATTCATTTTCTATCGCGGTTTGATAATTGCTCGAGCCGCTCCTGATTTGTATGGTCGGACATTAGCTACTGGAATTATCGTTTGGTTGGCCGTGCAAACCTTTTTAAATATTGGCGGCATGATAAATTTAATCCCCATGACTGGCGTACCTTTACCATTTGTTTCAGCTGGAGGTTCAGCTATTTTATCAGCTTTAATTGCCATGGGTATATTGACTAATATTAGCAAACAAGCTAAAATAAGTTACCTTAAGCGTTAATTAATCCCATATGAACATAGGTAGTCGTAAAACCATTCTTTTAAGTGGCGGTGGTTCTGGTGGGCCAGTAACTACTCTTTTGGCCGTGATTAGAGAGTTGGTTAAAGATAAATCAGATTTAGATTTTGTTTTTGTTGGTACAAACAATGGTCCAGAAAAAACAATCGTTGATGCCTTTGAAATTAGGAGAGAAAAAATAAAATTTATTACCCTGCCATCAGGTAAATTACGTCGTTACTTTTCTTTAGCTAATTTTTTAGATTGTTTTAAAATATTTTTTGCTTTTATTCTTTCCTTTCCAATTCTTAATCGAGAAAAGCCGGATTTGATAATCAGTGCTGGTGGTTTTGTGAGCGTTCCTTTAGTGTGGGCGGCTTATTTAAAAAAAATTCCCATTTTTATTCATCAACAAGATGTGAGACCGGGGTTAGCAAATCGCTTAATGGCTCCTTTTGCTCATTTAATTACGGTTACTTTTGAAAAATCATTACGTGATTATGGCCCTAAAGCTGTTTGGGTAGGGAATCCTTCAAATAGATTAGGTTTTAATGAGTCTGTAATTAATAGTATTAAAGAGAAATACCATTTAATTATTGATAAGCCCTTAATTCTAGTAACTGGTGGAGGGACTGGCTCAGTCGCAATGAATAGTTTAATAGTCCAGTCTTTACCAGAGTTGATTAATGATTTTCAAATAATTCATTTAACTGGAAAGGGTAAATTAACAGAAGCAATGGTCGATAATCATAATTTTAAATATCAAGCATTTGAGCTTGTAAGTAATGATGAAGTTTTTTATTTAATGTCCGTTGCTAATTTAGTAATTTCTCGTTGCGGACTAGCAACATTAACTGAGTTATGTGAGCTTGAAAAACCAGCTATTCTTATACCAATGCCAGATTCTCATCAAGAAGATAATGCACACGTTTTTCAGAAAGCTAAGGCCGCAATAGTTTTAAATCAAAAAAGCTTATCTGCTGAAGAGCTAATTAAGCAGATTAGAGAAGTTATTTCTAATAGCGAGAATCAAAAATTATTATCATCAAATATTGGAAGAGTTATTAAAAAGAATGCTGCCGAAACGATGGTTGATTTAATTTTGGAAATTTTAGCATCAAAAAAATGAAAAAAAATGGACGTAAAATATACATGATTGGTATTAAGGGGGTCGGGATGACTACTCTGGCTCAGTTTTTAACAGCGGCTGGAGATTTTGTTTCTGGTTCTGATATTTCAGAAACTTTCATGACTGATAAAGTTTTGAAGAGTTTGAGGATAAAAATTAATTCGCCTTTTGATAAAAATAATTTGCCGACGGATGCAGATTTAATTATTCATTCAATTGCATATACGGCAGAGAATAATTCGGAAATGAAGGCTTTAGCTGGCAAGGACGTTAGCTTAAATAAAACTAGATTGGTTTCTTATTCTGAGGCTCTAGGAGAGGTTTTTAGTGCTCATCAGGGGGTTGCTGTTTGTGGCAGTCACGGTAAAACAACTACTTCGGCCTGGCTCGGTTATGTTTTATGGAAATCTGGTAAAAAGCCTAATGTTTTAGTCGGCTCGAGCGTTCCTCAATTCAAGGGTAGCGGCCTACAAGGTAAATCTAAATTATTTATTGCTGAGGCTGATGAGTATGGTAATAAGCTAAAGTATCTTCAAGCACAAGGCATCGTTTTAAATAATATTGATTATGACCATCCTGATTTTTTTAAGACTGAAGCGGATTATGTAAAAGTATTTACAGATTTTATTAAGCGACTTCCTGAAACTGGATTTTTAGTCATTAATAATCGTGATCAGGCAACTCGTAAAATTAAAAAATATTGTCATGGTCGAATTGCAAGTTATGATATTGCTGATGAAGATTATAGTAATGAGACGGTTAATTATTTAGCTTATAACTTAAAAATAGAAAACGGTATCCAGATTTTCTCGGTTAATAATTTAGGGGAATTTAAAATTAAGTTGTGGGGGAAACATAATATTTTTAATGCCTTAGCAGTTATTGCGGCCGCCAGAGAATTAAAAGTTTCAATTTCTGATATTAAAAAATATTTGTTAAGTTTTACGGGGACTGAAAGAAGGGGGCAGGTTTTAGGAAAATATCAGGATGCAATTTTAATTGATGATTATGCTCATCATCCAACAGAAATTCAAACAACTATCGAGGGAGTGCGCGCTCATTATCCTGGTAAGCGTTTGCGTGTAGTTTTTCATCCTCATACTTTTACTCGGACTAAAGCGTTATTTAAAGACTTTGCTACTAGTTTTCCAAAGGCTCATGAGCTTATCGTATTAGATATATATGGTTCGGCTAGAGAGAAACAGGGAGGTGTTTCTAGCTCTCAGTTAGTAAAAGCAATAGAAAGTTTTAATAACAAGAATAAAATTAAGCAACAAGTTTTAAATGTTAAAGATATTGCAGCTGCTGTTAGTTATTTGCGGTCCAGTATTAAAGATGATGAGGTTATTTTATTAATGGGAGCTGGCGACGTGTTTCGTGTCGGCGAAGAATTATTATGTCTAAAAAAGAAAAAATTAAAGTAGCGGAACAAAAGACTCAATCAGAGGCTAGGCCTGATAATCGTATTCGGGCTAATTTTTGGTCTGAATTTTGGGCTCTACTTAAACCATTTCGTCGTTTCTTTTGGAAAATTGCAGTCATTGCTTTAGGAATAGGCGTATTGGATCTACTTAAGCCGTATCTGTTAAAGGTAGTTATTGATAACTTATCTAATTTTGATAAAGATAAAATAATTTTTTTATTAAAATTAATTGCTCTTTATTTAATGACTGAAGAAGTTCGTTCTTTTATTCATTATTTTAGCGATAGAAAAATTTTACGTTTGTTAGTTGAGGTTGAATATAGCTTGGGCATGCAAGCTCAGGAAAAACTAGTTTCTTTAAGTCTTGGATATCATGAGAAGCAAAATACTGGAGCTAAAATTATTAAAATAGAAAAAGGAGTTGATAAAATTTCCGAGTTTTTAAATAATATTTTTTGGGAAGTATTACCAACTACGGTGCAGTTAACTTTTACCTTGGTCGCTTTATTTTGGTCTGATTGGCGGATTGGTTTATCATTCTTAGTTTTTGCCGGCTTGTTTATTGCGATTGTTTTCTGGTCTAATAGACGCATGTATCCCATTAGAAAACAGATATATCGTGATTATGAGAACGCTTCCGGTAAGATGACTCAAGCAATTATTAACATTAATGCAGTCCAATCATTTGTTCAGGAGGATAGAGAATTAAAAGAATTTGGGAAGATTAAAAATAATTTAAGAGAAAACGAAGATAGACAATGGGGATGGATGATGAAGGTCGGTCTAGTTAGAAATTCAATTGCCGATATTGGTCGCGCCTCAGTCTTACTGTTGGGGGTTTACATGGTTGCTACTAATTCCATTACGGTTGGTAGTTTAATTTTTATCTTTACTTTAAGTGAAACTGCTTATGCTTCTTTATATCGTTTAACTAGATTCTACGATAAGATGGAAGAAGGAAAAGAGGGTGTAAACCGTTTATTGCTACTATTTAACGCGGAAGATTATATAAATAATAAATCGGGGGGATATAAGCCTAAAAAAATTACTGGTGAGGTTGAATTTAAAGATGTTTCCTTCGCTTACTCTGATAATAAACGAACAGCAGTTGCTAATTTGAATTTCAAAATTAATTCCGGGTGTGTAACCGCTTTAGTTGGGCCTTCGGGTGGAGGGAAGACTACGGCTGCTCGTTTAGTATATCGTCATTACGACCCTCAAAAAGGGCGGGTTCTAATTGATGGACGCGATATAAAAGATTATGATTTAAAATCGTTTAGAAAGTTTTTAGCAATTGTTCCTCAGGAAGTTGAAATTTTTGATTTGAGTGTTTCCGAAAATATTGCTTATGCAAAACCAGATGCTAGTCGTAAAGAAATTGAAGCAGCGGCGAAAATTGCGAATGCGGAAGAATTTATTTTAAAGCTTGATAAGGGATACGATTCTATGGTTGGAGAACGTGGAATAAAGCTTTCTGGTGGTCAAAGACAGCGACTTGGTATTGCTCGAGCTATTTTAGCTAATCCCCGTATTTTAATTTTTGATGAAGCAACTTCAAATTTGGATAGTGAAAGTGAACGTCTGATTTCTGATGCGATGAAAAAAATTAGCCAAGGCCGAACTATGATAATTATTGCTCATCGTTTAAGTACTATTAAAAATGCTGATAAAATAGTGGTTTTAGAGAAAGGTAGAGTTGCGGAACAGGGAAGTCACGTCGAGCTCTCTCGAGTTTCTAAGGGATTGTATGCTAAATTATTGAAGTTGCAGGAAGTTGGAGATGTAGAAGAATAGTCTCAAAAGATTTGGCATCGTTCCGGCCTTATAATGATTCATATGTTAAAAATAGAAAAAAAACATTCTTTAACTAAATATACAACTTTAAAGGTTAGCTCAACGGCTGATTATTTTGCGATTGTAAAAAATAAAAATGAACTTTTAGAGGCGATTGCATTTGCTCGAGCAAAAAAACAGCTGATATTTATCTTAGGAGGTGGGTCCAATGTCCTTCTTTCTAAAACAATTAAAGGGCTAGTTATTAAAAATGAGATGCAGGGTATTAAGGTTGTAGAAAAAAATAAAAGTTTAGTTTTAGTAGAAGCTTCGTCTGGTGAAATATGGTCTAAATTTGTTTCTTATACGGTAGAAAATAAATTTTATGGTCTCGAAAATCTATTTTTAATTTATGGTACAGTTGGTGCCGCTCCTGTGCAAAATATTGGAGCTTATGGCGTTGAATTAAAGGATTGTTTTCATCATTTAAGCGCGATTGATTTAAAGACTGGAAATGAGAAAATATTTTCAGCCAATGATTGTCGATTTGGTTATCGAGATAGTATTTTTAAAAATAAATTAAAAGGCAGATATTTTATTTATTCAGTTACGGTTGCCTTGTTACGTAAGCCAGATTTTAAATTAGGCTATGGCTCTATTGGGGAGGCCTTAAAATTGAAGGGGATAAAAAAGCCTACGGCTTATGATGTTATTAAAACGATTGAGGAAATTAGAAATAGTAAATTACCAAACCCTTTTATCTTGCCTAATGCCGGTTCTTTCTTTAAAAATCCGGAAGTTAATTTGCAAACATTTAAAAATTTGTTTGTAAAATATCCAGACATGCCATCTTTTCAGATTAATCGCTCTAAGTTTAAGATTCCGGCCGGTTGGCTTATAGAGCAAGCGGGCTTGAAAGGTAAGAAGTTTGGTCCAGTGAGAATGTATGAAAAACAAGCCTTAATCTTAGTGAATGAAGGCGGTGCTAGTTCTAAACAAGTTTTAAATTTAGTAGCTAAAGTGAAATTGGCTGTTAAAAAGAAATTTGGCCTTGATTTAAGCGAAGAAGTTAATATAATATAGAGAAGCTACAAAAAGCTATTATAAAAAAATCAATAAAAAATAAGTTTGTAAATATATGACCGCTAATGAATTGCGCCAAAAATATTTAGATTTTTTCAAGAGCAAAAATCATGCCATGATTTCTAGCGCTTCTTTAATTCCTGAAAATGACCCGACAGTTTTATTCACGACCGCCGGTATGCATCCGCTAGTTCCATATCTTTTAGGAGAGAAACATCCGGCTGGGAATCGTTTAACTAATTCTCAGAAATGTATTAGAACGGGCGATATTGATGAGGTTGGCGATGCTACTCATCATACTTTTTTTGAGATGATGGGGAATTGGTCTCTGGGAGATTATTTTAAAAAGGATTCAATCAATTTTAGCTGGGAGTTTCTAACTTCTTCTGAGTGGCTTAATCTTAATAAAAATCGTTTAGCAGTTTCAGTATTTCAAGGAGACGAAGACGCTCTTTATGATGAAGAGGCATATAAAATTTGGCAAGAAATTTTTTCTCAAAATAATATTCCAGAAGCTAGAATTGCTAAATTACCGAAAAAAAATAATTGGTGGGGTCCGGCTGGAACGACCGGTCCTTGCGGCCCGGATACAGAAATTTTTTATTGGGTTGGTGATGTAGATAAAGTTCCAGAGAGCTTTAATGACGATAATGATTTATGGGTAGAGATTTGGAATAATGTTTTTATGCAGTATAACAAGAATGCTGAAGGCGTTTTTGAATTACTGAAGAAACCGAATGTGGATACAGGGTTGGGGCTAGAAAGAGTTTTAGCTATTATTAATGGTAAAAGTGATAATTATCAAACAGAACTTTTCCGGGGATTGATAAACAAGATTGAAGCTTTGAGTCATAAAAAATACGGAGAAAGCCCTGAGGTTGATAAAGCGATGCGTATTACTGCTGATCATATTAAAGCCGCTACTTTTATTATTGGCGATGATAGAGGAATTACTCCTTCTAATACAGACCAGGGTTATGTGTTAAGACGTTTAATTCGTCGTGCTATTCGTTATGGTCGCCAATTGGGGATAGAGGAAGTACTTTGGACTAAACAAATCGCTCAAGAAGCAATTTTCATTTATCAAAATATTTATAGTGAATTAGAAAAAAATAAAAATTTAATTTTAGAAACTTTAGATAAAGAAGAAGAAAAGTTTAGTCGTACTTTAGTTCAGGGAGAAAAAGAATTTATGAAATGGGCAATAACAGGCAGTGAGTCTGCTGGACTTATTCCAGGAGAAGTAGCTTTCAATTTATTTCAATCTTATGGATACCCCTTGGAAATGACAATTGAAATGGCTAAGGAATATGGAAAAGAAGTTGACGTTACGGCTTTTGAAATAGAATTTAAGAAGCATCAAGATTTATCCAGGACTGCTTCAGCCGGTAAGTTTAAGGGTGGGTTGGCTGATGCTAGTGAAGAAACTACAAAATTGCATACTGCTGCTCATTTACTTTTAGCCGCTTTACGTAAAGTTCTGGGAGACGGCGTAACTCAAAAGGGAAGTAACATTACAGCAGAAAGATTACGCTTCGATTTTTCTTATTCTGAAAAAATGACTGCCGAACAAATAAAAGAAACGGAGGATTTAGTAAATGGAGCGATTGCTGCGGATTTTCCTGTTATTTGTGAGGAATTATCATTAGAAGAGGCTAAGAATAGAGGAGCGATGGGTGTTTTTGACTCTAAATATGGAGAAAGAGTTAAGGTTTATACCGCCAGTAAATTATTAGCGGATGGTAGCCCGGATACAAATAATGCTTTTTCTCAGGAGATATGTGGTGGCCCCCATGTTAACAATACGGGAATCTTGGGTAAATTTAAGATACAAAAGGAGGAGTCATCTAGCTCCGGGGTAAGAAGGATAAAGGCCATTCTGGAATAATCCTGGTATAAAGCAGCTTAACTATTGACAACTTTCAAACTTATATCTATAATGTTTTTATTAAGAATATTATATTAAATAAGCGAAAATATTTTTAAAAAACTTTGATAAGGCAAACTTGTCTTTATCAAATTTTTTTGTGTTAATGTCAAAAGACATGGGAAACAACAACGAAACTTCCAGCAATTTAAACGCCAAAGATTTTATCGAAATGCAGGGCGAAGTGTTGGAATTAATGCCGGCCGCTAGTTTTAGAGTTGCTCTAGAAAACGGTCATGAAGTTTTAGCTCATTTATCGGGAAAGATGCGAATGAATCGTATTCGACTACTTCCTGGAGATAAAGTAAAACTACAAATTAGCCCTTATGATTTAACCAAGGGCCGAATTACCTATCGTATGTAATTGTTTAAAAAATGAAGCCAAGTATTATTTAGTAAGATTGAGAATTGCTTTGTATAAAATAAACCTCGCAGTTTAATTCATAGAAAGTATTAAATACCATATGAAAGTTAGAGCTAGTGCTAAGAAAATTTGTAAAGATTGTAAAGTCGTGCGACGCAAAGGTCGGGTCCACGTTATCTGTAAGAACCCTAAACACAAACAAAGACAAGGGTAATTTTTAATATCTAAAATATGGCAGTAAGAATCGCAGGGGTAAATATCCCGAATGAAAAAAGAATAGAGATTGCTTTAACTTATATCTACGGAATCGGTAAAACTAGATCTAACAAGATTTTAGAAACCGCAAGTGTTGATAAGAATATTAGAGTTAAAGATTTGAAAGAAGCAGATGTTAATCTTTTAAGAGAAATCGTCGAAAAGAAATTTACGGTTGAAGGTGATTTGCGTCGTGAAGTTCAAAGTAATATCAAACGTTTACGTGAAATTGGTTGCTACCGTGGTCTACGACACACTAAACATCTACCGGTAAGAGGCCAGAGAACTAAGACTAATAGCCGTACCGTAAGAGGTAATAAACGTGTAACTGCAGTTAGCGGCAAGAGCAAGGCCGGTTTGCAGAAGACCTAATTATAATTCTAAGAGCTTAAAATATGTCTGAAGAAGTAAAAAAAGACGCAGTAAAAAAAGAAGATGTTGCTCTAGAAGCTGAATTAAAACCAGCTAAGAGCGAAGAAAAAGAAGAGCGCGATGAAATGGCTGCTTTCTCTTTTGATTCATCTGATGAAGAACTGCCTGAAGAAATCAAGCAAAAGCTTGAAAAGAATAAAGCTGCAAGAGCCAAGAAAAAGCTGGTAAAAAAGAAGAAGAAAAAGACTGCCAGAGTTGTAAAAGTTGGCCGTGCTTATGTTCAAGCGACTTATAATAATACAATGATTACGCTTACCGATACTAATGGTGACGTAATTTCTTGGGCTAGTGCTGGTTTAGCTGGGTTTAAGGGGGCAAAAAAAGCTACTCCTTATGCTGCTCAAATTATTACCAAGATTGCTGCTCAGAAAGCTAAAGAAGAATATGGTTTGCAAGAAGTTAGTGTATTTGTTTCTGGTGTCGGAACTGGTCGTGAAGCGGCTATCCGTGCTTTAAACGCTAATGGTCTTGATGTATCTTCAATTAAAGATACAACTCCAGTTCCTCATAATGGTTGTCGCCCAAAGAAACCAAGAAGAGTTTAAAATAATCAAAATATAATATGGGAAGAAATATTGATAATAAATGTAAACAATGTCGTCGTATCGGTGAAAAATTGTTTCTAAAAGGCGAAAGATGCTTAGGTCCTAAATGTGCTATGGTTAAGCGTAATTATGGTCCTGGTGTTCATGGTCAAAAAGGACGCAAGCGCTTAAGCGACTTCGGTACTCAGTTAGCTGAGAAACAAAAGGCGAAAAAGTATTATGGTTTAGCTGAAAAGCAATTCCGTTTAACTTTTGAAAAAGCTGCTAAAAAGCAAGGTGACGCTGGAAAGAACTTCTTAAGATTATTGGAATCTCGTTTAGATAATGTTGTTTTCCGCTTAGGTTTTGCTGCTTCTCGCGCTCAAGCTAGACAATTAGTAAATCATGGCCATTTTACTGTTAACGATAGAAAGACTGATATTGCTTCATTCTCTGTAAAATTAGGTCAAGTCATTAAAATTAGAAAAAGTAGTCAAAATAGTCCTTATTTCAGAAATGTTAATGATAGATTAGCTAAGGCCGAAAGACCTAGCTGGTTAGATTTCAACGCTACTGATAAGGCTGGTAAAATTTTACATGAGCCTAAGGATTTAGATCTTCCTCAGAGCATCAACGTTCAAATGATCATTGAGTATTATTCAAAATAAAAAAATAATATGCAAAACATTGCTAACCCTAAAAAAATTGATTTTAAAATGGTTGGGAACTCCAACGAAGGGGTTATCACCATCGAACCTTTGTTTCCGGGTTATGGTATGACACTAGGTAATTCTTTACGCCGTGTCTTATTATCATCTTTACCAGGAGCTGCGGTTATTGGTGTAAAAATCAAAGGCGCAAGTCATGAATTTATGGCCTTACCTCATATTAAGGAGGATGTTTTGGAATTAATTCTAAATTTGAAACAGTTGAGATTTAAAGTTTTTACTGAAGAAGAAGTTCGTCTAGAATTAAAAGTAAAGGGTAAGAAAATTGTTACTGCTTCCGAGATTACAAAAAATAGCCAAGTTGAAATAAAAAATCCTGAATTGGTTTTAGCCAATATTACTGATGAAGCCGGCAGCCTCGATGCCGAAATATTAGTAAAAGGTGGCCGTGGCTATAAGATGGCTGAGGGTAGTAAGAAAGAAAATAAGGAAATTGGTTTCATTGAAATCGATTCTATTTTTTCTCCAGTTACTCTTGTTAGCATTAAAGTAGACAATGCTCGTGTTGGTAAAATGACCAACTGGGACAAGCTTATTCTTGATGTTAAGACTGATGGAACTGTTAGCCCTGAAGAAGCCTTCAATGAAGCAGTTAAAATTTTAGTTGAACAATTCAACGCTTTGTTACCAGAAAACATTGGTAAAGAAATGGCGGAGGAAGCAGCTAAAAATGATGCTGAAGAAGTAGTAGAAAATGTAGAAGTAGTTGAAGCAGAAACTGAAGAAATTGAAGAGCCAAAAAAAGAGAAGAAAGAAAAAGCTAAAAAATCCAAGAAATAATAATTTGCACGCTATTTCGCCGAAAGCGGAAAGCTGATCGATAAGAGTTTATGCGTCACAGAAATAAAAATAAAATTTTAGACCGAGAGAAAGGTCCACGCGAGCTGATGTTAAGAAATATGGCATCCAGTATTCTTTTATATGAGAAGGTTACAACTACTAAAGCTAAGGCTCAAGCAGTTCGCCCACTTGTAGAAAGAATGATTACTGCTTCTAAAGCTGGTGATTTAGCTGCCCGTCGTGGTTTAATCAAGGTTTTACTACAAAAGAATGCCATTAAAAAAACGATCGAAGTTTTAGGTGTTCGCTATAAAGAACGTCCAGGAGGATATACTCGTGTCGTTAAGTTAGGGACCAGACAGGGCGATGGTGCTGAAATGGTTCAAATTGAATTAGTATAAAAATATGAAAAATATTGAAAGAAAGTTGCATCAGATTGATGCTGAAGACCAAACTGTCGGCCGTTTAGCTACTAAGATTGCAAACATCTTACATGGTAAAAATAAACCAGAATATCAACCTCATATGGATTTGGGAGATATTGTTGAAGTTAAAAATATTTCAAAAATGAAATTCACTGGCAAAAAGTTTGACCAGAAAGAATATTATCATTTTTCAGGATATATCGGCGGTTTAAAAACAAAGAAGATGTCTTCTATTTATGCCCTTAATCCTGGAGAAGTTTTACAAAGAGCTGTTAAAGAGATGCTTCCTCCGACTAAATTACGTGTCGGTATGCTCAAAAGATTAATTATAAAATAATATGGCAGACAAAAAGATAAAAGAAGTCAGAGAAGATGAATTCGAGGCCGCTACTGAAGATATCATTGAAGATGATAAAGAATGGGCTAAGAATGAAATCGCTGAGTTCACTGGTAAATATATTAAGGCTGTTGGACGTCGCAAACAAGCTTCTGCCCAGGTTCGTTTATATGAGGGCGGAAAAGGCGTTATCATGATTAATGGTAAAAGAGCGGCCGAATATTTTCCAGGTGAAGGTTTAAATATTATTGTTCAACCATTGAAAGTTACTGGTCATCATCGTGATTACAATTTCTCTATTATTGTTCATGGAGGTGGTAAATTTGGCCAAGTTGATGCTGTTAAATTAGGTATCAGTCGTGCTATTTTTGCTCTTGATCCAGCAACCAAAGATGCTTTGAAAGCTAATGGCTTCTTAACTCGTGATCCAAGACAAGTAGAAAGAAAGAAACCAGGTTTGAGAAAAGCTAGAAAAGCCCCTCAATGGAGCAAGCGTTAATCTTTATAGAATTTTTACACAAAGATTTGAACATAAAAAAGTCATCCTTCCGGGATGGCTTTTTGTTTGAGTTATTTCTTATTTGTCTGTTATAATCTAGATATGGAAAATATTATTGAAAAATTAAAAGAACTTCAAGCGCGTCTTTTAAAAGTAAAGGTGCTTTTAAATATTGACCAAAAACTCGTTAGAGCAAATGATTTACGCCTACAAATGTCTGAGCCAAATTTTTGGGATAATAGAGAAGCCGCTGTTAGTATTGGTCAAGAGGCGGAAGAGTTAATAGCCGAAACCGCTAAATGGCTTAACATGGAACAGGAAATTAAAGAAGCCGAAGAAATGGCAGTTTTCGTCCAGCAAGAAGCAAATGAAGAGTTAATTCAGGAGTTAGAAAAAAAAGCTGTTGATTTAGAAAAAGAATTTTCTCGCTTAGAGTTTGTTTCTTTATTCTCCGGTAAGTATGATAAAAGTAATGTAATTATTTCTATTCATGCGGGAACGGGCGGGGTTGATGCTCAGGATTGGGCGCAAATGCTCGAAAGAATGTATTTTCGCTTTTGTGAGCGTAAAGGATTTAAAGCAGAGATTTTAGATAAGAGCTATGGTAATGAAGCTGGTCTCAAGAGTGTAGACTTAAGAATTACTGGTGCGTATGCTTATGGGTATTTAAAGAGCGAGAACGGTGTTCATCGCTTGCTTCGTAATTCACCTTTTAATGCCGATGGTTTACGCCAAACCTCATTTGCTTTAGTCGAAGTAATTCCAGAAATTCCTGATGAAGGCGGAGTAGTTATTAAAGATGAAGATATTAGAATCGATGTTTATCGCTCTAGCGGGCCTGGTGGCCAGAGTGTCAATACGACGGATTCAGCCGTGCGCATTGTTCATTTACCGACTAATATAACTGTTACTTGCCAAACAGAGCGCTCCCAACATCAAAATAAAGAAAATGCTTTTCAAATACTTCGGGCAAAATTAAATCAGCGCCTTCTAGAAGAAAGGGAAATGCGGGAGAGAAAATTAAAAGGTGATGTTCAAAAAGCAGAATGGGGCAAACAAATTAGATCATATTTTTTATACGGAAATAAATTAGTTAAAGATCATCGCAGTGAATATGAAACTTCTAATGTTGAGAATGTTTTAGATGGTGATTTAGAAGAATTCATAGAAGCTTATTTAAGATTTTTAAAGAAATAGTTTATCCTTAGTTTATTAGGTTATTTGTAAAATGTCGTTATAATTAACGGCATTTTTATGTTATCCCCAGCTAAGATATTTTTTTATTTAAACTTAATATTTATCGGATTTGTATTTTGTAGGAGCCTTGATGATGAGGCTTTTTTAGTAGGGAAAAGTAATGTTGGAGTAGCTAAATATAATAATCAAAAAATTGAATTTATTGGTCAGGTTTGCGAAGAAGCGGATATTGATTATAAAAGTCGACGCTTAACAATTTGCGCTGATGGTCGAGTATTGGTAACGACGGCTTTATATCCCGAGTATAACTTTGGCGATTATTTAAGAGTTACTGGTTTAGTAAAAACGCCAGAAAAATTTAATGGTTTTGATTACGGACGCTATTTAGCTCGATATGATATTTATTCAGTAATGTATTATCCAAAAATTAATAAAGAATCAGGCACTCTTTCTAATCAGCAAGAAATTTATTTAGCCCTCTTAAAACTAAAATGGAAAATAAAATTAATTCTTGATAAATCATTGCCCGAGCCGGAGGCTGGCTTAGCCGATGCTTTGCTCCTAGGTTATCGTCGTACAGTTAGTGATGAAGATGGGCTAGCTTTTTCTCGGACTGGTTTAAGTCATTTAATTGCAATTTCTGGCTCTCATATTACAATTTTGAGCGCCATGATTTTAGGCTTAATGTTGTTTTTAGGATTTAAACGTCAGCGCGCTTTGCAAATTATTTTTATGTTTCTTTTCATTTACCCAATAATGACCGGCTTGAGCGCGTCAGCAGTACGTTCCGCGGTGATGGGAGGGCTAGTCTTTTTAGCTTCATATTATGGTCGTTTAGCAACAATAGTTAAAGCTTTAGTATTCTCGGCGGCCTTGATGCTTGTAATTAATCCACGTCTACTTAGAGATGATATTGGTTTTCAGCTTTCTTTTGCGGCGGTAGGCGGAATCATTTA
Source organism: uncultured bacterium (assembly GCA_903945435.1). Classification (GTDB taxonomy): domain Bacteria; phylum Patescibacteriota; class Patescibacteriia; order Patescibacteriales; family UBA12465; genus UBA12465. The sequence goes on along the minus strand of CAJAVM010000026.1, from coordinate 15,663 downwards.
TGTTTATCCTTGTTTTGAGTCTTTAAGAAGTAAAATAAAAAATAAACTTCATGCTGGTTGGCGAACTTTTTGGCTTGCGCTTTGGGATATATTTAGCTTAACTATCGCTTGTCAGTTAGCGGTAACGCCGATTATGTTAATTAACTTTCACCAATTTTCCATTATTTCATTTATTGCTAACCCAATTGTGATTTGGATATTTCCGTTTTTATTAGCGGCTCTTATTATCCCGCTTATTCCCGCTGCGATTTTTCCGAGTTTAGGAGTGTGGTTATTTTTTCCCGCCTACTTAATGCTAAAGTTTATTTTTGTAGCCGCAAGATTATTAGCAAAACCAAATTGGGCGGCAATAGAAATAAATAATTTCGGAAATCTAGATGCGACGGTTTATTATATTTTACTTATTATTTTAGTTTGGTTATTTCAAAAACAAAAAACTCGCCGTTAGCGAGTTTTTATGTTTAAAAATTTGAGAAGATTATTTTTTTGCTTTAGCTACTTTAACAACTTTTTTTCCAGTTTTTTTGATGGTTGCTGATTCACCTACCTTTAGGGCCGGTTTTCTAGGAGTTTTAACTCTTTTAGGCTTTTCCATAGTTCTCATACAAGAAGTACAAACTTTAGCCTTAACACCTTCAATAACCTTACTTTGTAAGTTGATATTCTGTCTCTTTAAGGTTTTAATTTTAGAATGAGAACGACTAGCCCCTTTTGTTGAACTACGTCCGCATAAATCACACTTTTTTGCCATATTGGTTTATTTGCTTATTTTAATGGTTTTATTCTAACAGCATTTTTAAAATTAATCAAGTTATGTTACAATATTTCCATATGATACAAATATTTCAAATTATAGTGTTAATCTTTTCGGCCGTTGTGCATGAATACTTGCATGGTTTTATGGCTCATCGTTTAGGCGATGATACCGCTAAAGATGCCGGTAGATTAACTATAAATCCACTTGCTCACCTTGAATGGTTTGGGTCTTTTTTCTTACCGCTAATGATGGTGGTTTCAGGAACTCCTTTTTTAATTGCTTGGGCAAAACCGGTTCCATATAATCCAAATAATTTGACTGACAAAAAGTATGGGGAAGCTAAAGTTGCTTTCGCGGGCCCATTAGGTAATTTAGTGATTGCGGTTGTGTTTGGTTTGATATTAAAATTTATTCCATTTTTTAGTTTAACATTTTCTGGTTTGTTGGGAATGATTATTTATATAAATTTATTGTTAGCCGTCTTTAATCTTTTGCCTTTACCGCCGCTTGATGGTTCTAAGATATTGGCGACTTTTTTACCGGCCCATTTGCGTGAGAGATATTTAAGTATGGAAAGATTTGGATTTGTGATAGTAATCTTAGTAGTAATGTTATTTGGCCAGGTAATCAGCGGTCCAGTTAATTTTCTTTTTAAGTTGATAGCGGGATAGTAAGTTGTTCTTGAAAATTAAAATATATTTTAAATAAAAAGAGACCCGGGCTGTTTAGACTCGGGTCTTTTTGTGTGCGTGAGCTTGTTTGTTTTATTGCTAATCTTTTTTATTTGCGAATTCTTCAATTCGCGTAAGCATGTTTAGGAGTTCTTTTTCTCCTTTGTAAACCTCATCACCATCTCTCTTTAAATCGGCGACTCTTTTGCTCAAAGCTAGAGTAATAGTGATTACTCGAGCTAATTCTTTGTCTGAAAAACTTTTTTGAGCAATAAGCTCAAATATTTGCAGGAAGGTGCTTAAGCCGTGTCCCCAAACAATCTGTTGCTTATAAATAGAAACAGTAATCAGGTTGGCGATGTATTCGCCGTCAATACTTGAATTCATCAAGAAAGCCTTTGTGGCTGTCTGTGCATCTAGATCGTGGATGATAACGAAATCATCAGCTACCCAGTCTTCTAAATTTTTAGCCATGATTGTATCAACCTTAGCTTGTCTTTTAGCTAGCGCTTCTTCTTTTTTTTCTTTTTTTTCGGCCTCCGTCTTCCGTTGTTCTTCTCGCTCAACGCGTTCTTTCTCTTGATTTTCAAGTCGTTCAATTCTGTTTTGTCTAATTATCCAGATAAAGATTACTGTCGCAATAATGATAATTAGAATTACTAATCCGGCTAACAGTTGCCAGAGTTTTATTCCCCAGAAAAGTTCTGTTGTCCAAAATTGAACGATGGTGCTAATTGCGCCGGTGAGAATTAATGCTCCTGCGGAAATGAAGAATGTTTTTTCTTTTTCCGAGGAATCGTTTTGCAGGAACGCATCGTGGTTAAACAGCAGAGTTAGCAGTAGTAAAGCTGTTGTTATTGGAATCCAAATCGCTTGGCTTCCGAAATTAGCAACAATTAAACCAATATTGCCGAGAAAAGTTATTAGGATAATAAATTTTCCCAAGAAACGCAATCTTGAACGTCTGGTAAATTCCAACCAAATGATTTGACCTCGGTCAATGAGGTCAAAGGTGGAGATAATTAGGATCGTTGTTAGAATAATTGCTGCTGTGTGTCCGGGATAGACCAGGACTTTGATATTAGCAGCGACAGAAGCACCAATTAAGGCTAGCATAATTCTTTTTGGACTTTCATACTCATCTCCAATCATGGCGAAAGCGGCCGATAAGAACATAACGCAGATTAGCGTCAAAAGATTCAGCCAGAGCGAAAATTTTGCTCCGAAGATTAACACTAGGGCGATAGGGAGCCCAATAAAAGTCACATTCATAAATCCATTTAGGATTTTTTCTTTTAAATTACTCATAACATTAATTTTTAAAGAACCGATTTTTTTAGCTCCTGTAATGGAGCATAGCCTTGTACGGCTTTTGAGTGCCAATCGCTTAGCGCACTATGACGATATTATATCACAAATATTTACTTTTGTCAATAATAAAACCCGAATCTTGGCAGAATCGGGTCTCTTTTGATTATTGCACGGCAAATTCAATTTTGAGAAGAGGAAGTAGAAACAAAGACCTTTACTTTTTCAACCGGAGTTGGAATGTCGTATTCCTTTTCCTTTGTGCAAGACATTATTGCTGCTAAAAGAGCGACGATTATTCCAATTTTAATAAGAATCCATACAAATTTTAATTGAGAAATTTTAATTGGTGTTTTCATTGTTAATGATTTTTTTTGTTTATATAGTTTTTTAAACGTACGATTTTTTTGTATTCATAATATCATAAATATATATTTATGTCAACATGAAAAACCGTGACGTTAAGAGGGTGGTTTAGCACATCCATAAATAGACTAAATTTGCATTAATCCTTCTTGACTTATGTTTTATATTTTGTTAAATTGAATTAGTATAAAAAAATCACACGTCCTGAATATCCAGGATTATTTTAATATTTAAAATTTAGTAATAAGCAAAGTTCGCCAGGCATCCGTCTAGAAGGCGGACCATAACTGAAAATTATGCCAACTATAAATCAATTGGTTAAGCAGGGAAGACAAAAAACAAAGGTCCGCAAGAACGCAATCGCTCTTCATCTTAGTCTTGATTCTTTGCACCGCAAAAAGAAAGAAACTGCAAAAGGCGCTCCATTTAAGCAAGGCGTTTGTTTAAAGGTGACTACTACTACTCCCAAAAAACCTAACTCAGCGTTGCGTAAAATTTGCCGTGTTCGTTTATCTAACGGAATGGAAGTAACTGCTTATATCCCAGGTATGGGTCATAACTTACAAGAGCATTCCATCGTTTTAGTAAAGGGTGGAAAAACTAAAGATCTTCCTGGTGTTCGCTATAAAGTTGTTCGTGGTGTATACGATGCTTCTGGTGTTGAGGCTAGACGTAAGAGCCGCAGTTCTTATGGCGCTAAGAAACCCAAGGCTGCTAAATAATTTAAATAAATCATTTTAATAAATAAGTTAAAATAAGACGCGATTTTAGATAGCTGCTAAAAGTTCGCGGCCATACAAATATGAGAGGAAAACCAGCTCCAAAGAGAACAATCGAAGGTGATTCTAAATATAACGATAAGAATATCGCTAAATTTATTAATTACGTCATGGAAAGAGGAAAGAAGAGTGTAGCCGAAAGTATCGTTTACCGCTCTTTTGATATTTTAAAAGATAAGACTAAGCAAGATCCACGTCATATTTTTAACAAGGCAATCAAGAAAGTTTCTCCACTTGTTGAAGTTAGAGGTAAAAGAGTCGGTGGTGCTAACTATCAGGTTCCTTTCCAGGTTCGTGGTGAAAGAAGATATTTCTTAGGCTGTAACTGGATTATCAAGGCTGCTAATGACCGTAAGGGTCGTTCTACTGCTGAAAAGCTTGCTACTGAGATTCTAGATGCTTCTAATGGCGAAGGAACTGCTGTTAAGAAGAGAGAAGCTGTTCATAAGATGGCTGAGGCTAATAAAGCTTTCGCTCACTTCTCAAGATAAGCTCGCTCCTTACTAACATAAATAAAAAATTAAATAAATTTAAAATATGGCCCGAGATTACGCGTTAGATAATATTAGAAATATTGGTATCATGGCTCACATTGATGCTGGAAAAACTACTTTCACTGAGCGTGTTTTGTTTTATACTGGTAAAAAACATAAAATTGGTGAAGTTCATGAAGGTGCTGCTGAAATGGACTGGATGGAACAAGAAAAGGAAAGAGGTATTACAATTACTTCGGCCGCGACTACTTGTTTCTGGAAGAATAACAAAATTAATATTATCGATACTCCAGGTCACGTTGACTTCACAGTTGAAGTTGAACGTTCACTTCGCGTTTTAGACGGTGCAATCGCTGTTTTTGATGGTCAGGCTGGCGTTGAGCCACAATCTGAAACTGTTTGGCGCCAAGCTGATAAATATAATGTTCCTCGTCTTTGTTTTGTAAATAAAATGGATAAGATGGGAGCTGATTTTTATATGAGTCTTGATTCTATTAAGACTAGATTAAATCAGAAAGCAGTTGCTATCCAATTACCGATTGGCGCTGAAGATAATTTAAAGGGTGTGATTGATTTATTAACTAAGAAGGCTTATCAGTTTTCTGGTCATTTTGGTGTTAATATTGAAGAAATTCCAGTTCCTGAAGATATGAAAGCTAAGGTTGATGAATTCCATGCAGAGCTTATTGAAAAAGCAGTTGAGTGCGATGAAGTAACCATGGAAAAATATTTGAATGGTCAAGAAGTAACTCCTGAAGAAGTTAAATCCGCTATTCGTAAGGGTGTAATTGCTAATGCAATTTATCCAGTTTTATGTGGTACGGCTTTACAAAATATTGGTGTTCAATTAGCACTTGATGCTGTTAACGATTATTTACCATCTCCATTAGACGTTCCTCAAGTTGAAGCAGCTGATGTGCGTGATATTGAAAAGAAAGTTTCAGTTAATGCTGATGATAATAAACCTTTTATTGGCTTAGCTTTCAAGATTGCTACTGACCCTTTTGTTGGTAAGCTTTGTTTTGTTCGTGTTTATCAGGGTGTTTTAACATCCGGTTCATATATCGTTAATTCTTCAACTGGAAACAAGGAAAGAATTAGCCGTTTAGTTCGTATGCATGCTAATCACCGTGAAGAAATTAAAGAAATTTATGCTGGTGATATCGCGGCCGTTATTGGTTTAAAAAATACTACAACTGGTAATACTTTATGTGCTGAAGAGGAACCAGTTTTACTTGAATCTATTGTTTTCCCGGAACCAGTTATTAAGATTGCAGTTGAACCTAAAACTAAAGCTGACCAAGAAAAGATGGGTGTTGCTTTAGCTCGTTTAGCTGAAGAGGACCCAACTTTTAGAGTTGCTACTGATGAAGAAACTAATCAGATTTTAATTGCTGGTATGGGTGAATTACACTTGGAAATCATTGTTGATCGTATGAAACGTGAATTCGGGGTTGAAGCTAATGTTGGTAAACCACAAGTATCATATCGTGAAACCATTACTAGAATGGCTGAGGCTGAACATAAGTATGTAAAACAATCCGGTGGTCGTGGTCAATATGGTCACTGTTCATTACGTGTTGAACCTCAAGAAACAGGTAAGGGGTATGAATTCAATGATGAAGTTAAAGGTGGTGTTATTCCTAAAGAATATATTCCAGCGATTGAAAAGGGTGTTAAGGAAGCTTTAAATAGCGGTGTTTTAGCTGGTTATCCAATGGTTGATGTTAAAACTGCAGTTTTTTACGGTTCATATCATGAAGTCGACTCTTCAGAAATTGCCTTCAAAATGGCAGCTATCTTTGCTTTTAAAGATGCTTGTCAAAAAGCAGGTCCAGTTTTACTTGAACCGATGATGAAAGTCGAAGTTACTACTCCAGAAGAATACATGGGTAATATTATTGGCGACTTAAGCAGTAAACGTGGTCAAATCGAAGAAATGTCCGACCGTGCTAATATCAAAGTTGTTAAGGCTAAAGTCCCACTTGCAGAAATGTTTGGTTACTCGACTTCCTTAAGATCTATGAGCCAAGGTCGTGCTAACTACGTTATGGAATTTGCTAACTATGCTGAGGTACCAAAAAATATTCTTGAAACTTTAAAAGAAAAAAACGGTAAGTAAATTGTAAAAGATTGTTAGTTTAAGAAGTGTAAAAAATAATTGCAAAATTAATCAATAAAAATATGTCAGAGCAATTTAAAAAAATTATTGAATTAATAAAAAAAACTGGAGATAAGGTAATCGTTTTCGATGCAAATAATCCCGATAGCTCTTATGTGGTAATGGACTTTGACCGTTATGTTAAAACTATAGACGAACCCGAGAAAAAGCCTGAATCTATTGTTAAAAAAGAGATAAGCGAAAATTTGACAGGTGAAGATTTAACTGATAAAATTAATCGCGAAATCTCGATGTGGAAGAATCAAGAAAATGCGCCTGTATTGTCAGAGGAAGATAAGGCTAAAAATAATTGGCGTATCCCTCCGGCAGTAAAAAACAACGCGCATAATATCGAGTAATTTTTTATTAAAAAATTTAAAAAATATAATTAATTAATTTAGTTCGGCTGGTTTCCTTTGAGGGAAAGAAACCCCGTGAAAAACGGGGGCCGTACAACAAAAACATGGCAACAGAAAAATTTGAACGAAATAAGCCCCATGTTAACGTAGGTACTATCGGCCACGTTGATCATGGAAAAACAACTTTAACCGCCGCGATGTTAGCCGTTTTCTCCGCTAAAGGAATGAAAGCGTCTCACAAGGGGGTTGGAGAAATTGATGCCGCTCCGGAAGAAAGAGAAAGAGGTATTACTATTGCAACTGCTCACGTAGAATACGAATCAGATAAGCGTCATTACGCTCACGTTGATTGTCCGGGCCATGCTGATTATGTTAAGAACATGATTACTGGTGCTGCTCAAATGGACGGTGCTATTTTAGTAGTTTCTGCAACTGATGGCCCTATGCCTCAAACTAGAGAACACATCTTATTAGCTCGTCAGGTTGGCGTACCTTATATCATTGTTTTCTTAAACAAGTGTGATATGGTTGAAGACAAGGAATTAATTGACCTTGTTGAAGAAGAAATTCGTGATTTATTAAAGAAATATGAATTCCCAGGAGATACTACTCCTATTATCAGAGGCAGTGCTTTAAAGGCTCTAGAAAACCCATCAGGTCCTGATGCTGAACCTTTAATGGAATTAATGAAGCAGTTAGACGAATTCATCCCAGAACCAGTTAGAGATATTGATCATCCTTTCTTAATGCCTATTGAAGATATCTTTTCAATCGAAGGTCGCGGTACAGTTGTTACTGGACGTATTGATAGAGGTATTATCAAAGTTGGTGAAGAAGTTGAAATCGTTGGTTTAATGGATACAAAAAAGACTACTGTTACTGGAGTTGAAATGTTCAACAAACAGTTAGACGAAGGTAAGGCTGGTGATAATGCTGGTTTATTACTTCGTGGAACTAAAAAGAATGAAGTTGAAAGAGGTCAAGTTTTATGTAAGCCAGGAACTATCACTCCTCACACTGAATTCAGTGCTGAAGTATATGTTCTATCTAAAGAAGAAGGCGGACGTCATAAACCTTTCTTTAATGGTTACAAACCTCAATTTTATCTAAAGACTATTGATGTAACTGGTGATATCACTTTACCAGCAGGAACTGAAATGGTTATGCCTGGTGATACTGTTAATTTGAACATCAAATTAATTTCACCTATCGCTTTAGAAGAAAAACAAAGATTTGCTATCAGAGAAGGTGGACGCACAGTTGGTGCTGGTGTTGTAACTAAAATCTTAAAGTAATTGCTTAGGCTTACTCTTCCTGCGGGAAGGGTAAGCTCGTAGCGATCATTTTAAAAAAATTAAATTATGTCCGAACACAAAAAAGACGAAAAAGAATTTAAACAGAGGATCAGAATTAAGATCAAGGCTTTTGATCATAAAATTATTGATCAATCCACTAAGACCATTATCGAAACTATCGAGCGTTCTGACGCCCAGTTTTTTGGGCCGATTCCATTGCCGATTGAAAAGAGAAAATATACCGTTAACCGGTCTACTTTCGTGCATAAAGATGCTAGAGATCAATACGAAATGCGTATTCACAAGCGTATGATTGATATCATTGATCCAAGTGCAAAAACGATTGAAGATTTGACTAATTTAAATCTTCCTGCTGGGGTTGACGTGGAAATAAAAATGTAGTAATATAAACAAGTAATAATAATCTTTGCAGTTAGAGGTCTGGATAACTCTTATTTAAGAAAGTATCTTGGCTAAAATCAGCAAAATTTGGAGGTAAATCAGTAGACAACTTAAAATTTGGTTGATAAAACATTTCGTTTTATTTTTCATTTTTTGTTTTGCAGACTGGTTTATTAAACCAGTTTTTTTGTGTATTATTGAAGAAGAACTATATGAAATTTATCAGTGGAAAAAAAATGAGCATGACTCAGATGTGGGTAGGCGACAAAGTTCTTGCCGTTACTCCTGTTCAAGCTGGTCCTTGCCAAGTTACTCATGTTAAAACAAAAGCAACTGATGGTTATGAAGCTTTACAATTAGCATTTGGTGAAAGAAAAAAGAAAAATGTAAATAAACCTCAAGTTGGCCATTACAAAGGAATGGAAGCTATGCCTAAGCATGTTCGTGAATTTAGAACTACTGAAGCGGCTAATTTTAAGGTTGGAGATATTGTTAATGTTGAAACTTTTGAAGTAGGCGATAAAATTAATGTTACCGGAACTTCTAAGGGTAAGGGATTTCAAGGTGTTGTAAAACGTCATCATTTTGCAGGTTTCAGAAAGACTCATGGTAATAAAGATCAAGAAAGAATGCCTGGTTCTATTGGCCCTAAAGGTCCAGCTCACGTTTTTAAAGGTACTAGAATGGGTGGACGTATGGGCGGCGAAAGAGTTACAACCGCTAATTTGGAAATTGTAAAAATTGATGTTGAAAATAATATCATTATTATCAAGGGTGCTATTCCGGGAGCTATCAACGGTTTAGTTCTACTTAATGCCGCTGGCGAATTGAAGGTAAATGTTAAACCAGCTGTAGTAGAGCCTGTAATTGAAGAAGTTAAGGCTGAAGAAGTTGCTCCTGAAGTAAAGGAACAGGTAGAAGAGAAAGTGGAGGAGGTTAAGGCTGAAGAAGCTAAGACTGAAGAAACTGTTTCATAATTAGTAATTAGTAAATTGATATCATATGTCATTAAAGATAAAAGTCTACAATCAATCCGCTGAACCAATTAAAGATTTAGAATTAAATGCTAAGATTTTTGCGGTTGAACCTAATAATGAATTGCTTCATCAAGCTATGGTTGCTCAGATGGCTAATTGTCGTCAGGTTTTAGCTCATACTAAAGATAGAAGCGAAGTTTCTGGTGGTGGTAAAAAACCTTGGAAACAAAAGGGAACAGGACGTGCTCGTGCTGGTTCTAGTCGAAGTCCGATTTGGATTGGTGGTGGCGTAACTTTCGGTCCTACTAAAGATCGTAATTTTAAACAAAAGATAAATCAGAAGATGAAACAGAAAGCTATTTTTATGGCTTTATCCGATCGTGTTAAGAGTAATGCTTTAGCAGTGATTGATACTTTAGAATTAGCTGATTTTAAAACAAAGAAATTCAATGAAATTTTAACTACTTTCGAAAAGAAAGTTTTAAATAACGAACGTCGCAATATATTAGTTGTTAATGATTCTAAGGATGAAAAAGTAAAATATTCTGGTCGCAATTTAGTTGGTGTTAAGATGATTAATCTAGAAAACATTAACTTAGTTGATTTATTAAATCATAAGAGTCTACTGTTAACGGAAAAGGCGGTTGAAGCTTTTACCAAACTTTATAACAAATAAAAATATGGCATTATTCGGATCAAAAACAACTAAGACTGAAGATAAAAAAGCGGCTACTAGCGTTAAGGCTCCGGCTGTTAAAAAAGTTGAAGCTAAAGTAGCTGAGGTAAAAAGCATGAAAGATTTATATGCTGAAACTCCAAAGACTGCTACTAAAACTAAAACTTCAGTTGTAAAATATTCTGCTTCTAGTCATTTCTTAGTTAAACCGTTAATTACCGAAAAGGCAACGCATTTAGCAAGTGAAAATAAATATGTTTTTGTTGTTTCAACTAAAGCAAACAAGATTGAAGTTGCTAAGGCCATCCAAGCTGTTTACGGAGTTAAACCTCTAGATGTAAATATTGTTAATATGAAGGGCAAGCGTGTTGCTCGTGGTAAAATTCGCGGTCAAAGAAAAGACTGGAAAAAAGCAATCGTTACTTTAGCTAAAGGTGAAGCGATTAAAATTTACGAAGGCGTTTAATTATACCTCGCATTTATAAATAGATTTTTTTGAATCAATATGGGAATTAAAAAAGTAAAAGCAAATACTCCTGGACGCCGTGAAGCGACTTTTGACGACTTTAAAGATATAACTAAGTCTACTCCGGAAAAAAGATTAGTTGTTATCAAGAAGAAAAGAGGCGGTCGTAACTCAACTGGTAAGATTACTGTTAGACATCGTGGCGGCGGCGCTAAACGTTATGTTCGTTTGGTTGATTTTAAACGTGATAAGTTTAATGTTGAAGCAACTGTTGCCGCAATTGAATATGATCCAAATAGAGGCGCTAGACTTGCGTTATTACATTATGCTGATGGTGAAAAAAGATATATTATCGCCCCGATTAATGTTGGTGTAGGCGATAAATTAATGAGCTCTAAAGAGTTAATTGAAATAAAAAATGGTAATGCTTTAGCATTACAATTCATTCCAGCTGGTATGCCTGTTAGTTCAGTTGAACTAGAACCAGGAAAAGGCGCTCAGATTGCTCGTGGTGCTGGTAATGTTGTTTACGTCATGGGTGTTGAAGGAAAATATGCTCAGATTAAAATGCCATCAGGTGAAATCAGATTAGTGAAGAAAGAATGTCTTTGTACAGTTGGTCAGGCTAGTAACCCAGACAAGCGTCACATCTCTTTAGGTAAAGCTGGACGCAGTCGTCATCTAGGTATTCGTCCAACTGTTCGTGGTACTGCTATGAATCCAGTTGATCATCCACACGGTGGTGGTGAAGGTAAGCAATCTATCGGTTTGAAACATCCTAAAACTATGTGGGGTAAACCTGCCTTGGGTGTTAAGACTAGAAAGAAACGTCATAGCGATCGTTTAATCGTAAAGAGAAGAGCTAAGCGCAAATAAAGTAATTAATTTTAAATAATTATGTCCAGAAGTTTAAAAAAGGGCCCCTACGTTAATCTAAGACTTATCAATAAATTGAAAAATTTAAAAGCAGAAGATAAGACTGTGATTAAAGTTTGGGATAGAGCCTGTACTATCACTCCAGAAATGGTTGGGTTTACGCTTGGAGTTCATAATGGTAAAACACACATCCCAGTTTACGTCGTAGAAAACATGGTCGGTCATCGTTTAGGAGAATTTTCTCAAACTAGAAAGTTCCCAGGTCACGGAGGAAAGATGGCTAAGACGCAAGCGGCAGCTAAAAAATAATCGAAAATCTATATGGAAGTAAAAGCTAGTTTAAATCATTTGAGAATGTCAGCCCAGAAAGTTCGCCTGGTGATTGATGTTGTTCGCAGAATGCCAGTTGAAGCCGCTTTAGATCAATTGAAGTTTATTAATAAAAAAGCAGCTATCCCGGTAAGAAAACTTATTAAATCAGCAATTGCTAATGCTGTTAATACTTACGATTTAGATAAGTCTAATCTGTTAATTAAAGAAATTAAGGCTGATGAAGGAGTAACTCTAAAACGCTGGATGCCTAGAGCTCATGGACGCGCTAGTGCAATTAGAAAAAGAGGTTGCCATGTTCATGTAACTCTAGCTGAAATTAAAGATAGTGGTAAAAAAGAAAAGAAAGTGGTTAAGACCGAAGAACCCGTAAAACTAGAAAAATTAGTTAAAGAAGGTGAAAAGGCTGCTAAAGTTGCTGGAAAGATGGATAAAGATAAAACAAAGCAAGTTGCTGCACCTGAGAAAGCGAAAATGTTTAGAAGAAAAGCCGGTTAATATAATAAAAAGTAATAGAAATATATATGGGTAAAAAAGTTAATCCGAAAATTCTACGCATGGGTATCACCAAGACCTGGCCTTCTACTTGGTTTGAACAAGGTGAACAATATATCAAAAATATCAAGCAAGATATTGTGATTCGTAAACACCTTATCAAAGAATTTAGAGAAGCTGGTGTCGATAAAGTTGAGATTAGCCGTGGAATAAACAAGATTGAAATTACCATCTTTACCGCTAAGCCAGGTATTATTATCGGCCGTGGAGGTAACGGAGCGGAGGATTTGAAAAAGAAATTGCATGATAAGTTCTTGAAGAATTTTAGAATGCAAGAAATCAATTTAAATATTAAAGAAGTTAGTCGTCCAAATTTAAGTGCTCAGATTATTGTTCAAACCATGATTTTAGATATTGAAAAAAGACTTCCTTTCAGAAAAGTAATGAAGCAAACTATTGCTAAGATTGAAAGAGGCGGTGCGCTAGGCGCAAAAACAGTTATTTCTGGACGCTTAAATGGTGCTGAAATTGCTAGAACTGAGAAATTAGTTTGGGGCAAAGTTCCATTGCAGACTTTAAGAGCTGATATCGATTATGCTCGCGGCGTTGCTCATACTACTTATGGTGCTATTGGTATTAAGGTTTGGGTTTACAAAGGTGAAGTTTTTGAAAAAGAAAAATCAACTACTGGAGAGGTGATAGCGAACTAATAAATTTTTTTGAGTTTTGAGTATACAAAAATATGTTAATGCCAAAGAAAACTAAATGGAGAAAAGACCAGAAAAGACGTAGGGGTGGTAAAGCTACTCGTACTTTGAATATCAGTTTTGGAAGTTATGGTCTAAAGAGTTTAACTCCTTGCTGGGTAACTGCTCGCCAGATTGAAGCAGCCCGAAGAGTTATGACTAAATATGTTAAGAAAACTGGAAAAATTTGGATTAGAATCTTCCCGGATAAACCAGTTACCGCTCACGGTGGAGAAATTCCTATGGGTAAAGGTAAGGGTGCGGTTGATTACTACGTCGCTATCGTAAAACCAGGAATGGTAATGTTTGAAATGGAAGGTATTGATAAGGAAACGGCTAAGAAAGCTATGGAATCTGCAGCTCATAAGCTACCGATTAAGTGCCAATTTATCAGCAAGGAATAAATAGATATAATAATATGGATACAAAAGAATTATTAACGAAGGACGCAGTTGAACTTAAGAACTTATTAGAAGTGAACCGCGAAAAGTTACGTGACCTACGTTTCAAAGATTCCAATAAGCAATTAAAAAACATCAGGGAAATTAGAGTTATCAAACAACTCATCGCCCAGATTTTAACGATAACAAATAAGAAAAAATAATATGACCGCTAAAGTAGAAAATAAAACAACTAAACCGGAGGTTATTAGTCGGAAGTTCAGCGGCGTAGTTGTAAGCGATAAAAGTGATAAGACTATCTTAGTTAAGGTTGAAACTATTAAGGTTCATCCTAAATATAAGAAAAGATATACTGTTAGTCGTAAATATAAAGTTCATGATGAAAAAAATGAACATAAGACTGGCGATAAAGTTTCTTTCGTCGAATGTCGTCCGTTGAGCCGTGATAAGAGATGGAGAGTTTTAAACTAATAAAACGGCAAGCATAATAAATACAAGCAGAAAAATATGATACAAGTGCAAACTTATTTAAAAGTAGCTGATAATTCCGGTGCCAAGGAAGTTATGTGCATCAGAGTTTTAGGTGGTACTCGAAGACGTTACGCTCACGTTGGTGATATTATAATCGCTGCCGTTAAAAGCGCTACTCCTCATGCCGCTATTAAAAGAAGTGATGTTGTTAAGGCAGTTGTCGTAAGAACAGCTAAAGAAGTTAGACGTCCGGATGGTTCTTACTTGCGCTTTGATGATAATGCCTGTGTGATTATCAATGATATAGTTAAGAAAGATCCAAAAGGTACTCGTATCTTTGGTCCAGTCGCAAGAGAGGTTAGACATGCTGGTTTCGTAAAAATTGCCTCTTTAGCTCCTGAAGTTTTATAAATTACAAAACACGGTTCGGAAATATATGAATATCAAAAAGAACGACAAAGTAAAAATATTAAGCGGTAAGGACAAGGGTAAATCCGGAAAGGTCCTACAATCTATTCCTGAAGATGGAAAGGTTAGTGTTGAAGGCTTAAATCTTTTAATTAAGCATTTGCGTCCGCAAAAGCAAGGTGAAAAAGGTCAAAGAATTGAATTCCCAGCTTTTATTCAAGCATCTAATGTTGCTTTAGTCTGTCCAAAGTGTGGTCGCGCAACTCGTGTGGCTTATAAAATAGTTAAAACTGAAGGCAAAAAAGACAAGAAGTTTAGGGCTTGTAAAAAATGCCAGGAAATAATCGAGTAATATCAAAATTATGAGACTTAAAGAAAAATACCAAAAAGAAATTGTTGTTAAAATGCAGGAAAAATTTGGCTTTAAAAACGCCATGCTTGTTCCTCGTTTAACTAAAGTTGTTTTGAACGTCGGTTTCGGCGCTCATGCTAAAGAAAAGGAATACTTAGAAAGTGTTGCTAAAGGTTTAACTTTAATTAGTGGCCAGAAAGCAGTGTTTACTTTAGCTAAGCAATCAGTTTCTGCTTTCAAAATCAGAGAAGGGATGACTATCGGTGCTAAAGTTACTTTAAGAGGCCCAAGAATGTACGATTTTATTGAAAAATTAGTTGGAATAACTTTTCCACGTGTTCGTGATTTCCGCGGTATTGATAGTAAAGGTATTGATAATAAGGGTAACATGACTATCGGATTTAAAGAACATGTCGCTTTTCCAGAAATCAAAGTCGAAGATATTGATAAAACTTTTGGCCTAGAAGTCTGTATGTCCACTACCGCTAAAAATAAAGAAGAAGGTCTAGAACTTTTCAACCTTCTCGGCTTTCCCTTTAAGAAAGACAGCAAATAATTCAAATAAATATGGCAAGAACTGCATTAATCGTTAAAGCAAAAAGAAAACCAAAATTTTCCACCCGTACTATTCATCGTTGTTGGCGTTGTGGCCGCAATCATGGGTTTATGCGAGATTTTAAATTATGCCGTATCTGTTTCCGTGAATTAGCCGATAACGGCGATTTGCCGGGCATCAGGAAATCTAGCTGGTAATTTAGAAATTTAAGTTTAATCTAAAAATATGATGGATCCCATCGCAGACATGTTCACAAGAATCAGGAACGCTTCCGCTGTTAAAAAAACGGAACTGGTTTTGCCTATGAGCAAGTTGAA
>CAJAVM010000025.1 GCA_903945435.1 uncultured bacterium | reverse complement strand
ATTCACCTTTGTGCTGGTTGCTAAAATCTGCGTGGGACGCAGAACATGGAATGCATTGTACGCAGAAATACAATCTGCGCCACACGCAGAAATATATGATTTATTTTTTATTAATAATGGAATGAATAAATATAAGCAATTTATTATTTTCTTCATTTTTGTTATTTCATTTTTATCCTTTTCTAAAGAAGCTGATGCGGCAACTATTACTGCCGCTCAATCTGGTAATTGGTCAGCAACTTCTACTTGGACTGGCGGCGTAGTACCTGGAGCGTCAGATGATGTTCAGATAGTGGTTGATGCTGCAGTTACAATTACGATTGATCAAAATTCACAGTAAATAGTATTAAATTAGGTGCTGGCGGAACAGTTTTAAAAAAAGACACTTTAATCTTGGATACAAATAGAACGCTTACCGTTACTAGCAATTTTACTTGGGATAGGGTAGGAGTTTTCGAACAGAATGCTGGTAGTAGCGTAACAGCGGCTAATTATGTTTTTGGTACGAGTGGTTCGGGTTATTCTATGGCTGTTTGGAATATATATGGTACGGCTGGAAATAGAGCATCGGTTCATGGTGTTGGAAATATAGTAGCAGCGGCTCCAACTCTTCCACCAGTTCAGCAAGTCAATTGGCAATACGTTAATTTTGATATTACTGGCTATACGGCTATCTCTATGAAAAATGCTTGGGATTCCAACGCTTATTCAAGTTTGAATATTGACCACTGTTATTTTAATGGAACGGGCTATATTGATATTGGACAATATGCTAATTCTGCTAATGATTTAAAAATTACAAATAGTGATTTCAGAAATATAACATCCACGCTTTCTGGCTATAATGCTAATTTAACAATCAGAACATCCGTCCTTAGTACTTTGGGTAATTTTTTATTCGACGGAAATGTTTTTTCTCAGCCAACCATGGGTAAAGTTTATGTAACTTCGGTTGGAAATAATCGAGAAGTAAAAAATAATATTTTTAAAAATAGCTCATTGGATCATTTTTATTTAGCGTCTGTCCCGGTAGCCCAGAGATCATTTAAAATATATAACAATGTATTTTATGCCGATGCTAGCGCTGGTTCTGTAAATGGACAATTATTAGATACTAGCGGCGGTCTTGAAATATATGATAATTTTTTTATTGGCATTCCTTATAATACTCATGCAATCATGTTTACTGGAGCTTATGCCGCTGATTTGCCTAAAACAATTATAAGAAATAATGTTTTTGATATGGCAGATGGAGATGCTGATGTTCTAAATTTGAATTATGTTCCTGTTGATATTTTAAATAATATTTTTATAAATAACGGTACACCGGTTAATATAGGTGTTTCTGGTGGAGGTGGTGGTGGTGCGCCATCTCCTAATTCGGGTTTTGTAAATGTGATTAATAATACAAGTTATCTCAAAGATACGGTCGCTAATTTAGTTTGGGCGGGAGAAACTACTCAACATACTGGCGGCGCTGTGATTATCAAAAATAATCTTGTTGGTGCAAGATATGTCGGTACATCTATCGCTTATAAAGATTCTCGATCTACTATTGATACTATTGATCATATTGATAACACTTGGTTTTACCCTGATACAGGAACAGCCCTTACTAAATATCAGGGAATATTGATAACAGGCAAAATAGAAGGAGATGCTGGGTTTGGGGCGCACGATCAGGCTGGTAATCCTCAATTTTTCGATAAAACTAGACTTGCAACTACCTATGATGCTTCTCTTGGTGGGAATGGAACAGCCGATCATTTAGTGTCTGAAATGATGAAGAGAAATGGAAATGTGTTTGGAGAAACCTTAACAGCTGGTTATAATTCTACTTCATCTTTATCATATTTTAAAACTGGTTTTACCCCAATAAATAAATCCTTAGCAGTGTCTGGTGAAAATGGTTCTTACATTGGTGCAATCTTCATTACCAGCGAACCCGTCGCCCCCAATATTGGCACCGCTACAGCGGGTAATACTCAGGCGACTGTTACATTTACCGCGCCATCATCAGATGGGGGGAAGTTCTATTACTGGTTATACCGTTACCTCAATGCCATCAGGTGGGGTTGATATTAATGCCGGAGAAACAGGATTGTCCCATTTAATAACAGGATTAACAAATGGTACGTCATATACATTTACCGTAACTGCGACAAATGCTGTAGGAACCTCAACTTCATCAACCGCATCTAATAGCGTGACCCCAATGGCTCCGATTATTTATTATACATTAGAATATAGTGCTAACTCATTTGGTTCTATTACGGGCTCGTCAACTCAAGTAATTGCTAGTGGCGGTAGTGGCTCGGAAGTAACAGCAATCCCTGACGATAATTATCATTTTATTGGGTGGTCTGACGGGGCTACGTCTGTTAATAGAGTAGACAATAATGTTGTTACAAATTTAAATTTTATAGCAAATTTTGCTATTAATGAAGAGAATAATTATTCTAATAACGCCGTTTCTTTACCAGCAGCCATTGGTGATGGCGTCTTTGATGCTGTGATTCCGATGAATAGCTCTATTGATATAATGCCAATCAGTAGTAGCGGGGTTAATATACTAGCTTATATAAATTCTCAAGCTGGATTTAAAGCTCCAGAAAGTTCAAATCATTGGCATTTAAATGAACATCATTTTCAGATAGTTAATTTAGATTTATTTTCTAAAATCATTACGCTAAATTTTCATTCCGAACCTCAAACATTGTCTTTAAAAATAGGAGAAAACAGAAGAATCGACCTCGATAATGATGGTATAAATGATATCAGAGTCACTTTTACGGATATATATATTAATAGAGCGGAGATTGCTATTAAATCTCTGGAAGACGTAGATATAAAAGGAACTGTATTGTTAGACGCCTTAAATATGAAAGAAGTGACGGACGGAGAAAGATCTCTAATTAAAAATATTAATGTCAAATTAACCAACCGTCTTAATGGCCGTATCCTTCTTCAAATAGAAGAAAAAGGTCAAGCCTGGTATTTAGAGCCATTGTCTAAACAAAAGTATTTTATGGGGCGCGCTGGTGATGCTTTTAATTTAATGCGTAAATTTGGTTTAGGAATCAGTAATGATAATCTTGATAAGTTTTTAGCTACTAAAGCTCCAAATAATTTATCGGGTCGCATTTTCTTAGCAGTCGAAAGAAACGGGGAGGCTTATTATGTTAATCCAGTCGACTTAAAACTCTATTACCTTGGTCATCCAGATAATGCCTATCAAATGATGCGTGATTTGGCGCTGGGCATTTCTAACGAAAATATTAGGCAAATAGAAGTTGCCGAAATCAATTAGTCTGGTTATAAAATACAGATAAAAGACCTATTTTTAAAGGTCTTTTATGTTACTTAGGTTAAATGTTGTTAAAACTAAAGTATCTTCTGTGATTAATTTGTTAAGATGCTAGTATGGTTTATATTTTTAATGGATTGTATACATTTAAATCTTTTATTAAACAAGTAAAAATATTAAAATAATTTTATGATTTGGTTCCTATTAGTTATTACTGCGGTTTTTTTTATTGTTTTTGAAACAATTTTAGAAAAAAGAACTTTAAGCGAAGCTCGTACTTTCAATTTTGCGGCTATGTTTGCCTTCGGTAACGCTATTGTTCTAGCTCCATTTATTTTCTTTGCTGATTTATCACAAATAAGTTGGTCTATATTAGGGCTAATCTATGCTATCTCTTTATTATCAACCGTTACTTCATTGCTGATTTTTAAAGCTATAAAACATAGTGCAATTAGTGAAGTCGCTCCAATTTTAGCACTCTTGCCACTAGTTGTTTCTTTGTTAGCGTTTTTTATTTTAGGAGAAAAATTGAATATTTTTCAAATTGCCGGATTATTTTTGATGGTTGCTGGTATTATGTTTTTAGAATTTCAAAATTTTAAAACTAGTAGTGGCATATTCAGAAAGGGAAGAAAAAGATACGTTCTTTATATTGGTCTTTGTCTTGTGCTTGGCGGATTAGGCGCGGTATTCGATAGGGCCATGCTCTCTGGCTTAGGGGTGAATTCCTTGGCTTATTTAGCGATTATTCAAATCTTTGTCGCTTTTAATTATTTAATTTTTGTTAATGTTAAACCTAATTTATTTCCAGAATTAAAAACAAGCATTCTTAAGTTCTGGAAAATAATTGTGCTTATCTCTTTGCTTACAGTTGCTCATCGTTATTTATATGTTTCCGCAGTTAAAATTGCTGGTAGCATCGGTTTGATAATAGCCGTTTATCGATTATCATCCTTATTTAACGTCTTTGTTGGGGAAAGATTTTTTGGTGAAAAAGATATTGTGAAAAAAATTCTTGCGACTATTGTTATTCTTGGTGGCGTTTTCTTGTTAGTTGTAAATTAAATAAAAGGCTAGTAGTTTAATGAGTTGAGAAGCCGGTATTCTAATGGCGATGTCAATCTTAACAGATTTACAAAATAGCACTTTTTGTGCTATTTTTGTTATATAAACGAAAAGAGTAAGATTAATTTATGCTTTATGACGTAACTATGTATGCGTCTTACTAATATGATTTACGTAATAGTTGTTATTATGGTTCTCGCCTTGCTCTGGTCAGTTTGGGGATTTTTTGGTTCTAATGTTGAGCAGGCAAATTATTCTGTAGTAAAAAAAATGCATGGTTATGAAATACGAGAATATCCAGCGCATATTGTTGCTCAAACTAGAGTGCAGGGCCCTTACGGAGAATCTATGAACAATGGTTTCAGAATAGTGGCTGGATATATTTTTGGAAAAAACAAAACAAAAGAGACGATTGCTATGACCACCCCTGTAGTTGCTAAATCGGAAACTATCGCTATGACAACCCCGGTACTATCAACAGCTGAGGGTGATTCACAGTTAATATCTTTTGGAATGCCTCGTTCATATACGCTCGAAACCCTACCAATTCCGGATGACTCCAGAGTCAAAATCATAACTATTCCGGCTAAGAAATATGGAGCTATGAGGTTCTCGTGGTATCGCTCTGACGCCCGGATTAAACGTATGCAAGAAAAATTAATATCAGCTCTTACAAATGATGGATTTATAGCGGAAGGAGATATTGCCTACGCTGGCTATAATGCACCGTTTACTCCACCGTGGATGACTAGAAATGAGGTATTAGTCGAAATAAAATAAAAATATATGGCCAACAAAATCGTATTGGCTGGCGGGTGCTTTTGGGGAATGGAGGAGCTCATTCGAAAACAGCCAGGCGTGCTGAGTACTAGAGTTGGTTATACTGGAGGAGATATTCAAAATCCAACTTATGAAAATCATGAGGGTCACGCTGAGGCGGTGGAAATAGAATATGATTCCGAAAAAACTTCTTATAAAAAGTTGTTAGATTTTTTCTTTCAAATTCATAATCCAACAACTTTAAATCAACAAGGTAATGATGTTGGCTCTTCTTATCGGTCGGCAATTTTTGTTGGTAGTAAAGAAGAAGAAGTAGAGGCTAAAAATTTTATCGAAATTGTAAATAAATCAAAAAGATGGAAAAGCCCCGTAGTTACCACGGTGGAGCCATTTCAACAGTTTTATCCAGCGGAAGACTACCATCAAGATTATTTACAAAAAAATCCAGGTGGCTACACTTGTCACTTTATATATTTTGATAGCTATATAAAATAATTATAAATATGAAAACTTTAATCTTGTTTTATTCTCGTACTGGCATGACTAAAAAAGTAGCCGACAAATTGGCTGTTATTTTTAATGCCGATACAGAAGAGATTTATGATACTGTTAATCGCTCAGGCGCTAGTGGCTATTTATTGTCTGGACGAGATGCCACTTTTAAAAAATTAACAACATTAAAACCGCTAATCCACAATATAAATGAATACGAATTAGTAATTATTGGCACTCCTGTTTGGGCCTGGACGATGTCTACTCCAGTGAGAACTTTACTAACTGAACAAAAGGATAAAATAAACAAAGTTGCTTTTTTCTGTACTCAAGGTGGCTCTGGTGCTGAAAAGGCTTTTATACAAATGGCCCAATTATTGAATAAAAAACCGATAGCCTCTTTTAGTTTATTAACTAAAGAAGTCGCTCAAGATAAAATGTCGGATGTGATAAATGATTTCGCTACTAAAATAAATAACTCTTAATCAGATTTATAAATGTGCCGCATTGTCTGTGCAAACTTATATGAATAAAATATCACACCTTTCTCAAATTAAATCAGAAAAATGGGTTAAAAATTGGTCGGGAAATTGGCGGATAGCTTTTGCGACTTTATATTATACCTATACTCAAGGCTTAAAATCTTATATAGGTAAAAATTTAGATACCAATTTGCTTGTTTGTGAACAAAAAGTTAGTTCAAATTATATAGCTAAGAAAGTGTTAGATAAATATTGTACTTATACGGCGGGGTTAATCATTAAAGATAATGCATTAGCTAAAAAATGGGCGAAAGATACTATTGCTACGGCCGAACATTTATTTGAAGTGATGGCGAAGTTAAAAAATAAAAACAATCTTACATTGTCTAACTTATTAGAGCTGAAGTCCGCTTTTTATTTACATATTCCTCCACACTTCTCAATGAAAAAAGTAGTAGATTACTTGCCGGAAAAATTACAAAAAAAATTAACTCCAGGGCTTATTGCTGCTAGACTAAAAACGGAACATTTATTTAATGCTGTAGATTTAGCCTTGAGAAAGTATACAAAATTAATTGCTCAAGAAACGGGGCATGCCAAAGATTTGGTAGATTTTTTAACAATAGATGAAATTGAACAATATTTAAAAAATCATAAATTACCATCCAAGAAGGAACTTGTTGGTCGCTCAAATGGTGTCGCATTTTTTTGCCAGCAGAAAACTGTAGAATTACTCGTCGGTTCTTCCTATAAGGATTTGCAAAAAGGCCTCGCAAGCTTTACTGGTAATGAGTTAAAAGGGTCTATTGCATATAGGGGTTTGGCAAAGGGGACGGCTAGAATAATTTTTAATCCCTTTAAAGTAAAAAAATTTGATAAGGGCGATGTTTTAATAACCGGAATGACTAGGCCAGAATTTTTGCCTTTAATGAAAAAAGCTTCTGCCTTTGTAACTGACGCGGGGGGATTATTATCACATGCGGCCATTGTTGCTAGAGAACTAAAAAAGCCATGTATTTTAGCAACGGAAAATGCTAGCAAAGTTATTAAAGATGGGGACCTAGTCGAAGTAGACGCTAATAATGGAATAGTTAGGATTTTAAAAAGAGCATCATAACTCTATCTCTGATACATTTTGAATATATGAATAATAAAGCACACTCAAATAAATTATTAATATTTTTTTTAATAATATTTGCGGCCATTCTTGGTGGAGGCGCTGGTGTTTTTGGTAAAATAGCTTTAAAAGAAATTCCGTCTTTTAGTTTTACTTTTTTAAGGTTTTTCATTGCTTCTGTTGTTTTACTTCCGTTCTCTTTGAAATGCTTACCAACCTTTAAACGAAAAGATTATAAAATCATTTTCTTATCTCTATTAGCTTCGGCCAATGTTGTGTTATTTGCATATGGCATAAAGTATACAACGGCCAACATCAGCCAAATGATTTATACCGCCGTGCCCATAGTTTCCGCTTTGTTGTCTTTTTATTATTTAAAAGAACGGTTCGGGGTCAATAAAATTATTGGCATAGTAGTTGGTTTTGTGGGGACGATAATAGTTGTCTTATTACCCCTGATTTCCAATAATAATGGAGGAAGTACTATCGGTGGTAATTTAATCATTGTTTGTGCCATGTTGTCGATTTCTTTATATTGGGTATTATCAAAACAATTTCACTCCCAGTATTCATCTTTAGAAATTAACAATTATTTTATTTTTACCACCACTATTTTATTATTTTTTCTTTCAATTTTTGATTTCTTGAGAGAACCGACTTGGTGGTACGGCGTTTCAATAAACGCATACGCCGCCCTAGTATTTGTAGCTATTTTTAGTACGGCTGTTTATTATCTTATAAGCCAAATTATCGTAAAAAAATCTACTCCTGTTATGGCCTCAATGGTTTTGTATATTCAACCGTTTGCAACTTTTGTGTGGGCTTATTATTTTTTATCGGAAAAATTATCAGTTTTATTTTTAGTTGGAGCCTTCTTTGCCTTGGTGGGCGTGGGAATATATAATTTTTCTATTAAAAAAAAGAATGCTCAAAATTTATTGTTTGATATTGAGAATAGAGAGAATGAATTTAAAAATATATTGTTAAAATGTTTTGGCAATAAAGACTGGTTAAAAGTCTTTTTGAATGATAATCATCATGGATTTATTCATGGAAACCAAGTTAGATTAGCATGTCTAAAATTAATAAATAATTTAAATAGCGTTGAAAACAAAGAACTCTTAAGAGAGGGGATGCAAGTTGATGAGAAAAATGCTATGGAGTCTGTAAAATTAATAGTTGAAATTGCTGCAATTTTTCATGATTCCGGAAGATTTAATGAACAGGGCGGAGTTATTGCCGAGGAGCAGAAATTTCATCATATACTTAGCGCTGAAAGGGCAAAAATATTTTGTGATAAATTGGGGCTGAATAGTCTTATGCCATTTATAGAAGATGCCATACTTTGTCATGATTTTCAAAGTAATGAGTTTACGCCAGATTTATACCCACCTAAAAATATTTCTGGAAAAATAGTTCAGGCTGCTGATCAAATGGGGTGGTTTCATCCAGATTCAGTACAAAGAACGTTATATTATAATAGTGCTTTAGGTATTGCATTTTATGATAAAAATACAACTTTTGAGGAAAGAATAGTTTGGAAACCAAGATTTATACCTAAAGACGCCTTTACGGTCATGCTTGGTCAATTATTTGGCCCAACTGGGATAACAAGATTCGGTATAGAATATGCTAGCCAAAAGGTTGAGACTTATAAAAAAGATTTAGAGAAAAATATTTTAAAAATAGCTCAAGAAAATAATGTAGAAGCGGAAGTAAGACAACAAATCAATCAGGCTAGAGAGAATTCCGTAAATGTAAGAAAGAAATAATTAATTTAAGATATATAACTAAAATAATATGTCTAATCACGAAGAAAGATTCAGGCCGTATGCTTCCGCATATTTAATATTGATTAAAGACAAGAAGATTTTGCTGTTAAGACGTTATCATACTGGATATCAAGATGGAAATTATAGTTTAGTTTCTGGTCATTTTGAAGGCGGGGAAACAGCCACCCAGTGTATTGCCCGTGAAGCACTTGAGGAATCAGGTATAACAATAGCTGCTAATGATTTAAAGGTAGTTAGCGTTATTCATAGACTTTCAACGGATCGTGAGTATTTTGATATTTTTGTGAGCGCTAATAAATGGACTGGAGAAATTATAAATATGGAGCCAGACAAATGTGATGAGTTAAAATGGTTCGAGTTAAATGATTTGCCTAAAAATATTGTCCCTGAAGTTAAAATGGCTTTAAATAATATTCAAAATAATATTCCTTACAGCGAAATAGGTTGGGAGTTAAAATTTTAAATAAATTAATGAAAAATATATGATTATAATTACCGGAGCTAGTGATGGATTAGGCTTGCAGGTCGCGAAACTTTATAAAGAAGCGGGCAAGAAGGTAATAAATATTTCAAGACGAAAATCAGAATTTACCGATTCTAATATCCTGTGCGATTTATCTAATGAAGAAGAAATAAAGGGAGCGGTTAGTGAAATATTAAAGATGGATGAAAAAATTGAAGCGATAATTAATTGCGCCGGTGTTTTATCAGTTCAGAAATTAGAAAAAATAACGGGAGCAGAATTTGATCGCCTGCTATCAGTGAATGTGAAGGCTGCTATTTTGTTAATTTCTAATCTCATTAAAAAGATAAAACAGGATGAAGCCGATATTGTAAATGTTGCATCCTCTGTGGGCTTAAAAGGTTATCTTGATCAAGCTGTTTATGGCGCTTCTAAGTGGGCGATGCGTGGTTTTAGTGCCAATCTTCAGCTTGAGCTTAAAGGCACAAAATCTCGAGTGATTAGTTTTTGTCCAGGAGGGTTTAAGACTAAATTATTTGAAAAAGCTACAGGAGTAGACAATACCGCAGATGGTAGTGAGTGGATGAGAGCGGAAGATGTAGCGCTCGCGCTGAAACACACACTTGATCTTCCTAAAAACATGGAGGTGAGTGAAATCATAATTAACCGAAAATCATAAAATTTACAGATTTGACCAAATATACCAGTAATGGTATATTTTTTTATTAATTAGTCCTTTAAAATTTATTATTTACACCAAAAAATAACCATCGAAATGACAGAAAAATCTAGTTCTAAGAAATTCTCTTTGCAATTGAAATTTTGTAAAGAGTCCGGTTTTAATTTTCGGGATTTATTCTCCGAAAACTGTGGTTTAGCAGCTGCAATCAATATTCCTAACGCCTCTTGGATAACTGGGCAATTGATTACCGTGATTGAAAAACGTGGAGAGAAAGGCGGCGGCGTTGTATCAGAACGTCAGGGGAAAATTTACGAAAGACGTCGTGTCGGTCCTTTCAGTATCCAGTTTCGTGACTTTAACGAAAAACGTTTTCGTTTAGAATTACCTGGAAATATGGCGATTGCCCATTGTCGTTATGCAACTAAAGGTGACCCAGGGTTAGTAGCTAATATTCAGCCCTTAATTGTTACAGAATCTAAATATGGCCCTTTTGCCATTGCTCACAACGGCACCTTGGTGAACGTTGAAAATTTAAAAGCCGAGCTTAAACAAAGCGGCTGCAAATTTGATGCTACCTCGGATACGGAAATTTTAATCCATCTGATTTTATCGTCTGGTGAAAAAAAGATTGAGAATGCGATTCTTTATGCTTTAAATAAAGTTTTTTGTTCTTATTCTTTACTTATTATTACTCGCGATAAAATTTTTGCTATTCGTGACCGATATGGCGTTCGCCCTTTAAGCGTCGCTAAACTCGGTTCAGGCTTTATGGTTTGTTCCGAAACGGTTTCTTTCGATCAATTTGCCGGAGTCGAATTTTTACGTGATGTTCTTCCTGGAGAAATGTTGATTTTTGAAAAGAAATCAGAAAAATTTCGAAGCCTGATTTATGCGCAAGCGGAAGAATTTTTTTGCGTTTTTGAAAGTATCTATTTTTCCAATCCTCGTTCCAAAAAGAAAGGAATTTATAATGAAGATTTCCGTCGTAAAATCGGAGAACAGATTGTATTGGAAAATCCAGATTTGAAAGGTGATGTTGTCGTTCCAATTTTGGACTCGGGTAAGCATTTCGCCCAAGGCCTTGCTCATGTTTTGAGTACGCGCCTCCAGGTTCATAACGGCGATCTTTACGAAGAAGCTTTTCAAAGAGCACACGAACCTTTAGGTGGACAGTCACGTTCTTTTACGGCGACTACTACTGAAGAGAGAATTTCGGTAATCAGAAAAAAGCTTCATTTAAAAAAAGAGGCGGTGGCTGGGAAAGAAGTTATTGTTGTTGACGATTCAATTGTTCGCAGTCATACGGCAAAAATAATTGTCGAAATGTTGCGACAAGCGGGCGCAAAAAAAGTAATTTTTTGCGTTTGTTTCCCGCCGATTACCAATATCTGCCCTAATGGCATGGATTTTCAAACCCAAAGTCAGTTGATTGCTTATAAACGTAGTTTAGAGTCCATTAGACAGACTGTTGGCGCTGATGAGCTGATTTATCTTCAAACGGCAGGGCTTTATAAAGTCGTAGCCGAAACGTATGGCGGTGGTATTTGTGGTGGTTGTTTTGGTGGTTCTTATCCAGAACTTCCAAAGTATATCGCAAAATAAGATTTTTATAGTATTAATATGTTTAAAGCCCGTCAATTTTTGGCGGGTTTTGTTTATTGGAACAACTTGACGCAAAGGTTATCTTTTGTTAAACTTTAGATAATCTTATTTATTAAATAAAAATGTATGGAAAACCTGGTTGCCCTAAAAGATTTACGACTTAATATGGATAAATATGCTAATGAAGTAAAAGCTGGAAAATCTTTTATTGTTTTGAAACAAAGCAAGCCGCTTTTTAAATTAACCCCCATAGATGAAGATAATAGTTGGGAGGAAGTTATTAATTTCACTAAAATTAAAAAGGGAGGTGTTAATATTGATGAACTTTTAGCATCTTTGTAATGCTATGGATAAGATTGCTAAAGCATTACAAAATTTATCCTCTAAGGAAAAAGAGATAATTAAAAACATCCTTTTAAAAATAAAGGAGGAATCTTTATTTGGATTGGACCTAAAAAAACTAAAAAACTGTGATAACATTTTTCGTATTAGAAAAGGAAAGTTAAGAATTATTTTTAAAAAACAAGATGATGGCCAATATTCTATTTTAACTATCGAGAGAAGATCGGATAAAACATATAATAATTATTAATATGAATACGATTTCTACAAAAAAACTTTATATTGTTGGAATGGTGTCCTTGTTATTGGGGCTCATTTTTAATTATTTATTTTATAATCAGCTCGCTGGGATATCATTTTTAATATATGTAATATTGTTGTGTACTGGCCTATTCGGTTTTCTTTTCTTATTTAAAATTTCTTTTAATAAGGCCGGACTTTGGTTTTTACCGGTAATCTTATTTTTTGCAGCGATGGTTGGGGTGAGAGAAAATGAATTTTTGCGTTTCTGGAATATTGTATTAACTTTTGGCTTTTTACTGTTATTAGCTCGAAATACAATTGGTTTTAAAATAAGACAGTATTTGTTTTTTGATTATCTTAAAACAATTGTGCATTTACCTTTTAATATGCTCGGTAAATCTTTTACCGCTTTTGGGCGCATGATTTCTTCGGTAAAAATTTCTTCAAGAAAGAAACAAACTTCACAAATTGTTAAAGGTATTTTGATTACTCTTCCTATTGCACTCTTCTTTTTCTTTTTGTTTTCATCAGCAGATTTAGTATTTAACAAGTTTGTAGCCGGTATATTTAATATTAACTTCAGCGTTAATCCTGATGTGGCGACTCAAATTTGGCTGACCCTTATTTTTACTATATTGTGGTTTGGGGCTTATATTTATATTTTAGAAAATGTTAGTTCACAAGATAATATTTCGCCCCTCCCGATGGTTAGAAGCTACAAGTTTGGCAACATTGAAGCCGGTATATTATTTGCGACATTGAGTGCTTTATTTCTCACCTTTGTGGTAATTCAAATCAAATATTTATTTGCTGGTCATGACGCTATAACAAAATTGGGTTATACATATGCGGAATATGCTCATAAAGGATTTGGCGAACTAATTGCTGTTGCTTTGCTTACTTTTAGTTTGATTTTTTTGGCGGAAAAATATATTGAACGTACCGAGGATAGACCAAGTAATGTATTTAAAATTCTAACGAGTATTCTAGTGCTGTTAATTTTAGTGATTATGGCGTCAGCATTTATGAGACTAGGGATTTATGAACAGGCATATGGCTTTACTCTAGACCGCATTTTAGTACAGGCCTTTATTATTTGGTTAGCCGCCGTATTCCTTTGGTTGGGTTGTAAAATCATAAAAAATGTTAACGACCGCTCTTTTATTTTTGGACTATTTTTATCTATTACCACCTTTTTTATTTTATTTAATTTAATTAATCCCGACGCCTTTGTTACTAAACAAAATATCAATCAATTCGCAAAAAGTGGCGTATTAGATACTACCTATCTCGCGTCTTTATCAGCTGATGCCGTTCCTAGGCTTATGTCCTTATTGGAAATTCCAGGGGTAAAGGATAAGGACGGTCGGGAGTTATCAAAAGAAGTTGCCATTGCTTTAAAAAGTTATTATGAATATTCTTCTGGCTATTCTTGGAAGTCCTTCAATGTTTCTCGATATAAGGCTCTGCAGTTGATAGAAATTAAATGGGATTTGATTTTGATTTTAGCGATACCTGAAAATAGCGCAGAATAATGGATTATGTTTATATTCTAGCTTTTGAGTTATAATGAAGTATATGATTAATTTTTATGATTTTATAGCGGAAGCCGCTAATGGCCAAGTGCTTAATATGTCCGATTATCGGGATAAAGTAGTTCTGGTTGTTAATACGGCTAGCAAATGTGGATTTACTAAACAATACGCTGGGTTAGAGAAGTTATATCAAGATTATAATAATCAAGGTTTTATTATTTTAGCCTTCCCGTGTAATCAATTTGCCGGACAAGAGCCGGGGAGCGAAGAAGAAATTGTTTCTTTTTGTAAGCTTAACTACGGAGTCAGTTTCCCAATTTTTAAGAAGATAAAAGTTAATGGTTCGGAGGCACATCCATTATTTGTTTATTTAAAAAAAGAATTATCAGAAATATTAGGCGGACGCGTTAAATGGAATTTTACTAAGTTTTTAATAGACCGCTCAGGGAAGCCTCTTAAACGTTTTGCGCCGATGGTAACGCCTGAAGAAATTGAAGAATATTTAGTTGATAATAAAATATTAGATAAAATTAACTAATTAAAAATACATTTATGTCAGTAATTAACTTTGTAAAGCTTTATTTAATAGCTGTTCCTATTTTTTTCATTATTGATTTAACTTGGCTGGGAGTAATCGCTAAAGATTTATATCAGAAACACATGGGTCACTTAATGAGGCCAATGCCTAATTGGCCAGTAGCCGTGCTGTTTTATTTACTTTTTATTATCGGTCTAGTTATTTTTGTTATTTCGCCAGCAATGAAAAATAATTCTTGGTCGTATGCCCTTTTGTATGGGGCGTTGTTTGGCTTCTTCACTTATATGACTTTTGATTTAACAAGTTTAGCGGTTTTGAAAGATTGGCCCTGGAAAATAGTGATTATCGATATTATTTGGGGAATTGTCTTGTCCTCATCAGTCTCTGTGGTAACGTATTTTATTGCGAAAAATATAATGTAATAATTATGAATACTTTTTGGTTACAGGTCGTCTCCTTGTTCATTTTTATTAATTTTTGGTTTGTTATAGCAGTAATTAAAAAAAGGAATGATATTGCTGATGTCGCTTGGGGACTGGGGTTTGTTTTAATAATATTGATTGGTTGGTTTTCTAACCCAACTCCTAGAGTATTATTAATATCTTTTATGGTTGCATTCTGGGGATTTCGCCTAGCTTATCATATTGGCCGCAGATTTTTAAAGAGTAACGAAGAGGATAAGCGCTATCAAAATATGCGTACTAGTTGGAAGAGCTTTTCTATCTTAAATTCTTGGTTACGAGTATTTATGTTACAAGGAGTTACTCTATTATTAGTAGCCTCTAGTCTTATTGTTGTTACCAGCTTTGATAATAGTGATCCTATCCTGATTAATTTTTTGGGAATTATCATTTGGGCTTTTGGGCTGAGTTTTGAGATTATTGGCGACCAGCAATTGAAGAAATTTATTAGCCAGGAAGAAAATAAAGGTAAGATTATGACTAGTGGCTTATGGAAATATACTCGTCATCCTAATTATTTCGGCGAAGCGGTTTTGTGGTGGGGTCTTTGGTTGGTAACTTGGGGAGTTGATTATTTCTATCTTGGTCTGATTGGACCCATAACAATAACTTTATTACTACGTTTTGTTTCTGGAGTTCCACTTGCCGAAGCAAGATATAAAGAAAATTTAGAATTTCAAGAATATGCCGCTAAAACTCCGCCGATGTTGCCTAACTTTTTGATTAAATAATTGTTATATGAAAAAGAAACTAGCTATTATTGGCTCCGGTATTTCAGCTATGACTTGTGCGCATTATTTGCGTAATGATTATGAAATCTCTATTTTTGATAAGAATGATTATTTAGGAGGGCATACTCATACTCATCAGTTTGAAGATAACGGACGCAAGTTTACTATTGATACGGGGTTCATTGTTTTTAATCTCCATACTTACGGTAGCTTGCTTAAATTATTTAGTGAATTAGGGGTTGAAAAGCAAAAAAGTAGTATGTCGTTCGCGGTATATAATCAGAAGACCGGTCTTCAGTACTCTGGAAGCAGTTTATTGCATCTTTTTTCTCAGCCAAAAAACTTACTTTCTCCAAAATATTGGAAGTTTCTATTTGAAATAAATAAATTTTTTAAGATGGCCCTAGAAGAGCGCGAATCTATTAGGGGAAGTGAGGAAACAATTAGTCAATATTGTGAGCGAAAAAAATTATCTCACTATTTTTTAGATAATTATTTAGCTCCGATGTCATCCGCGGTCTGGTCAACGCCTCATCATAGCGCTTATGATTTACCGATCTCTTTGATAATCCCATTTTTCTATAATCATGGGTTGCTCGGTGTTAATCGACAGTTTCAATGGTATACCGTTAAAGGTGGTTCTAATGAGTATACTAAAAAAATAGTTGACCAAGGTAATTTTAATATTTATTTAAAGGAGGCCGCCTTGAAAGTTAAAGAAACTATAAATGGGGTACAGTTAATTACTGAAAAGGGAAGCTATGATTTTGATTATGTAATTTTAGCTAGCCATTCCGATGAGAGCTTGAAATTAGCGACTGAACTGTCTTCTGAAAAAAGACAATTGTTGGAAAAATTTAGTTATAGTAGTAATCGTGCTGTTTTGCATACGGATATTTCAGTGATGCCAACCATTAGAAATGCTTGGGCTTCCTGGAATCACATTATTAATCGCGAGAATGGCCAATCTTCGACAGTCTATTGGATGAATGAATTACAACATCCTAACACCAAGACTAATTATTTTGTTTCTATTAATCCCTTTCAAGAAATAGATAAGAAGAAGATTGTTAAAGAGTTGATTTACGATCACCCTTTATTTACTGTAGAGAATTTTGCCCTTCAAAAAATATTACCCGAATTAAATAAAGATACTAGAATATTTTTTGCTGGCGCTTATTTTGGTTATGGTTTTCATGAAGATGGCATTAAGGCTGGTTTGCAGGTAGTTGATATTTTAAAAAATAATAAATTAAGCAAATGAATTCCTGTCTTTATACTTTAAAATTAATCCATAAACGCCAGGAACCGCGAAATAATTCTTTCAAATATTCAATTTACATGGTGTATTTAGATTTGGATGAATTAGAAAACCTTTCTCATGCGTTGTTTTTGTTTGGATATAATAAATGGAATGCTCTTAGTTTTTTTGATAAAGATCATTTTAAATTTGTTTCACAAAAAAGTCGTAATGCTGAAGTCATCGCTCGAGAAACTACTAATTTTGAGGCGACTAAATACTTAAATAATAATACTAAAGCGCGTTTAAAAATTTTAATTGGTGAGCTTAAGCTTGGGTTTGAGCTTGATAAAGTTTATCTTCTAACAAGTTTGAGAAACTTTGGTTATATATTTAATCCGGTTAGTTTTTATTATTGTTTTGATAAGACGGGTAAATTTAAGGCGATGTTTAGCGAGGTGAGTAATACTTTTGGCGATCAGAAAATGTATTATTGTAAAATTAATAATTCGGACGCAGAAATATTTTCTGATAACCAGAGGAAAAATTATTATATTTCACCTTTTATCAACTATGATAACAACCTGCATTGGAAGTTTAAGGTTCCTGGGGATAAAATAATGATGGCGATTGATTCTGTTAAAAACGATGAAGTAGAATTGCATACTGTTTTTACAGGAAACAGAAAAGAATTAAGTAATTCCAGTTTAATATGGGTTATGCTAAGATATCCAATGATAACTTTAATGGCAATTATCTTAATTCATTATCAAGCTCTAAAGTTATTCCTGAAAAAAGTAAAATTTTATCGTAAAGATGAGACTGATGAAAAAATAGTAAGAAAAATTAACAAAAAAGAGTAGCAAAGATATGTATAGGAAAATATTTTTAACATTTTTTAAACATCAAAAATTTAGAGGAATTTTAGAGCTAGAGTTTAATAATCGTAAATATGTTTTTGGCGAGAATCAGAGTAATGATTCTAATCAAAGTATGGTCTCATTAGCGCGGATTACAGTAATAGATAAAAATTTTTTTAAGAGAGTGATTTTATTTAGTGATACCGGTTTTGGAGAAGCTTTTTTATTCGGAGAATTCACTACCCCTGATTTAAAAAAGGTTTTGTTGTGGTTTGTTCAAAATAAAGAGTTGTTACCAGGATTTAGAGATAATAATATTTTATCTACTTTATTTCAATTTGCTAACTTGAGACTAAAAGTTGAACACTGGCGTAATAAAAATACTAAGACTGGAAGCAAAAATAATATTCGTGCCCACTATGATGTTTCAAATGATTTTTATCGTTTATGGCTAGATGAAACCATGACTTATTCCTCAGCGATTTTTCGTAAGGGTAATAGCTTAAAAGAAGCACAAGAAAATAAATATCGTCGTATTTGTGAACAGATTAAATTGAATAAAGATGACCAGGTTTTAGAAATTGGTTGTGGCTGGGGCGGTTTTGCTGTTTTTGCTGCAAAAAATTATGGTTGCCATCTAACAATTACTACTATTTCTGAGGAGCAGTTTGCTTACGTTGAGGCGCTTATTCAAAGTGAAAATTTGGCAGATAAAATTACCTTAATTAAAAGTGATTATCGTGATTTAGAGGGAAGTTTTGATAAACTTGTTTCTATCGAGATGATGGAGGCTCTGGGTTATGAATATGTCCCTTTATTTTTAAGTAAGTGTCAGAAACTAATTAAGCAAGATGGTTTGATGTGTTTGCAATGTATTACTTATCCCGATGAACACTTTCAAAAATATTTGCGTGACCCTAACTTTATTAAGAAATATATTTTTCCTGGCGGAGAATTATTATCTTTAAAACAAATTCAAGTAAAGAGTTTTAGTTTAAAATTAGAGATTCTCGATATTCACTATATCGGCCAAGATTATGCTAAAACTTTGTATCAGTGGAGGGAAAATTTTATTGCTCGAGAAAAAGAAATTAAACAACTGGGATTCGATGAATATTTTTATAGAAAATGGTTATACTACTTTATTTATTGTGAAGTAGGTTTTGAAACTGACTATATTAATGATGTTCAAATTCTAATCAAGAAAAAATAATTGACTAAATATGATAAAACTTAAGCAATATCTAGCCATCTTCTTGCTGTGTAATTTACTTTTTGCAAGCTTTGCAACTTCAGTTGATTATGCTCAGGCTGCTGATATTAAAACTATTATAGTTACTTTTGCTACTCCTCCAACGCCAGGCTCAGTTAGCGTTACCAAAGCTCATTTAAAATATAATAAAGATTTTGCATGGAGCTATTCTTTCGATGACGGTATTGTTAGGGGGTATGATGTTGCCTTTAAGTATATGAATGGCGGTTATTCTAGCTACCTCGGTCAATATTTTGGCGGGCTATATTTTACAGATGGCGCTGGGAACAATGTTCCTTTTCGCGGCGGTTATGCGTTTTATACTAGAAATGCTAACTATTCCGATATTCATGTAAATACTCCGAGCTATATAACCTGGACGCAATTGCAAGACGCTGTTGATAATGGTTGGAATGTTTTTAATCATGGGTATATCTCTGCTACAGTTGGGGATCCGGAGGAGGTATATTATATTGGCGACCCCGGCGGCCATGCTACGGGAACGCTAGATTATGATTATGAATTAACGCAATCTAATGTTGATGTCGCTAGTCATATTACGCTTCGAAATGATAGCGGAGCGACTACTACCCCGTTTACTATGTCTCAAGTGATTTTACCAAATGGAGATGATAACTATATTCAACCAGCATTTGATAATAATTTTAATGCCGTTTATGCTCAAAATAACGTCTTTCCGTTTGATAATAGTACTATAAATGCTCCTAAATTCACGGATGTTACTAGTACAATTAGTAGTGATCGTCATGTCATGCCTCGTTGGTTTGATTATGAATATAGATATCTTGCCGGAGGAGAATTTCCTAATGGTCTTTTTAATCACGTTGATGAATTAGCCTCTTTAAGTTCTGGTTCTTCGAAATATTGGAGTCAGGCTTTTACCCATCAAATTACTACTAGTACTTATTATCCCGATTGGAATGGCGGTACAACTTGGAATAGTTGGAAAAGTTTAATGGATCACGTAGAGAATACGTATGGTCGTTTTGGGGCTGATAATATTTGGGTAGCTGGTGCGGAAGAAGTTTATAATTACATGATGGTTAAACAAGCTTCAGTTATTAGCCATGAATTAGTTGGTAATCAGTTAACTATTACTATCGACGTAACTAATGTTCCGGCTAATTTAAAAAACCATGCTCTTTCTTTGCTTGTTGAGGCTGATTCGGCAATAAGTAGTATTGATTACGGGGTTGATTTTACACATCATACCGATAATAAAACAACTGGACTCATAAATCTTGATTGGGGTATTAATTCTTATTCAAAAAATGATATTACTCGCGTGAATGCATTGGTGTCTGCTGCTGAGGTGAGTAAAAGAAAATCAGATATAGACGTAGCTCGTGCATACGTCAATCTTTTAACTACGAATCCCGCCTCAATAAAAACCGCTTATTCAGATAGGTTGGATGCTATAGTTGTTCCTCTTCGTACTTGGTATGTCAATGTAAATGGAGTAGATTCTCTTTGTGGTAATGCTACAACAACTAAGGCTTATCCGTCAGCTAATCACCCAAGTTATAATTGGAATTATTTTACAGTTGGTAATACTTCTGCTGTTGCTTGTGGCGATTTATTAAATTTAAGAGATTCAGATAATCAGATTTCTACTCTTGCGCTTGCAAATACTGCCCCTTTTAAAAATGGTAGTCTGCAGTCAGTTTCGACTGGTAGTAATTCTGCAATTTATCCTGATACAGTTATTATGGATAAAGCCCAAATTTATTCATCTGTGACCACTCCAGCTAAGGTTAAGATTTATGGCCTAGAAGCTATCAAGACTTATAATGTTAAATTATATGGTTATACCTCCGCGTCTGGCGCTACTGGTAATAACACTATGACTAACTATACTATAGCTAGCACAACTAAAGAATTAATTGTTAAGGCTAATTTGAGTAATACTGTAGAGTTTACAAATATCGTACCTGTTAGTGGTGAGATAGAAATTACAATTGCTCCTAAAGTTGCCGCATGGGGTTATGGTATGTTAAACGCTATTGAAATCAAGGAGAATATTTTAGCGGCCCCTAGTTCTTTATCTTATACTTCGCCAAATACTTTTACTAAAAATAGTACTATTACTCCACTTTCTCCAACTGTAACTGGATTAGGAATTACTTATTCCGTTTCGCCTAGTTTACCA
Organism: uncultured bacterium; assembly: GCA_903945435.1. GTDB lineage: Bacteria > Patescibacteriota > Patescibacteriia > Patescibacteriales > UBA12465 > UBA12465. Next base: position 43,556 of record CAJAVM010000025.1, on the reverse strand, counting down.
GCTGGATTATCTTTAAATACTGATACTGGAGTTATTTCAGGAGCGCCAACCATAGCTTCTAGCTTAACTACCTATACCGTTACCGCTACTAATAATGGCGGAAGTACATCTTTTGGTGTAGCTATTGCTGTTAACAATATTGTCCCTAGTTCCTTATCCTATACTTCACCAAATACTTATATTAAGAATAGTACTATCACTCCACTTTCTCCAACTGTAACTGGAGAAGAACTAACTTATTCCGTTTCGCCTAGTTTACCAGTTGGGTTATCTTTAAATACTGATACTGGCGTTATTTCAGGAACACCGACTGCGACTTCTAGTTTGGCTACCTATACCGTAACGGCTACTAATAATGGAGGAAGCACGTCTTTTGATATAGCCATTGCAGTTAATAATATAGCTCCTAGTTCTTTATCTTACACTTCGCCAAATATTTATACTGAAAACATTGCTATTACCTCGCTTTCTCCAACCGTAACTGGTGAAGAACTAACTTATTCAATTTCGCCTAGCTTGCCGATGGGTTTAGCCATTAGCACCTCTACTGGTATTATTTCGGGGACACCAACTGCGACTTCTAGTGCTACTGTATATACCGTCACTGCAAGTAATACGGGTGGCAACACTACTTTTGATTTAACTATTACAGTAAATGAGCAGATTCGTTATTCCTTATCATATAGTGCGGAATCCGGGGGAACTTTAAATGGAGATTCTGCTCAGTCAGTCGTTAGCGGTGCTAATGGCTCAGCGGTAATTGCAGTATCGAATTCCGGCTATCATTTTGTTAAATGGTCCGATGATTTACTGACACCATCTAGAACAGATATTAATATAACTAATAACTTGTCTGTTGTGGCCCAGTTTGCTGTGGATGTCGCCAGCAGTAATAGCGCACCAATTTCATTGCCTGCTGCTACAGGAAGCGGTGTATTTGATGTATCTATTCCTATGAACACAGCTCAAATTATTTCTCCACTTAGTGCTGGCGGAGTGAATATTTTAGCTTATATGAATTCTCAGGCTAATTTTATGGCTCCAGAGAGTTCTAATAATTGGATGCCAGGTAATCATAGTTTAAAAATCTCTGATTTAAATTTATCCTCGAATATCATCACAATAGATATTTCATCTGAGCCGCAAACTATGATTTTACAGAAAGGAGAAAGCAAAGAAGCTGATATAGATGGCGACAAAAAAAATGATATTGTGATTACTTTTGTAGATGTTTTTGTTAATAGGGCAGAAATTACGGTTAAATCTTTGCAAGGTAACATTGGAAACACAAGTTCTGCTGTTGATAAAATAGATGTTATGAACGAAGAAAGCCTACTGTCTATAAAAATAAATAGTCGGTTAGCGAAAAGATTAGCTGGATATATTTTGTTGCAAGTTGAGAAGTTGGGCCAGGCTTGGTATTTAGACTCTGTATCACTATCTCGTTATTATTTAGCGGACGGTCCGACAGCCTATGAAGCACTACGTAAGTTTGGTTTAGGGATAACTAATGCTGATTTAAATAAAATCCCAGTAGCTCCTGATTCAGCTCTACCAAGTAATTTTGTACAGAGCAAAACTCTATATTCTGATTCTCTTGTGAAGCGTTTGCAGGGCCGTATTTTGTTACAGGTAGAGAATCGCGGTGAGGCCTGGTATATAAATCCCCGGAATGGTTACAGATATTATTTAGCAGATGGTGAGGCTGCATATCAGATAATGCGCACTTTATCTCTAGGAATAATTAATGATAGCCTCCGTCAAATTCCTGTGGGGAATATAGAGTAAAAAGAAATAAAAAAGAGTTGCGTTAACAACTCTTTTTTAAATCAGATTGTTTTTAGAAATAGTTTTTGATACTTATCAATAGCTGTTCCTGAAAAGGGAAAATAATTAACTATTAGTCTGCTGTATTGAGTTTCTTTTAGCAGAAGATTTTGGTTTATTTCACAAAATACACACATTTTTACCTCCAATTTTTAATGTTCAGTTATTATTAACTAGATATAATATAAGATTATGTCACATTTGTCAATTGTAGGGTTAATATATTTTAGATTATTTTTGATTTACAAAATAGCACTTTTTATGCTATTTTTGTTATATAATAGATATAATTTATTATGCCAAATAAACAACACATTATAATCTATTCTCATGGTTTTGGAGTCAGAAAAGACGACCATGGTCTTTTTACCGATATTGTCGCCGCGCTTCCTCAAGTAGACTCAGTGCTGTTTGATTATTTTGCAGTAGATGAGAATGAAAAGAAAATATTTATTGTTACGCTTAGTTCTCAAGTTGATAAATTAAATCAAATTATCCGTGATATTAGAACAAATAATCCAACAGCGGTCATTGATTTAGTTTGTCATTCTCAGGGGACGATCGTAGCAGCTATGGCTAGGCCTGATGGTGTACGAAAAGCCATTCTGCTTGCTCCAGTGTTTGATATGAGCCTTGAACGTACTTTAGCGCGTTATCAAGCTAAGTCTGGTGCTTTGATAAACCTGGACGGGATATCATCTATTCCATCCTCTGATGGATTAACTAGAATTATCCCAAAGGAGTATTGGCAAGAGCGTTTAGCTGTAAAACCATTTACTGAATATAATGCGTTTGCTAAAAAAATTGAAATTATAGCGATTGAAGCTAATCAGGATGAATTATTGCCTCGGGTTGATTTAGAAGAACTCAATTCTCAAATAAAATTAATTTCAATTGATGGTAATCACGGTTTTAATAATGCGGCGAGGCCAGTTTTGATTGAGTTGATAAAATCATTACTATTATAAAATTATGAATATCCCTACAAAAAAATTGAACAACGGGTTTGAAATATCGGTTTTGGGTTTTGGTACTTGGTTGATGGGTGGACGTATGGAAAAAGAAAATAATTATGACGATAGTCGCGACCTTGAAGTTATTCAAAAAACAATTGAACTTGGTGGATACCGTTTTGATACCGCGGAGATGTATGCTGACGGGTATAGCGAGGAAGTTCTCGGAAAAGCCTTAAAGGGATACGAAAGAGAAAAATTATTTGTTACTTCCAAGGTTAGCCCAACAAATTTGAAATACGATGATGTAATATTTGCTTGTAAAAAAAGTTTAGCACGCTTACAAATGGATTATTTAGATTTATACTTAATTCATATGCCGAATCCTGAAATTGATATTACAGAAACAATGAGAGCTTTTGATGATTTGAAAGAAAAGGGCCTGATTAAAAATATCGGAGTTTGTAATTTTAATGTTGAGAGATTAAGAGAAGCACAGAGTAAAACAAAAAATAAAATTGTGTTAAATCAGGTTCATTATAATTTAATATTTAGAGAACCTGAATTAAGAGGGGTGATTGAATATTGCCAAAATAATGATATTTTTATTGAAGCTTGGCGACCGGTTCAATATGGAAGTTTGGCAAAAAAGGGAATAACTATTGTTGATGAATTAGGTAAAAAATATCATAAAACTCCGGGACAAATTGCCCTCAATTGGCTTATTTCACAAAAAAACGTTATTACTTTAACAAAAACAAGTAGCTTGAAACATCTAGAGGAAAATTTAGGAGCAGTTGATTGGATAATGGAAAATGAGGATATAGAATTATTGAGAAAAGACTATCCAATCCAATTCGATAAGAGTAATACCGTTCCTCTTAATTAAAATATTTATGGAAATATTAATTACTCCTAAAATTAATCCTGATTTAGATGGTTTTGCTTGCGCGTATGCTTATGCGCAGTTATTAAATATTATTGATAAAGAGAATCATTATACTGCTGGTATTTATGGAACACCTCAAATCGAGGCTAGATTCTTATTAGAAAAATTTAGTATTAAAGAAGGCTTTATTCTTAATCCTACAACCTTGTTTGATAAGTTTATTATTGTTGATGCGAGCGATATAAAGGGGATGCCCGAGGTAATTAGGTCGCAAGACGTTATTGAGGTTATTGACCATCGCGAAATACACCAAGCAACAGAAATTTTCCCTCAAGCGAAAATTCAAATAGAAATTATCGGCGCTGCTGCTACTTTAATTTTTGAAAAGTTAAAACTTCTTAATTTTTCAATTGATAAAAATAGTTTGTATTTACTTTTGGGAGCTATTTTTTCAAATACTCTTAATTTTAAATCAGATTTAGTTAGCCCAAGAGATAGAGTGGCGGTACAATCATTGAGTAATGATTACGGGCTTTCTATTCCCGATGATTTGATAGATGATATGTTCAGGTATAAGACCGAATATATAGAGAATAATTTAGAAGAAGTTATTAATAGTGATTTTAAAATTTTTAATGATGGTCTGGGTATTGCTCAGCTTGAAGGTTTCGATTTGGATATAATTATAAGTAATAAATTTAGCGAGATAGCTAGTATTTTACAAAAAATTAAAGAAAAAAATAATTTAGTCTATATTTTCTTAACGGCGGCTGATATAAAAAACGGGTATAATATTTTTTTAACAATTGATGAAAATACGCAAAATTTACTATCTAAATTAGATGGCTTATCTTTTGAAAAAACGGGAATTGCTAAGAATAATAAATTATTATTAAGAAAACAAATTTTAAAATATTTAATGAGCAATATTTAAAAGTTTATTAGATACTGATATTTTTATGAAACAAATTAAAACGCCATTTAATACTAGAAAATTTTCTTTTTTCTTTTTTCTTTTTATTTTAAATTTTATTATTTTGTTAAAGCCAACTAAGGCAGCTACTCTTTTAACCGATGATTTTTTGGGTAGTACAATTAATTCTAGTAAATGGGTGGAATATGACTCTTCCGCTGGTGGAAGTGGAGGCTCTACTGGTAATGTTCAGCAAAATGGTGCGGTAACTATAACTGGAAATGGCTCTTGGGGGAAAAATGCTCTGAAGTCAATTAATACTTTTGATAGGTCGAGTGGCGATTTAATTATTGAGGGGGATTGGACTATTAATAATAGCTGTTCTGTTGATACTTTGCTTTCAGTAGCAGTTATGTATAGTCCTTGGACCGGCGGCAATGCTCCTGGAGGCGGCGCTACAATTGGTTTAGTATCTTATGGAACTAGTTTTAGATTATGGAGTGGGTCTGCCATGAGTAATCTAACAGGAGTAACTTGTACTGTCGGAGCATCTCAGCATTTTAAATTAGTTATTAAACAGAATGGGGGCGCTGATGTTTATATTAATGGGAGGGCTACCCCAAATGCTTCTCTGACTGCTGTTCAAGCACCAAATACCTATAATAATAATCCGATTATATTACAACAACAAAGTAATCTTGTTAATCCCAGTATAACTATTGATAATATTTTAGTATCGTCTAGCGATGTGCCATTGGCCCCAACAAATTTAGTCACTACTCCGGCCGTAGGTCAGATGACTTTAAATTGGACAACGGCGACAAGTGCCGGCTCTAATTTAATAGATTATATTGTTCAATATAAGCTTAGTTCAGAACCGAGCGTGTGGACTACTTTTGCGGATGGGACTTCTACTACAACCACCGCTGTAGTTTCCGGTTTGGCTAATGGTCAGTCTTATGATTTTAGAGTTTCGGCCGTAAATGGTATGGGTACAAGTTCGTCTTCAATAATCGCAACTGGTACACCAGCCTTAAGTACTGCCTCGGCTCCTCAAAATTTAACTGCTAGTAGTCATGAGAATGCTCAATCTTTGTTAACTTGGACAAGTCCACTGAGTGATGGCGGGGCGGCAGTGACTGACTATTTGATTGAATATAAATTATCTTCAGAACCAAGTGTTTGGACTATAGTTAATGACGGTACTTCTATTGCTACTTCAACTCGAATAACTAATTTAAGTAATGATTTAAATTATGACGTTAGAGTTTCGGCTATTAATGCTGCCGGGACGAGCTCTCCTTCAACTGTAGTATCTTTTACTCCTGGTAATTTTGTTTTTCTTGATGAATTTCAAGGTACTACAATTAATGTAAATAAATGGAGAGAGATTGATTCGGCTGTTGGTGGTAATGGTGGCTCTGCTGGTAGAGTACAACAAAATAACCACTTAACTATTATTGGTAATGATATTTGGGATGCCAATGGATTGGAATCCGTTATTCCGTTTGATAGAAGAAGAGGAGATGTTGAAGTTAATGTTTTAATGAATTCAACGAGTTGTTCTAGCGGCAGTACTATGCAATTTGGATATGGAGATATAGATGCCGTTACTGGAAATGGGACTGCTTATTTTATTACTAAAAATAATAGTTCTTGGTTGTTATATTACTATTTCAATGGCGTTAACCAAAGCGGTTTAGGCGTTGCTATTCCTGGCGTAGTTTGTGGCGATAATCAGGATGTTAATATTAAATTAGTTGCTCAAGAAACGGGGGGAGTAGCGGTTTATTTAGATGCTTCTAATACAGCTGCGGTTGTCTTAGCTGATGGAACTTTTACTAATAAGCCAGTTTGGATGCAAAGTAAAGCTTCTAGTAACGCAACGACGTATAAGTTCATAACTGTTAAGGGTTATATGTCTGGCCCAGATGCTCCAGTTGAGCTTATAGCTTCTGCTAATAATGAAGAAATTAATTTAAACTGGATTGCAACTGCTAATAATGGATCTGAAATTATAGATTACATCATCGAATATAAATTAGTTTCCGAGTTATCTAATTGGAATACTTTTAATGATGGAGTTTCTACCTCTACTGCAGCTGTCGTGACCGGCCTTACTACCGGTTTAGCATATAACTTTAGAGTCTCGGCTGTTAGTAGCAATAATAACGGCGATGTATCGGCTATTGTTACCGCTACTCCAGTTTCTGGAACACCAACAGTTCCTACTATTTCTTCGACTTATATTTTAGGGGCACCAGCTACTAATGAAGTTGTATTAGGAGTTTATGCTTTTAATGATATTAATGGAGATACAGAAGCTATCTCTACTTATAGATGGCTGCGTTCAGATTCTTTGTTGGGGTTATATACCCCTATTGTTGGGGCTACCAGTATTAGATATAAAATTACTTCAAGTGATTTAGGTAAATATTTAAAATTTGAAGTTACGCCAGTTGCAACAGTTAGCCCGGCTATCGGCAATGCTGTTTCTAGTCTAGCTATTGGCCCAGTAACCAATGTTGATTTTATTAATCATATTTTATTATCAGGGCAAAGCTTAGCTGTTGGGTATGGTGGTACCCCTGTTTTATCGTCTTCTCAACCATACAGCAATAAAACTTTAGAAGGGACCGAAGGTCTAGGGGTAACGTTTATCCCTTTAACAGAAGCAAATCGGGAAACTATACGTAGTTCAGCGGCGAATAATTTAACAGCGTTATCTGAAAATAATAGCTATCAAGCAGTCGCTACTTTAAATGCTTTAGGAAACACTGCTTATTCTGGATTAAAAAAGGGTAGCACGGTTTATAGTAATGGCTTAACTCAGATATCTAATGTTTATAATGCTGCTAATGTTTTGGGAAAGACTGATAGAGTTTCTGGGGTAATGATTATTCATGGTGAAGCTGATCATCAGGCGAGAACAACCGCTTCCGAATACGAATCTTACTTAGTTGAATGGCAAAATGATTATGAAACTGATGCTAAGGCAATAACGGGTCAGGTAGATAACGTCCCACTCTTTACAGATCAAATGGTCTCTTATACTGGATATAATGCGGCTACTTCAGTTATTCCTGGGGCTCAACTTGCGGCTGCGGAAAATAATCCTAATAGCATATTTCTTATTGGTCCAAAATACTTCTTAACTTATTCGGATTATGCCCATTTAACTAATACAAGCTATAGATGGTTAGGAGAATATTATGGAAAGATTATGAAAAAAGTTATTATTGATAGAGAGCAGTGGCGGCCTTTGAGTCCAGATTCTATCGTTCGTAGTAATAATATTATTTATGCAAATTTCCATGTTCCAGCTGGCCAATTAGCTTTTGATACTACTTTGGTTTCCGCAAGGGCTAATTATGGTTTTGAATATTCAGACTCCAACTCTTCAGCAACAATTAATTCAGTTGAAATCTTGGATGCTGATACAGTGAAAATAACTTTATCCGGAACCCCTACGGGTTATAGTCAACGTTTACGGTATGCCTATACTGGAACTCCGGGGTCAGCGCCAGGTGCTCAAAATAGTGGTAGCGCTGCTGGTAATCTACGTGATACAGATAATGCGCCATCTCTGTATGGTAATACATTATATAATTGGGCTGTACATTTTGATAAACCTATTACGGTCGTAAACGATGTTTCTGTACCGACCGTTAGTTCTTTTTCTGTACAAGCAACAAGCTCTTCTTTGACGGTTAATATTAATAGTTTTACCGCCTCTGATAATGTTGCTGTTACGGGATATGCTTTAACTGAATCATCTACAGCACCTGCGATAAATGATGTTGCCTGGAGTACTAGCGCTCCTAGTTCGCATACGTTTACGAGTTATGGGAGTAAAATGATTTATGCTTGGGCCAAAGATTCAGCTAATAATATCTCTTCATCCGCTTCAGCATCTGTTGAAATTTATCTAGCTACCACTTTTAGTTTTTCTGGTCCGGCTACGGGCAATGAAAATATTGATTCAGATTATTTCTCCGTTACCCCTGATGATTTATATACTGGTAATATTACCATTACTCCTAGTGGTTCTGGTAGCGCTGGTCTTAACCCGATAATATTAAATTTTATTAATTCTTCAACTACTCAAACTTTTTTAATACACCCAACCACCGCGGGCTTAATCAATCTTGATAGCACCAATAGTAATGGGTTAACTAATGCATCTCGGTTAAGTTATTCTGTCTCGTCAGTTGATGATGAGACTGCCCCTGATATCATCTCCAATAATCCTATATCCTTACCGGCCGCGATTGGTAGTGGCCTTTCAGATATTTCTGTTCCTATGAACGAGGTGCGCTCAATTAGTCCTGTGACTTCAAATGGGGTTAATATCTTGGGTTATATTAATTCACGAGTTAATTTTGTGGCCCCAGAAAGTTCTAGCAGTTGGAGTGATGGTGGCCACAGCTTATTTATTTCCGATTTAAATTTAGCAACTGATATTATTACATTAACAATTTCTTCTAAACCCCAGACCATAAGTCTTAAGAAAGGAGAGGGACGAGAAGTTGATTTGGATGGAGATAAAAAAAATGATATTTTAGTTTCTTTTGTTAATACCTATATCAATCGTGCTGAAATTACAGTGAAATCTTTAATCAAAAATGATGTAAGCCAGTTATCTCCCGCAGCAACCACTACTAGCGTTATCAAGACTAATAAATTTTTGTTTAAGAATAATTTAAAGTTAGGGTCTAATAGCAATGATGTTAGAGAATTACAAAAATATCTTAATCTTCACGGATATACAGTTTCTAAATCAGGTGTAGGCTCGAAGGGAAAAGAAACTCTGTACTTTGGTCAAGCAACTAAGGTCGCGCTTATTAAGTTCCAAAAAGCTAATAAAATCGATCCGGCTATAGGAATTTTTGGGCCGGTGACTAGAAAAAAGATTAATAGCTAGTAAATTAGTAATCTAATCTAATAAAAATATGAATACAAAAAACAACATTTTAGTGAAAATTTTCGTAGCTGTGACTTATGTGGCGATGGTTGTGGTTAATGCCTTAGCTAACATTTTACCGATAAATGGAATTTCTACTGGAAAAATTTCCGATAACTATCTCAATTTATTTGCTCCCGCTGGCCTCACCTTTAGTATTTGGGGACTAATTTATCTTTTATTGGGCATGTACACTGTTTATCAGTTTATTCCAACTAGAGATAATAAGAATAGTAATCGCGAAGAGTTGCTCAAAAAAATTGGTTTTTATTTTTCCGTTAGTTCAATCGCTAATGCTTTGTGGATTTTTGCTTGGCACTATGATTTTCTCGCAATTTCGGTCCTTATCATGGGCGTCATACTATTTTCTTTAATTAAAATTGCCGATATTTTAAAGCGAGAGAAATTCTTATTGAAAGATAAACTTCTGATTCTAACTCCGTTTAGTGTTTATTTTGGCTGGATTACCGTAGCAACGATTGCTAATATTACGGTATTGTTAGTTAGCCTTGGTTGGAATGGCTTCGGGATAGCTGATTATATTTGGACTAGTGTTGTTCTGTTGGTTGGAATGGCTATCGGTGTAAAAAGAACTTTAAGTGATAAGAATATTGCTTATGGTCTAGTTTTAGTGTGGGCTTATGCTGGAATTTTATTTAAGCATGTTTCGGCGGCCGGTTTTGCTGGTAATTATCCGAGCATTATTGCTACAACTATCCTATGTATCGTTGCCTTTGTTATTACTTTGATATATGTGTTTAGTAAAGTAAAGATTAGGAATAAATAAATTTTTATTGTTAGCCTAAAAATATTTATGGAAACTTATAATAAGTTGGTGAGGGATAATATCCCGGAAATAATTACTAAATCAGGGAAGACTCCAAAAGTAAGAATTTTAAATAATCATGATTATAAGTGGGCCTTGTTGGAGAAGTTAATTGAAGAATCTACTGAGGCTGTAAATGCTTCAAACCGTAATGAGCTCGTAAAAGAGCTCGGAGATATTTTTGAGGTTCTTGATTATACCATGAAAGCATTTGCAATTGAAGCCAGTGAAGTTACTGAGCTAAAAAACAAAAGAAAAGCAGAAAGGGGAGGGTTTGATAAGCAAATTTTTTTAGAACATGTTGAATAATTTAAAAAAAATAAAATTTGCTCACGTCTTTTGGTTTCTTTTTTATTTTGTAGTCTTTGTTATTTTATTAAAGAATACATTTTCGAGATTGGACCCAGATTTGGGCTGGCATTTAAAAATTGGCCAAGATATTATTTTTACTCAGGCTGTTCCTTCTGTAAACTTATATAACTTTTCTTATATGGGTGATTGGGTTGACCATGAATGGCTTGCTAACGCAATCATGTTTAAGGTTTATCATCAATTCGGTTATCAGGCTCTAGTTGTTTTATTTAGTCTCTTAATTCTGGTGGTATTTATAGGCTTAAATTTGTTGGTTAATAAAAAAATCTCTTCACAGCCCTTGAAATTAATATTAATCGCTAGTTTGCAATTTTTTGGCTTATTAGCTATTTTGCGTTATTGCGGCGTTAGAATTCAAGAATTAACGCCGTTTTTTTTATTGATAGAATTGTTTGTTATTTCTTATTATGAAAAAACAAGGCGTTACTGTTATTTATTTTTTCTGTTACCCCTGTTTTATCTATGGGCAAATTTGCATGCTAGTTTTTTGATTGGCCTTTTTCTTCTTGGTGCTTGGTTATGTATTAAAATTTTTGAACGTTTTTTAAATATTAACTCCTTAACTAATAAACAGCTTTTAGTGTTTTTTGGCTTTTCTTTAGCTGCTTTTATACTTACTTTGCTTACTCCTTATAAATTGGAACTTTATTCTTTTTTAGCAGATTACAGAAATACCGCCTATATGTCGTTATTAGAGGAATGGCGTTCTCAATTTGATTGGCCTTTAAATTATTTGGAACTTGCTTATATTCTAACGGTTATTTCTACGGTTGCAATTTATATTTATCGCTCTATTGTTAAAAAAGATTTTAAGATTAATATCTGGCCCTTGTTCTTGGCAATTATGTTTGTATTTTTAAGCTTGAAATCTCGTCGTCATCTGCCATTACTATTTGTTGTTTCGTTTGAAATGGTTATTTTAGTTGCCTATTCTTTTTTTCGACTAAAAATCGGTAGCGCACTTCGACTCTTCAAAAACGTTTTGATTATTAACTTGTTAAAAGTCTCCGTTATTATTTATTTGGGACTCCTTATATGTCTGCAAATCTATAATATTAAATCTTTTAATGACCCCTTTCAGTTTTTTTCTTTATCTTATCCCTATAATGCAGTACATTTTTTAAAAAATAATGGCCAATACGCTGAGGGTAATATTTTTAATAGTTATGAGTGGGGAGGATATCTAATCTGGAATTATCAAACTAAAAAAATATTTATTGATGGCCGCTTTCCCCAGATACAAGTTAACGGGCAGACTTTCTTGGAAGAATATTTAGATTTCTTTAGTACGGAGGCGGTAATTGCAAAAAAATTAAAAGAGTATAATATTAGTTTAGTTATGATTGCTAATAAACAGGAGAATGCGAATCTAATTAAACATTTATCTAGTGACAACTCTTGGTACTTGGTGTATGGCGATCCTGTTTCTTTGTGCTATTATAGAGATGCAGTTAATTTATCAAATTAATATAAGTAAATATCTATGGATGCACAAACTAATCTTACTATCTTATTCGGAGTTATCGTAGTCGGCTTTTTGGCTCTGGATTTGGGCTACTTTAATAGGAAGAGCCATAAAGTCGAATTTAAACCAGCCTTGTATCAATCTCTATTCTGGATTATTATTTCACTTATTTTTGGTTCTTTAATTTTCCTTTTTGTTAGCAGGGAGATGGCGGTAGAATTTTTTAGCGCTTACGTTACTGAGAAAATGCTTTCAGTTGATAATCTTTTTGTTATCATGCTAATTTTTAGTTTCTTTAAACTTGAAGAAAAGTATCATCATCGAGTACTATTTTGGGGTATTATGGGGGCAATAGTATTTCGAGCAATTTTTATTAGCGCTGGAGCATATATCATTCATCAGTTTTATTGGGTTTTATATATATTTGGTGTTATTTTATTATATACTGGCGTTAAGCTCTTTAGTGAGAAAAAAGAAGAACATGTTGATTTTAATAATAATAAAATTTTAAAGCTTGCACGTAAGTTTCTTCCTTTTAGCCCTAATCATCATGGCGGAAAATTCTTCGTGCGCGAGAAGGGAAAATTTTATTTCACCTCTTTATTTTTGATAATGATTTTAGTTGAATTTACCGATATTATTTTCGCTGTTGATTCTATCCCGGCTGTATTCTCTATTTCTCAAAACTTGTTCGTTGTATTTACTTCCAATATCTTTGCGATTATGGGTTTGCGAGCTTTATTTTTCTTGATTGAAAGTATTCTTCATCGTTTTCATCACTTGCAGAAAGGCTTAGCGTTTATTCTTATATTTATTGGCTTAAAAATGCTTTCTGGCATATTTGGTTTACATATCTCATCCTTTATTTCTTTTGGTATTATTATGTTTGCGCTAGCTGCTTCTATGATTCTCTCAATTCTATTTCCAAAAAAGATTTAGTAGTGGCCCACTTCAAATTTATAATAAAAAAGCCTCCTTATTCGGGAGGTTTTTTTAAATCTTTAATTGAATTTTCAATTAATTTTCGTAGTTCTGGGCTTTTTGCAATAGCATCATCCCAGTTGTAATCCCCTTGATAGAATTTTTCTAAATCTAAGGGCTTGCCAATAACCATTTTTCCGACATTACCCATATTGATATGAGTATTAATTTTAGAGCCGTACTTGATTGGCATAATAGAGTGAATACCGTCGAGTAGAATAGGAATCACATAACGTGGCCTAGCTTTTAAAATTGTTAAAGCTGGTCCAACGCGACATTCATGGATCTCACCATCCCTACTGCGGGTTCCTTCAAAAAAGATGACCAGATTATCACGTTCCAGCAGACTGGCAAATTGATTAATCTGTGCTTCTATTTTAGCTCGGCTAACTCCGCTTCTAGATATGGGCACAGTTTTGAGGGCAGTAAAAAATATTTTTACAAATTCGTTGTAATAAAAATTTTTTACTTCAGGAACATTGTAGGCCATTCTTTTTTGGTGAAAAATAGCATCCCAAAAAGTTAGCGTTCCCAAGGCGATGAGGAATGAATCGATTAAAGTCTCGTGATTAGAGAGGAATAAAATACGCTCTCCTTTAGGAAGATTTTCTCTTCCACTAATTTTTACTCGATTGCCTACTTCAAAAATCAGGTAAATTATAATATAAACAATTATTCTCAGTAGATAAATTACTACATGGCCAGGGGCTAAGAATATTATTGTTACCATTATAAAAATTACGGGTGATAGGGTAAGTAAGACAAGATAAACAAGACACGAAATTCCGAAAGTCAGTAATTTTTTCATGTTTATAATTTTTAAGTAACTAGGTATATTTTAATACAGGCGACTCTTAAAATCAAATACAGAACCTTCTCTACTATTGGGCGTTATCTTATAATCTCAGCGCTAGCTGTTCTTTTGTAGAATTGCTGTTTTACAATCTCTACCATTATTAAGTAGATGATTACCATTACAAAGATTGCGAAGAAGGCGATAATTGGTAATGGCTCAAAACCGAAGATGGCTCCAAATTTACTTATAGCAATTATGGCGCCAAGGCCAACCGCACCTAGGGTAGTAGCTAATAATAACTTGCTTGGCCAGGATTCAAAGAAGGGAACTTTTTGAGTACGGATAATATAAATGACTAAAGTTTGAGTTGCTAGTGATTCGATAAACCAGCCAGATTGAAAGGTTCCGCCACTTAAATGAAGTACTCCGAATAAAATATAGAAAGTTAGAAAATCAAATAGAGAGCTTATAGGCCCGAATACCAGCATATATTTTTTAATAAATTTTATGTTCCAGTGTTTAGGCTTTTTTAAATATTCTTTATCAACATTATCAGACGGAATCGAGAGTTGAGAAGTATCATAGATAAAATTGTTAAGTAAAATTTGGCCAGCAGTCATAGGGAAAAATGGAAGGAATAAGCTCGCTCCTATCATGGAGAACATATTTCCAAAGTTAGAACTAAGGCACATCAGTAAATATTTCATGGTGTTGCCGAATGTTTTTCTTCCTTCAATAACGCCATCCATAAGTTCTTTCAACCCTTTTTTCATTAAAATGATATCTGCCGTTTCTTTAGCGATATCAACGGCGTTATCTACTGAGATTCCCACATCGGCTGATTTTAAAGATGGAGCATCATTAATGCCGTCGCCTAAATAGCCAACAACTAAACCATTTCTTTTTAGTTCAATAATAATTTTTTCTTTTTGACTCGGGCTTAAACGCGCACAGATGGTCACATCTTTTATTTTTTTATAAATTTCTTCATCGGTTAATTTGTTTAAGTCTAAATCAGCACCAGTAATGATCCCTTTTACTTCAAGACCAATATCTTCACAGATTTTTTTAGTTACCAGAGGGCTATCGCCAGTAAGAATCTTCATTTCTATTCCGTGTTCCCTCATAAATACTAAGGTTTCTTTCACGTCTATTTTGGGCGGGTCATAAAACGCCATAAAGCCTTTAAGAATAAGACAGCTTTCCTCTGATAGAGGATACTGCATTTTTCTTTCTGTAATATTTTTTTCGGCAATTGCTAATACTCTTAAACCTTGGCTGCTAAGACTATCATATATAGCACTTGCTTGTTTTAAAATTTCTGGAGTTAGCGGTCTCACTTTTCCACCATCAAAATATTCGGTACTTATTTTGAAAACTTCTTCGGGTGCCCCTTTCGTAATCATTGTTAGATTTCCATTTTTTTCGTAAACAATGGAAGAGCGTTTGCGATTGAAGTCGTAAGGGAGTTCTTCAATTTTTTTATATGGCCCCATTTCTAGTGTTTGATGTTCTAGAATCGCTTTATCTAAAATACTTTTTATTCCAGTCTCGAAGTAGCCATTAATATAAGCTGAGAGAAAAATATTTTCCGATTCTTTTCCGAAAATATCAACGTGTTTAATGAGAGTTATTTTATCCTCCGTTAGAGTTCCGGTCTTATCTGTACATAAAATATCCATAGAGCCAAATGTTGGTATAGAGTTTAACTTCTTGACAATAACACCGCCTTTGGCCATTTTAGCGGCGCCTTTAGCCATATTAATACTCATAATCATCGGTAATAATTCAGGGGTTACACCAACAGCAACCGCTAAAGCAAAGAGAAAGGAGTTTAAGAAACCTTTATGCATAATAGCGTTTATCAAAAAGATAATCGCTACAATTAAAATGATTACACGGATAATAAGAAAGCCAAAACTCTTTATACCCTTTTCGAAGGCGTTCTCTATTTCGGGTCTTGATATGTTTTGAGCAATTTGGCCAAATTCAGTTGTAATTCCTATATTGGTTACTAAAAAACTACCGTAACCAGAAATAACATTAGTTCCAGCAAAAATATAATTGTTATTATCAATAAATTTTTCGGTCGGCAAACTTTCTCCGGTTAAGCTCGCTTCATTTAAGAAGAAATCATCAGCGCTAATAATCTTCCCGTCAGCCGGGACTATATCTCCAGCGGCGAGTAAAACGATGTCCCCAGGGACAATATATTTTTTATCAAATTCTTGATCTTTTCCGTTGCGTCTAATTTTTGCTTGAATGGCGAGACGACGGGCAATCTTTTCGGCGGCTTTGCTGGATTTATGTTCTTGATAGAAATTTAAAATAATACTAAAAAAAATCATTGATAAGATAATCGACATGCTGCGTAGTTCGCCAGTCATTCCTGAGATTAAAGCGGCTACGATTAAAATTATAATTAAAGGATTTTTAAAATAGCCGAGAAATAGAATTATGGAAGATACTTTCTTTGCTGATTTAAATTCATTATAACCAAAAAGTTTTGACCTTTCGATAGCTTCTGCAGTTTTTAAGCCTTCTGGACTTGAGCTAGTAATTGTATATAAATCCGAAAGCGGTAAAACTTTTAAATCGGAAGTTGTAACTTTATTGATTTGCATAATATTATAATCTAATTTATATTTATTATAGCATTTTTTCTTTTAAATTGTATAAGTAATCTATGCTTTTTAATTCTCTATTTTTTTTATTTGTCTTTTTTCCGTTAGTTACGGGATTTTATTATATTCTTCCACATAGGTTCCGTTGGTTATGGCTTCTGTTTGCCAGTTGCTATTTTTATATGGGGTTTGTCCCTCAGTATATTTTAATTTTAGCATTTACCATTACAGTTGATTATTTTGCTGGGATTTTACTTGCTAAGTCGTCTGGAGCTAAGAAAAAAATAATTTTAATGATAAGCATCCTATCTAATATCGGGATGTTGTTTGTTTTTAAATATTTTAATTTTTTTAATGCCAATTTGGGAGCTCTAGCGGAAATCATTCATTGGAACTATTCTCTTCAAAGCTTGTCCTGGGTGTTGCCAATTGGCCTATCTTTTCATACTTTTCAAAGTTTGAGCTATATTATTGAAGTTTATTATGGTCGTCAAAAAGTTGAAAGAAGTTTTGGAATTTTTGCGTTGTATGTAATGTTTTACCCGCAGTTAGTCGCTGGACCTATAGAAAGGCCGCAAAATTTATTGCATCAGTTTCATGAAAAGCATTTTTTTCAGATTGAGCGTTTTTTTAGTGGTCTGCGTTTGATTATTTGGGGTTTATTTAAAAAAGTCGTTATTGCAGATAGGGTTTCTATTTTTGTAAATCAGATTTTTAATAACCCCTATGAATATACGGGGGCTTATTTTGTTCTGGGAACTTTTTTGTTTGCATTTCAAATTTATTGTGATTTTTCTGGCTACTCAGATATGGCTCGCGGATTGGCGCGCACTATTGGCTTTGAATTAATGGTTAATTTCAAAGCGCCGTATTTTTCTAAATCAATTTCTGAATTTTGGCGTCGTTGGCACATATCTTTATCATCTTGGTTTCGCGACTATGTTTATATTCCTTTAGGCGGTAGTCGAGTTGCTGTTTGGCGCTGGCAATATAATTTGTTTATTACTTTCTTGCTGAGCGGTATTTGGCATGGCGCGAATTGGACTTATGTTATTTGGGGCGGTTTAAATGGTTTTTATCTAGTCTTCGCAATTTGGGTAGATAAACTTAGCCAAAAATTTACGCAGAATTTTAAATTATTTGGCACTGTATATAATATTTATCAGATGATAAGTACTTTTATACTAATTTGTATCGCTTGGATATTTTTTAGGGCGCAAACAGTAGGTGAAGCTTGGTATATTTTAAAACAGATAGTAAGCGATGGCTATAATTTATCAGGTTTATGGCCATTTTTGCTTCAATATCGTTATTCTTTTTTGATTATTTTTGGTGCAATTAGTTTTTTAACTTTTGTTGATTATTTTATTGCTGAAGATAAACGCTTGGAAAAATTATTTAGGTTGCCCCTGTTTATTCAAGTCGTTGCCTGCTTGTTTATCGTATTTATAATTATGCTTTTAGGACGCTTCGTGAACGAGCAGTTTATATACTTTCAATTTTAATGAAATGAAAGTTTTAAAAAAAATTACAATTTTTATTTTATTTATCTTCTTTTTTCTGGGAGCCTTTTTCTTAGTAGCCGGAAAAGATAAAGAGTTAGGGCGCAAGTTCTTATATCAGGACTATGGCACCGGAATTTACTTGGGAGATGACGGAAAAAAATATCTGGGTGGAGATTTGTTTGGCTTTTCGGAGGTAGAGAGGTTCAAAGAAAAAATTCAGAATACTCCATTAACAGCTGACTGGTCAGTAAATGAAGCGGCCGTAATTTTAAAAGGTGACTCGTTTTTTAATACTGGCTATGATTCTGACCCAGTCCCTAATGCTTTAGAAAATAATTGGAATCAGAAAATTTTTTATAAGCCGACATCGGGTAGAGAAGTAACACCTTTAAAATATTTGGCAGAAATAAATTATCAAACAGGAACAGGGAAATATTTTATTTTAGAAACGGTTGAACGCAATGCCGTTGAAAGGGCACGTGGGCTAGAATTTGATTTTAAAAATAATTCTGTAAGCGATATTAATACCTTAAAAAATGATTACTGGTCTGATATTAAGAGCCGGGTTAAGGTATTTATAACTAAGTCCAATATTCGTAGTGTTTTATTTGATAGAGTAAGCGTGGAATATTTTATTAAAAATAATATATTATTTAGGCCAGTAAATATTTGGTTAAAAAATAAGGCTTTTAATTGGTTTGGTGATATTAATAGTAAAACTCCAATTTATTTAGATAACCCTAACTTATTATTTTTTGATGCAGAGATAAATTTTAATGAAGATAAGAAAAAGCTCGAGGAAATAAATTACTTGGCGGATAATATCGCTCAAGAAGCAAGGTTAATTCAAGAAAAATATAATTTAACTTTTGTATATTTAATAATTCCTAATAAATTTTCTGTTTATGGAGATTTGGTTGCTGGCGGTAAATCTTATGATAACTTTATTCCCTTATTACAAGCTGCTCTTCAAAAAAGAGGAATACAATATATTGATGTATATCAAATTTTTACTCAATACAAAAAAACAAACCCTGATGATTTGCTTTTTTATGGCGGCGATACCCATTATTCTCCTGTAGGTAAACAATTAGTGATTGATGAAATTATAAATTCTAAAATCTTTAAATAAGATCAAGAATTTCGATTAGGATATAAACTCCAATTAAAGAAATAAGTATTATAATGCCGCCGAATAACTTTTCGGCGGCATATTTAGTTTCCGTGAAGTATTCGTTAGCAATCTGGTATTTAATATTAAATTTATTAAACCAAGCATAGCTACGTAGTCGAGTAGAAAAATTTAAACTACTTAAACGGAAATAAGCAATAATTGATTCACCTTTATTTTTAGTCAGCCAGTAGCCCAATAAAACAGCGAGAATAATAACTACGGCTAGACTTGCTCGTCCTGACCATTTCTTGAATAGTAGTGCTAATAAAGTTCCAGAAAAATATCCTAAAAAAACATTTAATAATGCCCAGCCAATTGCGCTTAAAATATTCCAAAACACGAAAGCTTTAGTGGGCATTTTTGATAAGCCAGCGATAAAAGGAATAATTGCTCTAATTGGGCCGAAAAAGCGACCCAGAAAAACACTTTTATTACCATGATTTTGAAAGAAGTTTTCGCCATGATAGAGTAGTCTTTGATTAATGATCTTATTTCTTTTAATCCAGTCTCCTCCCCAGCGTCCGAGGGAATAGCTAAAAAAATCACCCATGATTGCCCCTATAGTTGCAAAAAGCACAATATCCCAAGTATTCAGGTATCCCTGAGCCGCTAAAAATCCACCGATTGAGATTAGTGTTGCTCCAGGCATAAACATTCCAATAAATGGCGCCGATTCAATAAAGGCTAAAATTAAAAAGAGCCAGTTACCTAGCCAAGAAAATTGAGTTAATAAATGAAGGAGTAGTGTGAGGTCGGGCATAAAAAATAAATTGTTTACCGAAATAGTATATCATATTGACAGGGTGTGACTAGTATGTTTAAATTGGTGGATAAAATACGCCTAGTTTATAGTATTCTGAGCGTTTTTTAAATTGTTCTTTTTAAAATTAATTTGCGCCTCGAGCGTTTTGTTTAACAAACAAATTATTCGTTATGAAAAATTTTTTCGGTTTTTTGAATTCGTGCCTAAAAATTTCTGGACAGGCCGGTCCAGCTGTGGAGGAAATTTTAAGTATTGCTAATCAAAGCCCTAAGGCTGGAGTTAACTTGGCTCAAAAAGGAGTTACTTTTTTTGATTTTGATGACTGGTTGCGGTTAGCCACTAAGGGGGCCATTGTCGGCCCTTATTCTTTTTCTTGGCGAAAGTTCGCTTTGCAGTATCCACAAGATATGGCCATAAAACACTTATCGCTATTTCTCGATGTTATTAAAAGAAAGCCCTTGCTTGCCGATCAGGCTCAGGCAGTGATATTTAGTATTCCTTCGGGAAAATTACCCTCTGTAAAAGTGATTCAAAATTTATTAACTGAAAATGATGAACAGGCTCGTCTTAAGCAGCTCTTAATCAAAAAGAAAATTTTTGGTGATGCTAAGTTTATCTCAGAAATTATTAGCGATACTATTTCTTCACATTCTGAAGGAAAAGTAGTTTTTACTCTGAAAGGAGGAAAGACTGTCATTCAAGAATCTAGCATCTTGGAATCGGAAAAAAAGAAAAGATGTTCTACAATTTTTGGAAAAGCGACAGTTATTGCCATTCGTGAACGACATTATGAAGATTCTGGAGTTGTACGACATTTCTTTTTTCTGGTTGATGGCGATGCTCAGGTTTGTAAAATGAGAGAAATCGAATTCTACAATATTATTCGCACTGATTTAAGAGCAGTGCAAAAATTAACGGTTGCAAATTAAATCCTTAAAAGTATTTTAGAAAAAGTCATTCCTTAAAGAATGGCTTTTTTTCTGTTATAATAACTTTATATGAAATTTAAACATTATTTTGTCTTATTTCTAATTTTCGTTTTTTTCGCTGGATTTGTGGGCGATGTTTTTGCTGCTGAAAGTAGCAAGCGTAATTTATTAATAAACGTTCCATTTACTTCTCAAGCACCTCTAGGTGAATGGAAGGACCAAAGACAACAAGATGGTTGCGAAGAGGCTTCGGTTTTAATGGCTATGGCTTGGGTTGGAGGAGAGAAAAATATTATTGCTAAAAATTGGCGCTTAAGAATTATTATTTTATCAGATTTTGAAAAAAAGAAGTACGGAGAATATCGCGATGTTTCTTTGCGTGATATCGAGGCCTGGCTATTTAGAGATTATTTTAAATATAAGAATACGGCAATAAGAAAAATCCAGAATAAGGAAGATATTATTAAAGAGCTAGAAGCAGGGAATTTAGTAATTGCACCGACTAACGGAAAAACCTTAAAAAATCCTAATTTTTCAGGAGCTGGACCAGAAAGACATATGCTGCTAATTAATGGTTATGACTATAAAAATAGGCAGTTTATTACAAATGACCCCGGAACCCGTAAGGGCGAATCTTATCGTTATGATGAGAAGGTGATATTGAATGCTATTAGAGCTTATACAACGGGCTATCATGAGCCGATTAAAGAAATTATTAAAGAGGTTATTGTTGTTAGTCCTAAAAAATAAAATATATCTTCTTTTCTGTATTAAAGCTGGTTTATCCCAGTTTTTTGTATTTTTAGAGTATTGACTTTTTCCAATTTATCATTATTATATTCTCTAGTTCTTTTAAATTTTATTGTCCTACGTTATAAAAACAAAGCATCATGGTAGAAAAAAACAAAAGTATTGGAAAGGCATTAATGGAATTAACTAAAAATGCCGATGGTTGGTATCAGAGTGAAGAGGGTAAGGTTCTTCATCATTTAGCGGAAGTTAAAGCTGGGGTTCATAAACTTCCTTGCGGTTTAGTTTTAATTGGGGGCGATATCGTTTCCTATTTTGTTGAGAATATTTCTCGCAAAGAGTTTTGTTCCAATGAAACAGTCGCTGTTAGCGGATTAAAATTTGGTGGCATTGGTTCTATGACCTTTATCCCGATTGAAATTTTGCATCTTAACCATCATCAGCAGAAAGCGTTTGCGTCTTTTCATGAAGATTTTCCTCGTGATTTTTTTAATGAAAGAAAAAAATGTACTAATATTTGAAATTGGTATTTTAAAGACCGTTTTTAAAGTTAGTGTTGGAAACTAAAAGGCTATCTTTATGCAGGATAGCCTTTTTTATGTATGTAAGAGTTTTTATATTTTTTAATTTTTTTATTCGATACAACAATCAACTACTTTTTTTACTAAAGCGCCAAGTTTTCCGGCTACGGTCTGTTTTTTAACGTTTAAATCGTTATCATCAATTTTTTTAACTTCGCCGATATCAATCAATTTCATGTTTAAACCCCAAAATAAAGAATATAAATCATAAGCTTTCTGAAACATTTCTTTAGCATCTTCTTTATTGCCCTTAGCTTGAGCCTTGGTTCCTACTTCCATTAAGCGATAGGAAGCGGCGAGCATATGTTTAGAAATACACCACACCTCACCTTCATATTCTTTGATGATTCTTTTTAATAGTTGTTTGCGCATTTCTCGAACTTCAGTTAGCAGGTCATAGTATTTGTCATTACCGGTCTTAGCACCAGTAAAGAAAAAATGCTCTTCAATGCTAACTAGATTCATAATTGCAATACTTAAGTCTTGATCGGAAGATAAGTCAAGCGCATTATCCTTTTTTAGTTGATCAACTTTTTCAACTAATTCATTTAAATTTAAAATTTCACTCATATATTTTTATTTAGTAAGAAAGTAAAAGACTAAACTACAAAATACTAAAGCTCCAAATGGCATAGCTACCTTTTGAAAAGGAAAATAAGCATGCCCATTATTATTTTTTTTCAAGTTTACATACCATAAACTAAAGCCAGAAAAAGCTAAGCTTCCGAAAATGGCACCAAAAGCAAGTTTATCGATTCCATAGAGCTTGTTAGCAGGATGGCCAATTAAATCTTGACTAATGAGGGGGTAAAAAACCATCAGGTAGTATAAAATTACTGTTATCACATCGCGCCATGATTTGCTCCCAAAGCTCCAATGTTTTTTATTGAACCAATTAATCGTCCAGGCGGCTGTGGCGGCTGTTAATCCTCCAATCCAAACTCCAGAAATAGTATCATCTATTCCTAGATACTGAGATAAGCCTAAACCAGCTCCAACGGCAACAATGCACACCGGGCAAACAGCTTTCGCTGGTAAAGCGATGAGACTAAAGGTTGCTATAGTTGAAGCGACAATCAAATTTATTTTTTTCATATTTATTTTTTAATCTGTTGCTTGTGAAGAATTATTACCGTAGTTCTTAAAAAAGTTAATAATATCGGTATCTCCTACTAAACAAGTTTTTCCATCGTAGAAGAAGGGAACTCCAACCCCCTTAGTTGTATCAAGGCCACAGTTTTTTGCTGTTTGAGTTAATAACTGAGCATTGTCTTGATGATTGTAGACTTCCAATTTTCTGAATTCTATTTTTTCCTCTATTTTATTGGCAGTCATAAACTCATCAACATTTTTACAATGAGGACAAGTATCACCGTAGAAAAGAATCATTTCAGAATTTTTATTTATCACCATTAACGTAATAACGAAAATTAGCGCTATGGTGCCAAGTATGGCTGGTAGGTATTTTTGTATTTTCATAACTTTAAGCTTAATTATTATTAACAATATAATAGCATAAATATAGAAATTGGGAATACCTACCCAGGGGGTGCTAGAGACGGTTATTAATCTTATCTAATAATTCGTTAATAAACTTATCTTTCGTAATTTCTCGAGTTTCTTGTTGACCTCTATCGCGTACGCTTAAAACTTCGGAATTAGCTTCTTTATCGCCGATAATTAGGACGTGCGGAATTTTTTCATTAGCCGCTTTTCTAATTTTATTTCCCATGGTTTCGTTGTTGTCATCAATTTCTACTCGAATTCCAGCGGCCTTTAATTCCTCGGCTAGCTTCTGACAAGCAGGGACATGAGCTTCAGCAACTGAAACGATTTTGATTTGTACTGGAGAGAGCCAGAGCGGAAACACTCCGCTGTAATGTTCAATAATTACTCCCATGAATCTTTCTAAAGAGCCAAGTAGAGCGCGATGAATAACAACTGGAGTTTTTTGAGAACCGTCGGTATCAGTATAATGAAGTTCAAAGCGCTGAGGTAATTGAAAATCAAGCTGGATAGTTGCTAGTTGCCATTGTCTTCCAATTGCGTCCTTTACCTTTACATCTATTTTTGGTCCATAAAAAGCACCATCCCCCTCATTTATTTTATATGCTAGATTAGCACCCTCTAAAGCAGTGCGTAAGTTATTTTCTGCTTCATCCCAAACTGCCCGTTCACCTAAAAATTTTTCCGGGCGGGTTGATAAATGGATTTCATCTATCTGGAGGTTAAAGATTTTGTATATGTTTTTTATCTTGTCTAATAATATATTAATTTCTTCTAAAATTTGTTCTGGGCGACAGAAAATATGGCTATCATCTTGCGATAAACTTCTAACACGAGTAAGTCCATGTAGGGTCCCGGATTTTTCGTTGCGATATAGAGTCGTTGTTTCCGCTAAACGTAAGGGGAGGTCACGATAAGAATGAATGTCGCGTTTGAAAACTAACATGTGTGCTGGACAGTTCATTGGTTTAATCCCTAAATCACAATCATCTTCAGCATGATGCAAAATAAACATATCTTCTTGATAATGGTCCCAATGACCGGAAACTTTCCAAAGCTCAGCATTTAAAAGCTGTGGGGTTCTGACTTCTTTATAGCCCTCACCATAAGAATGTTCGCGAGCTACTTTTAATAATTCTTGAAAAATAATAAAACCTTTCGGAAGGAAAAAGGGAATACCTGGTGCATATTCGTGCATCATCAGTAAATCTTGTTCTTTTCCAATTTTTCTATGGTCTCTTTTTTCTGCTTCGGCCATCATCTTTAAATATTCATCAAGCTCTTCTTTAGTTTCAAAAGCTAGGCCGTAAATGCGAGTTAACATTTTATTTTTTTCATCTCCACGCCAATAGGCCCCGGCAAGTTTATGTAGTTTGAAGCTTCCGGGTTTAATTTTAATGCTAGTTTCAATATGGGGGCCACGACAAAGATCGGTAAATTTACCAATAGTATAAAAACTAACCTTTGTTTCGCCCTTTTTGATTAATTCACTAATTAGCTCGGTTTTATAAGGATTACCTTCTTTTTCTGCTTCTTGTAAGGCCGCTTGAATTTCTAATTCAACTCTTTCAAACTTTAAGTTTTGTTTGATAAGATGATTCATTTTCTTTTCGATGTTTTTTAAATCAGTCTCGGTAATTTTAGTTTCATTAAAATCGATATCATAATAGAAGCCATTTTCAATCGCTGGGCCGATAGCAAGTTGCGCGTCCGGCCAAAACTCTTTAATCGCCGCCGCCATTATGTGTGAAAGAGAATGACGTTTTGTTTCTAAGTTTTCCATATATTTTTTTAGGTTAATTAATAAAAAAATCCCATCCTAGTAAAAACAGATAAACTGCTTTTACCGGGACGGGACTTATTTGAGTCTCGCGGTTCCACCCGGGTTCTTTCTATAAAATAGAAAGCTCTTTTAAATTGTTTTAGCTTTAGGCATTAGCGATATTTCTATCTTGAGCTTGGTGGGCTCAACAATCAGCTATTACTAATATAGCAAATTGGGCTTAATTTGTAAATACGGGGATTGTGAGGAGTCTTTATAGTTATCCTTTAGCGATAGCCAGGGCAATTATGCTTTTAGCTCCGGCCAATTTTAAAGTTTTAGCGGCTTCGTTAATTGTCGACCCAGTAGTAATTACGTCGTCTATTATAATAATACTTTTTCCTGATAAATTTTCTCCTTTCCATTGGAATATACCCTTTACATTATTGAGCCTTTTTTCTTCGCTTAGCTCTGCTTGCGCTTTGGTATTTTTTATTTTCTTTAACTGTAAATTAAGCTCATATTGGAAATAGTTAGCAAAATAAAGCGCAATTACTTCTGCTTGATTAAATCCTCGATAACGTTCTCGTGTCTCAGAAAGAGGAATAGGTATTACTATAAATTTTTGAGGATATAATATGGCTCGCCCTTGCCAAAATAAGCATAAAAATTTTGCTAGAATATTTCCAATCGGTTTTATCGCATTAAATTTTAAAGTAGTGATTAGTTGGTTTAAAATTTTATCTTCATAATCACCAGCAATAGCAATGTTATCTAGGAAATCTAGCTGGAAATGATAACTTCTTTTACAAAAAACTAATTTTTTAAAACATTTTTCACAAAGATATTCTTTTGTTTTATTTTCTTGTTGACATCCGAGACAACAAATAGGGAATAATAAATCAATAATAAAATTTTGAATAAGTTTGAACATAAAAAATAAGTCATAATTTTTATCACCTTGATAAGTATGATGACTTATTGAGTATAAACTGAGGATAAATTTTTTTTAATCTTTACATTTTCACTTTGTAAATTTTTTGAGTACTTTTGTCGGTGAAATAAATATAGCCCTGATTATCGGGAACCATAATTTGAGAAATATTATAAGCCCCATCAGGAACAGCGACTAATTTTTGCGTTCCGGTTGCTAAATCAATTTTATAAAGATTATCTTTTGTTTTATCGGCTAATTCTGGAAACATGCCTGAGCCAGCTTCTAGATTTTCTGGAACAGCGCAGTAGACTTCGGTATTAGAAGCAAAAGTGCATTTATCAGCCCAAGTTTGAAGATTGAAGCTACGACGTTCGGCGCCTATATTATCGCCGCTGGCATCAACTATCCATAATCTTGGCTTTAAATCATCCCTAGTATGGTAGACACTATATAAAAGTTTATCGCCTTCAGTCGACCATTGTGATTGTAGCCCGCGCCCTTCAATAATAGTTGATTTAAAGTTCTCGCCATTTAAACCAACAAAAAATATTTCTTGTCTATCGAAATCAACCCCGCGAGTATACATCGCTACAATTTGATTATTAGGAGACCATGAAGGATAAACGGTTGCATCCTTAGTTCCAATAGATTCTAGAGCCGTTGCCTGAGAACCGTCACTTCCGGAAACTACTAACCAACGATTATCGGGATCAAGGCCAATACTTTTTGCAACTATTTGAGAACTATTATCCGCAAAAGAAAAATCTTTCCAGTAAGCAGGAAGAGTAACTTGTTTTTCGGTTGCAAAATTATACATAATTTTACTTCCATCAGGATATTCTATGATTGCTTGATCTTTATCAGGAGCCCAAGTTACTTTATCTGCTTGATAAAAGATCTTATCACTTAATTTAACCGCATTTCCGTTTTCGTCTATTTTATAGAAAAGGCCGTCATCTTTATTGTAGTATTGGACGCCGCCATCACGAGATAGTGTTGGATTTAAAACAGTAGCTTGTGTTAAAGGAGATACTCTAGTTAATCCGCCATTAGCAATTTCATCGGGCGCAAAGGCATCGGGATTAGGAATCCCAGTTGTAATTCCTGGTTGATTTTCTTCGCCAGGTAAATTCCCTGGACCAGTTATCTCGCCACCAATTTCACCATTAGGTCCAACGGCCGGAAGTCCTCCGGGAGTTGTAGTTGTTGTTTGTTGGTTGCCAGGTATAGATATAGGAACTTGAAAAAAAACTTTCCAAAGAAGATAGCCCAAGAAGGCGACCACAGCAAGGAAAATTATAATGATAAATAGTTTTTTGTAGCGAGTAAAAATACTCATATATACTTGTTTAATGTTTCCAGATATTATATAATTCATTATATACTAAGAATCAGGATAATTCAATTTAGTTTTTGATGCTTTTTCAAATATTATGAGTTTATTTTCTTTTGGCGGCGATAATCTTTTTTTAGGGATAGATATAGGCGACTCATCCTTGAAGATGGTTGAGCTTAAGAAAAAAGGCCGTAAAATACAACTTTCAAATTACGCTTTTAGTGAAAATGTTAGCGAGATAAATTTTAATAAAGTTGAAGATATAAATTATCTTGCTCAAGCAATTGCTAAAGTAATTAAAGAAGCTGGCCTTAAGGCTAAGCGTGCAACAGTTTCCCTTCCTACTTTTGCTGTTTTTTCTTCGATTATTAATATTGCTAATGCCGATAAAAAAACTTTAGCCGACTCAGTTAATGAAGAAGCAAAAAAAGTAATTCCTCTTCCTCTTGAAGAAATGATTCTTGATTGGAAGGTAATTCCTGATAAAAACGGAAAAATTCCTGTTTCTGGGAATATGCAAGTTTTTTTGACCGGCTCTCCAAAAAAATTAGTTCGTAAATATATAGATATTTTTAAACAAGCAGGAGTGGTTCTTGCTAGTTTAGAAACAGAAACCTTTTCTTTAGTCCGTTCTTTAGTAGGGGATGATAAAGCGCCGATGATGATAGTCGAAATAGGTGCTAATAGTACCGATTTATCCATTGTTAAAGAAAGTATTCCTGTTTTAAATCGTAGTCTTACTGTTTGTGCTTCGACGGTAACTAAAGTTCTTTCTGAAAAACTAGGAATGACTTATGCTCAAGCAGAGCAGTTTAAGTTAGATTTAAGTATTTCTTTAAATGCCGATGGTAGCCAGGAAGATTTTCCTCAGTTAATCACTAAGACTTTAGAGCCGATTATTACTGAAATGCAGTATTTGATTGATTTCTATCATTCACAAAATAACGAAAATTTAGAAAAAATAATTTTGTCTGGTGGCGGCTCTCTATTTCTTAATTTGGCTGATTATTTCTCAAAACGTTTAAATACAAAAGTAATAATCGGTAACCCTTGGAATAGAATTGAATATGCTCAAGAAATAAGGCCAGTCTTAGAAGAAGTTGGGCCGAAGCTAGCAGTTGCCATTGGTCTAGCGATGCGAGAAATTGAGTAAGCCTAGCTGTTAAAATAATTTATGTTTTCTTTCGGTAAGAATAAAAAACCAATAGAGGAAAAACTTGATAGGATTTTGAAAAATCCTAAGATTTTAGAAGTTAATCTTATCAAGGATGAGATTGTTCTTAATTTTGATTGGAAAAAACACATAAGAGGCTTGGCGATTGCCTTAGTAGTTGTTGTTTTAATTATTGCTGAACTTTATTTTGGTTTAAGTTGGTGGGAGAAGGATGAGGAATTAAGACTGGAAAACCTAAAATCACAAATTAAAGTACAAGTTAAAGACGTTAATGACTTTAGAAAAGCGGCGAGCGATGCTTTATCATACAAAGAGAAAACAATTGAAGTAAACAATCTTTTAAATAATCATATTTATTGGACTAATTTCTTTAATTGGTTAGAAAAAAATACTTTGAATACTGTTTCTTATGGAAATTTTTCTGGAGATTTGAAAGGGAAGTATTCTTTATCTGGGTCTGCTAGTTCTTTTGCTGATATTTCTTGGCAAGTTAAAACTTTGCTTGATGATCCTATGACTGTGAAAGCTAAAGTTGAGACCGCAACGGCATCTAGCGGTGCGTCTGAAGAGGAGTCTACGGCTCAGCCCGTTATCCCGGTAGACCAATTATCAAGTACTACTGAAGAAGTTGCGTCATCAGTTAACTTTTCCTTATTTTTACAGGTTAAGCCCGAGATTTTCAAAAAATAATAAATAAAAATGGTTAAAAACAATCTACAAAATAAATATTCTCTAAATATTTTTTTGAATCAATATTTCAATGCCCTTGTTGTTGTATTGATGATTGTTATTTTTGTAGCTGCTTATTTTTTATTGCTCGGCCCTAAGTTTGCCTCTACGCAGGCGGTTATTAAGGATAATATTGAGGCGCAGAAGAAGTTGTATGCAGAGCAGGATAAAAAATTAAAAGATTTAAAAACCGTTAAAGAAATTTATGATAAAATTACGCCAGTTGATTTAAAAAGATTTAATGGTGTTCTTCCTGAGGAATATGTTCGAGAACAGCTCTTTGGAGAATTTGAAGAAATTATAATAGATAATGGATTTTTGATAAATGCGGTAACTATTGCTCCAGCAGAAGAAGAAAAAATACCGGGTTCAGAACCGGCGCCGTCTGCATCGGAAAAAGCAGAGATGCCAACTATTGGCGGAACGGCTGTTAGCGAAAGAGTCGGGAGAGTTGTTGCTACAGTTTCTATTGGAGCGATTGATTATTCTGGATTTAAAAGTCTACTGAGAACTCTGGAGGCTAATTCGCGTTTGTTAGATATTGAGTCGGTTACCTTTTCTCAGGGAGAAAATTCGGCTCAACTACTATTAGCTGCTTATTTCTATAAGCCCGTGAAACAATATGAGAAATAATTATAACTCACTATTATATATATTTATTGTTATTCTTGTTCTTGCGGGGCTAAGTCTTTTATTCTTACGCCAGCCATTTGTTGATATCTTACGTGAAAAAACTGGTATCGCGGCGATTGATGTTCCAACTAGAAAATCTCCACCAGCGAGTGAACTAATTAATACTGAAATTTTAAAGAACGACAGATTATTAAGTTTAAAAAATAATATTAAAGTTTTTGTTTTTGAAGAAGTGTGCGGCGAAAGCGTGAATACTTCTAAACGTTGTGCTAAAGGGAATAATAATCCTTTTCTTAAAAAATAGTTTATCACAAAATCATGCCCGCAAATAATGATATAAGGTTGCTGAGTTTGTTGGAGACAAATAAAATTATCTCTCCAGAAAAATCAGCCGAAATACAAAAAGAAGTGATTGATAAGGAGGGAAACCTATCTGTTTTTTTAATTGCCCAAAAGATAGTTGATGAAGAGAAATTAACAGAATTAAAAGCCGAGGTGTATGGTTTAAATTATTTTAATTTAGCTGATAATGAAGTCCCGGAAGCGATTTTAAATTTTTTACCAGAGGAAATATCTCGAACATATAAAATCATTTGCTTCGGTAAAGAAAATAAAAGTATTAAAATTGGCTTGGTTGAGTCTAATTTAAAAGCGATTGAAGCGGTTAACTTTTTGGCTGCTGACGAAAAATTAAAAGTTGAATATTATTTAATTTCTAATTCTAGTTTTCAAAAAGCTTTTAAACAATATCAGAAACTAGAAGAAGAAATTTCTAGCGCCCTGGAAGTTAAGGCTAAAGAAGAGGGTGAGGAATTAGTTACGGTTAGTAGTGAGTCGAGCGATTTAAATACTGATGATATAAATAGCGCTCCAGTTTCTCGTATCGTTTCGGTTGTTATTCGCCATGCGGTTGAAGCTCGTGCTTCTGATATTCATATTGAGCCTTTTGCAAAAGAGAGTCGTGTTCGTTATCGTATTGATGGTATTTTACATACTTCGCTTACTTTACCAAAGAGTATTCATAATGCGGTTATTGCTCGTATTAAAGTTTTAGCAAAATTAAAACTTGATGAAACTCGCGTTCCTCAAGATGGTCGTATTCGTTTAGTTATTAATAATCGTGAAATTGATTTTCGTGTTTCGACTCTTCCATTATCTAGTAATGAGAAGGTAGTAATGAGAATCTTGGATACCGTTAGTGGAGTTCAGACTTTAGAAAGTCTAGGCTTTAATCAAATTGCTTTGCGCCGCATGCGTGAAGGTATTAAAAAGACTAGTGGTATTGTTTTAGTTACCGGACCTACTGGAAGTGGTAAAACAACGACCTTATATTCAATTTTAAATATTTTAAATCAAGAGGGGGTAAATATTTCTACTCTCGAAGATCCTATTGAATACGAAATTAAAGGAATTAATCAATCTCAAGTTCGCCCTCGTATCGGGTTTTCTTTCGCTAATGGTTTGCGTTCTCTTTTGCGTCAAGATCCGAATATTATTATGGTTGGAGAAATTCGTGATGAAGAAACTGCGGAATTAGCAATTCATGCTTCTTTAACTGGCCATCTTGTTTTATCTACTTTACATACTAATGATGCTATCGGTGCAGTTTTTCGTTTATTAGATATGAAGATTGAGAGATTCTTACTTTCTTCAACTTTAAAAACGGTTGTGGCACAACGTCTGGCGCGTCGTTTGTGCGAACATTGTAAGAAAGAGACAGATTTATCGGTTGATGCCAAACAGGATATGGTAAATGAATTAAAAGGACTCCCTGAAGCAGTTATTAAAATGGAATTACCGGAATTTACAAATTTTGACGAACTATTTATTAAATATAAACTTTGTCAGGCGGTCGGTTGCCAGCGTTGCGAAAATACTGGCTATTCAAGTCGTGTTTCTATTGCGGAAGTTATTGAAATCAACGAAGCCTTGAAAGAGATGATTAATAATGGCGATAAAAATTTTAATTTAGAAGCGGTTAAAAAAACTGAAGATTTTATTTCTATTAAACAGGATGGTATCATTAAAGTTTTAAAGGGGATGACAACTATGGAGGAGGTTTTAAGAGTTATTGAAAGTTAATTTTCTCTTTCATTTGAAATATATATGGCAATTTTTAAATATCAGGCTGAAGATAAAAACGGTCGTCGCAAAATTGGTAAGGTAGTCGGCTTGAGCGAGGCGGATGCAATTTTACGATTGCGTAAAAAAGAATTAACCGTCAGTTCCTTACTGAATATTACAACGACTTACGAAACTCGGTTTTTGATGTTGATTGCACCAATTAAAATTAGGGAGTTAGCGATTTTTGCTCGTCAGTTTTCGGTTATGATTAGTGCTAACGTAACCGTAGTAGAATCTTTGATGATTTTAGTAGAACAGACTGATAATTTTACTTTAAAGAACATGATTGCTGAAATTGCTTTTGAAGTTGATAGTGGTTCTTTTCTATCAGAAGCTTTTGGAAAGCGTCCAAAAATATTTTCGGAATTTTTTATCAATATTATTCGTTCTGGTGAAACTTCCGGTAAGTTAGATGAAGTTTTAAATTATTTAGCGGATGAAATGGAGCAGAATTATGATATGGTTTCTAAAATTAAAGGAGCCATGATTTACCCCGTGTTTATTACTTGCGGTTTGATTGGTGTTGGTATTGTTTTAATGATTTATGTAATTCCAAATTTAACAGCAATTTTAACTGAAACTAATGCCCCATTGCCTTTTTCAACGCGCATGGTTATTGGTGCTTCTAATTTTTTTAAAGATTATCTTTGGTTAGTCGGGCTAATGTTGTTAGCCGCTATTTTTGCTGTTCGTCTTTATTTAAAGACATACTTTGGGCGTCGTCAGTTTGATATTGTAAAATTAAGAATGCCAATCTTTGGGAAGCTGTTTAAGTATATTTATTTAATGCGCTTTACTCGCTCCCTATCGACACTATTAAAAGGAGGTGTTACAATTACTAAAGGATTAGAAATTGTTGCTGATATTATTGGTAATGTTGTATATCGAGAACTTATTTTAGAAACATTGGAATCTATTAACGATGGTAATCCAGTATCTTCTGTTATGGAGGCAAGTCCGTATGTTCCTAAGATGGTTCCGCAGATGATTGCTGTTGGTGAGAAAACTGGAAAGCTTGATTCGGTCCTTGATAGAGTTACTACTTTTTATTCTCGTGAGACGGCAAATATGCTGGATAACTTGAGCAAATTAATGGAACCGATTATAATGGTAATCATGGGTATTGGTGTAGGAATTATGGTTGCGGCCGTTATTATGCCGATGTATAATATGGCTAGTCAGTTCTAGAACTTATTTTTATTTTATTATATAGACTTAAAGTAATTTTTTACTTGTCTAAGCCTTTGTAACATCTATGAAACAAAACAAACAAGGATTTACGCTTATTGAATTGTTGGTTGTAATCGCCATTATTGGCTTATTATCAACTCTATCAATCTTAGCATTAAATCAAGCTAGAGCTAGAGCTAGAGATGCTAAACGTATCTCTGATGTTAAACAAATCCAAACCGCTTTGGAACTTTATTACAATGACGCTGGCGATTATCCAGCCTCGATTATTACTGGTTCGCCAATCGTTTACGGAGGTAATACTTATTTAGCTGCTGTCCCAGCTGCCCCAACTCCAGTCGATGGAAACACTTGTAATGGTTTAGGAACTCCGTATACTACTTCTTATGTATATGCAAAATCAGGAACTGGTACAGCGGGTACAGCTTCATACCTATTAAGATATTGTTTAGGGGCAACTGTTAACAATGTTATTGGTAATACTCTCCAAACCGCATCTCCAGCTGGTATTAAATAAAGCTTGAGTATTGTGTCTTATTTTAAACATTGCTATAATTAATTTAGATAAATAATTATTTAATTTTAATCATTATTTTACTTACCGGTAGTAAAATAGGGATTAACCTTTTAAGAGGGTCCATTATGAAACAAAACAAACAAGGATTTACGCTTATTGAATTGTTGGTTGTAATCGCCATTATTGGCTTATTATCAACTCTATCAATCTTAGCATTAAATCAAGCTAGAGCTAGAGCTAGAGATGCTAAGCGTATCTCTGATGTTAAACAAATTCAAACCGCTTTGGAACTTTATTACAATGACGCTGGCGATTATCCAGCCTCGATTACTACGGGATCCGCAATTGCTTATAGTGGTAGTACTTATTTAGCTGCTGTCCCAGCTGCCCCAACTCCGGTTGATGGTACAACTTGTGGAGCTTTAGCGGCCGATCTTACAACCCAGTACAAATATGCAAAATCAGGAACAGGAACCGCTGGTACTGCTGCATATACTCTAAACTATTGTTTAGGGGCAACTGTTAATAGTGTTGCTGGTAATACTCTTCAAACCGCATCTCCAGCTGGTATTAAATAAAAACTTAAGTTCTTATTTCTAAAAGAGATCAGTCAAACTGGTCTCTTTTTGTTTTTATGCTATAATTTTCTTATGAAAATAATTGAAATAAACGATAATAAAATATTGACCAATTTTATAGTTTCTAATCCAGGGGAATCGGGATCGGAATTTTTGAGTAGTTCGGAGTGGGCTAGTATTTTAATTAAAGAAAAAAAGACTATTAAATATTTAGCAGTTGTTGAGGAGGAGCAAAATATTTTAGGCTTAATTTGTTTGACTAAGAAATCATTAGGCGGCCGATTTGTATATTGGTATGCTGGTCGTAGTCCGATATTTAAATTAGGATTATCAGCTGAAACAATAAATCAGGTTTTTAATGCTCTTGTTTTAGCACTTAAAAAAATAGATAAGCAAGCGGTTTTTTTAAGAATTGAACCAGCACAAAAATTAAATAATTTTTGGGAAGATGCGAAATTTATTTGTGCTTCTGATATTCAACCTAAAAAAACTTTAGTTTTAAATTTACAAAAGACCGAAGAGGAGCTGTTAACGGAGATGCATCAAAAGACTCGTTATAATATTAATTTAGCTAAGAAAAAGCGGGTTAACATCATTGAGGGAGGTGAAAAAGATTTTTCGGAATTTATCCGTTTAATGGAGCTCACTGGAGCGCGCGATAGTTTTAGAATTCATGATACAGAACATTATCAGAACTTAGTTGGAAACGGAAATGATAATCAAGGATTTATAAAATTATTTTTTGCACAGTACGAGGGTAAAAAAATTGCGGCGGCGGTTGTTTGCTATTTTAGCGGAAAAGCGACTTATCTCCATGGAGCGAGTGATAATGAGTTTAGAAATATTATGGCACCTTATTTATTGCAATGGGAAATAATTAGGCAAGCTCGTATTGATGGTTTTAAAATTTATGATTTTTATGGGATTGATGGAAAAAAATGGCCAGGTGTAACAAGATTTAAATTAGGCTTTGGCGGGGAAGAACGTAGTTATCCAGGCGTGTTTGATATCCCATTTAAATCATTAGTCTATTATTTATACGTCTTAGCTAAAAAAGTGAGAAAAATTTTAAAATAAAATATGCTAGAAATAACAAATAAAACTCAACAAAAAATAAATAAAAAAACAGCAATAGCTGTTGCGGATGGTTTATTGGATTTCTATAAAAAAAACAATCAAGAAGTTTCTTTAGTTATAATTGGGGATAAGAAAATGCAGAGCTTGAATTGTGTTTTTAGAGGAATAGATAAAACAACAGATGTTTTATCTTTTTCTAGTCAGTTGTCCGATTTTCAAAAAATAACAAAAGATAAACATCCCAGAAAACCGCTAATCGCTAAAAGTGTGCCGTTAGCCCCTACATTTCTCGGTGAAATTTTTATTAATATTCAAGAGGCAGAGCGGGTGAAAAAATATCAAGAAATCTTTGGGCCAGAAAACAAAAAATCTCGTGATTATATTTTTTATTTTTTGCTTGTTCACGGATTACTACATCTTTTAGGGTATGATGATAAGACTGAAAAAACGCGCACCGCAATGATAACTTTGGGAGAGACCTACCTCAGCGGATTTTTTAAGAAAAAAGTGGTATAATTTTGATACAAGACTTTGATGAGACACTCGCGTATTCTTGGCTATGACTAATTTTCAAAAAAAATTAAATTTTTTGATCACTGTGATTTTTGTAATCTCTGGTTTTTTCTTTTTTACTTCGAATGTTAATGCGGCAACTTCAACTATTCGCGGTAAGGCTTACTGGGGTGATTATGGTTATATTTATTTTAATTGTGAGGATGATGTAATCGGTAATCTTTTTAATGAAACACAGAATCTTATTGGAAAAAGTAGATATAAAGCTCCGCCAGCAGATCCTGGTTTTCATTTTTATTCGCCGCCTTGTACTCTATCTAATCACGGTGTTTATATTGATGATAATAATAATTTTTTTGGTAAAGCTTGGAATCCATCGCTTGGTTTTATAAGTTTCGAGCACGATGGTACTCATAATCCTCCAAATTATTCTTTTAATTCTTCGCATTGTTCTCAGTGTACCTCGGCTAATGACTGTATTGCTTGTTATGATACAGTTGACCAGACAATTCATGGTTGGGCACGAGTTGAAGCAACTGATGAATGGTTAAAGCTTGATTCCGCCGCCCCATTACCGGTTAAATTGCGTTCTGGTGATTTTATTCCCGCCGGCTATAATGTTGAACTTGGTGATTTTATTGGAACCGCTATGCCAAATTCAGCGACAACCTTTGGAAATGTAAGTTTTAATTGTGAGGGAGAAACATACCCGTCTTCAACTTGTGCTACTAGGCCGTATCGAGTTTATATAAAAAATTTGCGTTTAGGAAAATTATCTGCTCCAAATTGGTCCTATACGAACGCTTGTAATAGTACGGCGCTTAATGCCGTTTTAAGATGGGAAAAATTAAGCGGTACTCAAACGGCTTATGAAGTTTTAGTTAGAGAGGATAATGTTATTAGTACTTCAACTGGGACTGTTTGTTGGTCGGGTAAGGTAGGTAATGCGGAGGCAACACAATATATAATTTCTAATTCTAATCCAGATTGTGGCGGACGTTTAAAATACAATACTAATTATTATTGGTGGGTTAGGGCATATGATGTGGACAATAAAGCAACTGACTGGTACCAGTATAATACTAATAGCGCTTTGAGTAATGGCGGGGACCCAGATGGTAATCCTAATACATTCACAACCTATAAACATGAATTTCCTAATCCGTTTTTTACTTGGGACCCGCTAATAATTAATATTGGAGCCTCAAGCACGGAATTTACTAGTGCTGGTTCCGAAGCATATATTATTGGTCAACCGTTGCCTCAAAGTTGTGAACCTGGCTTGTGTACGTACCAATGGTCTGCTGTTGGAAACGGTATTGTAATTTCCGCTAGTACGAGTTCAACAACCCTGATTAATTTTTGGGAAAAAGATAATACTACCTCGGTTTCCCTAACAGTTATTGATTCTGATAATTATCAATGTAGTATTTCTAATTCTCTGGAGATTAATTATGAATTACCACTCTGGCGTGAGGTTAAGGCTGAATAATTGAAAATAAAATTATGTTTTTAAAAAACAAAAATCAAACTTATGTCGCTAGTAATTTTTTAACGGGGATGTCTCTGATTGAGCTTTTAGTTAGTATGGCGATTATTGTATTTATTACTGCGATTTTTGTGACTAACTATCGAACTACAAATAAAAGAACTGATTTGGTAATGGCGGCACAATCATTGGTTGCTGATTTACATCAGGCACAAAATAATTCTTTAGGGTTGTTAAAATATGGAGATGCAGTTCCGGCTGGTGGATGGGGCGTGAGCTTTGATTTATATAACAATAGAAATCAATATACACTTTTTGCTGATTTAGAAACGCCAGGGACTTATGGCTCTATGGTTTATAATAACGCGGGAGAGGGAGATATAAGCAAGGGGGCACGTATTGTTCAGTTACCGCCAGAAACAGAAATTAATGCGATTCGTATCGGGAATAGTCAGTCTTCACGTTATTCGGCTAGTGTTACATTTTTACCACCAGATCCAAAGACATATATTTATAGTAGCGGAGCAACCTCAACAGCTTTGGAGATTGATTTAAAAGAATTAAATAACAACACTATTAAAACGATTAGGGTTAATTTCTTAGGTTTAGCGGAAGTCTCAAGTGATTAAAATAGTTAACATGAAAATAAAAAATTTAAAAAATAAATCTGGGTTTACTCTAGTAGAAATTTTAGCTGTCTTGTTTGTCGTTTCTTTAGGTATGATAGGGGTATTGTCTTTAATTATTCAAAACATAAAGGGCCAAAATATCAATAAGAATAGTATTGTTGCTTATCAGCTTGCCCAAGAAGGAGTCGAATTAGTACGTAAAGTTAGGGATACAAACTGGAAGAATAGTACTCCATTTAATCAGAATCTAGGTGAAGGTAAATATTATATGAGTTATTCTGATGAAACTCCTAATATTTTAGCTACAGAAGATAATGGTAATTTGTACAAAGATGCTGATGATTTTTATGTGCATGGAGGAGGAGCTTCGCAAACTAATTTTAATAGAATAATTGAAATAACGGCTCCTAATACTCATTCCATTATCGTCCATTCTATTGTTAGCTGGACTGAGCATAATCAGGACTATAGCTATGTTTTAGAAGCCTCTTTATTTGATTGGCTTAATCCTTAAATTTTTAAATTTGTGATTACTAAAATTAGAAACAATAAAATTATCAAAAATAGAAAATCTTATTCGGGGTTTTCTTTAATTGAAGTTTTAGTCTCTGTTTCTTTGTTTGTAATTATTATCATGTCAGCAACGGAAATTTTTCGTTTGGTTATCGATGGGCAAAGAAATGCGATTGCTAGTCAAAACGTTCAAGAAAGTTTGAAATATTTTTTTGAAGTAACAGGGAAGGAAGTTAGGATGGCTATAAAAAATGATGGTAGCTGTCCGGGGGCAGTCGGGGAAATTTTTAATTTCTCAACCAATAGTTACGGTGATGTACTTTCTTTTAAAAACTATTATGGTGAGTGCGTTACTTATCAGCTAGCCCTAGATTTACCCAGTAATACGCAACGATTCCAGATTGTAAGAGATAGTAACTCTGGTTTTATTTCTCCAAGAAAAATTCAGTTGAGTGATTTAAAATTTGTGGTAAATAATACTGGCCAGCCAATAGTAACTATTCGTGTGCAAGCTAGTGCTTTAGATGATAGCCGTTTCCAGTCCCAATTAGAAATTCAAACTAGTATCGCATCTAGATTTTATAAATAATTATGTTGTTGAGATGTTACGAAGGCCGAAATTAAAATTTAATAAAACTGGGAGCGCCATGATACTTACCATGTTTGTTCTTGCTGGGATGTTGATTGTTGCAATTTCCGGCTCTTATGTTGTTATGCTTGGAATTAAGGCGGG
Source organism: uncultured bacterium (assembly GCA_903945435.1). Classification (GTDB taxonomy): domain Bacteria; phylum Patescibacteriota; class Patescibacteriia; order Patescibacteriales; family UBA12465; genus UBA12465. The sequence goes on along the minus strand of CAJAVM010000025.1, from coordinate 3,804 downwards.
CGGCATTCAAGCACAATCAACCAAGGCTTATTTCGCGGCCGAATCAGGAACTGAGGATATCCTTTGGCAGATTAGAAGTGGCTCCTTAAGTCATGATAGATTTGTTGTTCCACCTGACCCGTTAATTAGCGGGGTAGTCGGTGTAGAAGAGACTTACGATGTTTATTTTTTAACTGCCGGGGAACGTATTTATACTTCAATTGGCAACTCCAGAAATACTAAGAGAAGCGTTGAAGTTAGATGGTAGGCTCTATAGCATAATTGACAATCGTTTTTAAATAATATACACTGTGAATGTATAAAATAAGTTATTAATATACATTGGTAATGTATATTATTTAAAAGTCAAAATATGATAAATAAAAGTATAATTAAAGAGGTCGTGCTTGAGCAAAATGATTTATTTCGTAAGAAAGGAATTTATTTGGAAAGAGCGATCTCAGACGCTGCTCTTAAAACCAAAAAAATATTTATTATTACCGGTATTAGACGTTGCGGTAAATCAACACTGCTTAAACAACTCGCCGGTAGTTACAAGAATTTTTATTACTTAAATTTTGAAGATGAGCGTCTTTTAAATTTTAAGAGCTCGGATTTTAATTATTTGCTAGAAATTTTTATTGAACTTTATGGCGAGCAGAAAGTTATTTTGTTTGATGAAATCCAATATATTAATGGCTGGGAAAAATTTGTCGGTCGCCTTTTTGCAAATGGTTACAAGATTTTTATTACCGGTAGTAGCGCTAATTTGCTTAGTCGTGAGCTTGGTACCGCTCTAACCGGTCGCCATTTAAAAACGGAATTATATCCTTTTAGCTTTAAGGAATATTTAAAATATTATCACTTAGATAAAAATAGCCTAGAAACAACAAGTGGTCGAGCAGGTTTAAAGAAAAGCTTTCAAGAATATTTGGAATATGGTGGTTTTCCGGAAGTTTTAGCTAGCAGAAATAGAGAGGAATTGAAACAACTATATCAAGATGTTCTCGTTAAAGATCTTTTAGTTAGATTTAAAATTAAGGATGATAAGGCCTTTAGAGAGCTTGTTTTATATCTTTTATCAAACATCGGCGCACCGATAAGTTTTAACAATTTAAAAAAACTATTAGGTTTCAAGAGTGTTAGCCAGGTAAAAAATTATATTGGTTATTTAGAAGAGGCTTATCTTGTTTTTTTACTTTATAAATACGATTATTCTATTGGCAAGCAAATGATAAATGATAGAAAAGTTTATGGTATAGACCCTGGTATGATTAAGGCTGTCTCTTTTCGTTTCTCTGAAAATAGTGGACGCTACTTAGAAAATTTAGTTTTTTTGGAACTTAAAAGACAGGAAAAGGAAATCTATTATCATAAAGATAATGGCGAATGTGATTTTATTGTTAGAAAAGGGTTAAAAATATCTGAAGCTATCCAGGTGACGGAAGCTCTAAATCATAATAACAGTGAGCGAGAAATAAATGGTCTTGTATCAGCTTTAAAAAAATATAATTTGAAAGAGGGGCTAATTCTTACGAATGACACAGAAGAAGAGCGAAGAGTTGGTTCTTTTAAGATAAGAATTATGCCGCTCTGGAAATGGCTGCTATCTCGATAGTTTTATGTTTGGCAAAAATAACGCATGATGCATAATTAGTTATATCTTTTTAATCATTGGATGATAAAAGATATACCATAAAAGGAATGTAGGAGTAAGTGATGGAGTAAGTGATGGAGTAAGTGATGGAGTAAGTGATGGAGTAAGTGAATTGCTAAAGATTATAAAAGAGAAGCCAGGGCTCAGAGCTAATAGTTTATCAAAAATAATTAAAAAGCCGCTAGGAACCATAGAGCGATGGTTAAAGAAATTGAAAAGTGATAATAAAATAGAATATAGGGGCGGCAGCAAAACTGGCGGGTATTTTGTAAGATAGCTCAGTTGAAAAATCAGCTTAAAAATGCTTGGCAGTAAATTAAAAAAATGATATAATTTAGTTAACAGAATATAAAAGTCAGAGGGTATAAAAAAGTTTTTGATTAAGCATTCATGCCCCTAATTTCAGGGAAAAATAAGTTTAAATTTACGGCCGCTATTTTATTAGTCGGGTCTTTTTTGTTTTTTTCACGCAGTGCTTCAGCGGTCTTTTTAAATAGTTATTCTAAGCCGGCGGATGGAAATTTAACTTCGACTGATTGGAATAATTTACAGTATGATTTTTTGAATAAAGATGGAGCGGCAACCTTAACTGGAGCTTTAACGATTGGAACGGTTGCAACGCCGACGAGTTTAACAGTGAACGGAGCAACCAGTCTTTCACTTAGTGCGGGATATGTTTCCCCTGGTGCTTTTAATAGTAATTTAAGTGGCGGGACTCCAGCCTATTCTTTTCCAGGTAATCTAGGAATTGGAACAACAAACCCAACTGCTAAATTAACTCTTTCGGCTGGAGATTTTTCAATCGACCATAATAAATCATTGATAGTAAATTCTGGTTCAGGGAATACAACTTTATTGTTAGGAAATTATGGCGATGGGAATGGATTTTTTTATGGAACCTCAAGTGCTCCGGTTAGATACGATGCTTCTCTAGCGGTTGAAGGAGATGTAAAAGCAAATCGACTTTGTATTGAAGAAGATTGTAAGGCTGCTTGGGGTGAAATTGTTTCAGCTGGTGGTGGCGGACAATGGACTACAAACGGAACCCATATTTATAATTCTAATGCTGGGAATGTGGGAATTGGGGCAACTAATCCAGGGGCACCTTTAGAAATAAAAACATCTTTGAACTCTGTTTTATTATTACAAACAAGTGGCTCAACTGTTGCGGGTACTGGTCCAGAAATATTATTTAATGGATTTAATGACAATAGAGCCTTTGCTAAAATTGGTTCTTATTTAACAACTACATCTGCCGGAAATAATGCATATTTAGCTTTTTCAACTAGAAATAATGAATCTTTAGGAGAAATGATGAGAATAACAAGCAATGGTAAAGTCGGAATTGGAACAACTGTTCCTGGAACTGGAAATATTCTTAATGTAAAAGGATTAACGCCAACTATAGCTACTGGTTACGGAAACTCTACTGGAAATATGGGACAGTTAGTTCTTGAGTCTAGCGATGCTTATACTACTCAAAAAGGTGGTAGAATCGCTTTTAGTGGTAATGCCGGAACTAATGGAGGCGCTTTTACGGGACACGCTCGTCAAGATAGTGTGTTTGGTACAATTGAAGGTTTTAAAGCGAATACCTCGGCTAATAACGCGGGCGGCGGTTTGATATTTAAGACAAACTATAATCCTGACGGCCAAATGTATGAAAGAATGCGAATCACAGATAGTGGTAACGTTGGAATTGGAACGACTGCGCCGGGATATACTTTGGATGTTTCCGGACAAATGAAAGCTGAGAGATACAGAGGTGTTAGTAGTTTAGTTTTAAATACTTACGCAACTGTAAATCCCACGTCTAATGTTTTTCTTTACAGCCAGTCGAATGATAGAGATTCTTGGTTATATTTGGATAGCGCGGATACGGGTAGTAACTGGGGTATATATCATCGGCAGATAGATAGCGCGGTTTCTGGATTACCTTCTAACTCAATTGGCTTTGTGGGGGGCGGTTCATCTGCGTTGCAAGCTTATATTAGTTTGGCGAACGGTAGTGCTTTTTTCAACGGCAACGTCGGTATCGGTACAACCACTCCAACTGCTAAATTAGAAATTGGTGGTGCTGGCACATATTCAATTCTAGCTAGTAACGCTAGAATCGGAAACGTCGCTACTCCATTCTCCGCAACTGATGCCGCAACTAAAGGATATGT
>CAJAVM010000024.1 GCA_903945435.1 uncultured bacterium | reverse complement strand
TAAAAGTACACAATATTTTACCTTGTAGGGTTAATCATTTTATTTTTTTAAATTTTTAGGATGATAAAGAAAGTTAAAGCAACTGGAAAAAAGACAGTTAAAAAAGCTGTTAAAAAGGCTGCTCCTAAGAAAGCCGTTAAAAAAGTTGTTAAAAAGGCTGCTCCTAAGAAAGTCGTTAAAAAAGTTGCAAAAAAGAAAGTTGCAAAGAAAAAATAGTTTTTAAAATTTATTAATTTTTAATAGATTTTACTAATTTGAAAATTATACAAAGGCCGTCCTGCGGAATCAGGATGGTTTTTGTTTTTATTTTCTGTTTATCATCTGTATTGTAAACTTGTTTTTATGATAAACAATGAAAAAAATATAAAATTTAAAAATAAACGACGCAAAAAAATATTTTGGTGCTTGTTTGCGTTTTTATCAGTGATAGTTTTGTTGCTTTTTGTTTTTTTAAAAATTAATGAAGGGGAAAAAATTTTGCAGGTTTCTTTTTTAGATGTTGGTCAAGGTGATTCATCTTTGATTCGTACTCCTGAAGGGAAAATTATTTTAATTGATGGCGGCCCAGATAATTTAACTTTAAGGAGGCTGGGAGAAATACTACCTTTTTATAAAAGAAAAATAGATTTAATTATTATTAGCCATTTTCACGATGACCACATTACCGGTTTGATAGAAATATTGCGGCGCTATCGGGTGAGTAAGATAATTTATGGTCCAGAAATTGTTGATTCATCTTTATTCGATATTTTATCTGCCGTTGCTTTAGAAAATAAAACTGAGTTGGCGGCAATTTTTTCTCAAGCTAAGGTATCTCTGGGTCATGATTGTACGGTTTTATCTATTAATCCGCTGAGCCTAAAGGTTAAACAAGATGATAATAATTCTTTAATTACTAAGTTGGATTGCAATTTTAAAATTTTTTTATTTAGTGGTGATAATGGAGTCGCGGTAGAGAAGGTTTTGCTTTTGAAGAATATCGATATTAAAGCGGATATTTTTAAGGCATCACATCATGGTTCGAAAACTTCTAATACTGGTGAGTTTCTGCGAGCCGTTAACCCCGATAGCATCATTATTTCTGTTGGTTTAGATAATCGTTTTAAGCATCCGGCCACAGAAACACTAAAAACTATGAATCAGCTAGGAATTAAGATTTTACGTACTGATATATTGGGAACTATTGATATTTTCTCTAATATTCAATAGGTATTGACAAAATTATACAAGTATGATACAGTTAGGGGTCGAAATGTTTTATTTTGGCTCAACACAATGTTCATTAAAAAAATTATTAATCAATAAATAAAAGTTAAAAATCAGTAAAATTCAGTATCATGAAAAAAATCGCAGTGTTTTTCTTCGGAATGGTTTTAGTTATGAGCTTATGCGCTCAAACAAAAGTCCAGGTAGCGAACGCTACCAAAAATTTGATGGTCGTTAATGGAGTTAACATCGCCGCTCGTGCCTCGAAGGAAGTTAGTCTTCCGGTTGAAAACGAAGAGGCCACTTTCTCTGTGACCTATTATGAGGGCCTGGAAAAGATTGGGCCAGTTTCTATTACTCGGCCCGTTTCCAAGGGTCGCATTATTATGAGAGATTTTTCTCCAGCCGAAACAGCTTCTGCTTCACGACGTACAGTTAAATCGGGTGAAGGCGCTCCAGCACAACAAACAGCATCAGCACCGGACCCAAATTACTCTAATTCTACCGATTGGTGGAGCTACGTAGATGTCACACCGCAGAATAAGCTAAAGGGTTATTCTATCTTTGTCCCTTCGGCTCCATTTCGTGGGCTGGCTCTAAAATCAGGTCAGACTTCTGAGAAGTCGGCTAGATTGCAAACTGGGAACATTATGTTTCCTGTATTTCTTGCTTCGGAAAATGATTCTGTCGGTAATTTAGGAATTCGTTTTTCTTGGGCACTCGTTAATAAAATTTTAACTGAGGGTCAAAAGGTTCTCGATTTCACTGCTGAGGATATAATGAAAGTCAATTCAGGCGACATTATTAAAAAAACTTTAGTGTCCAAGCTAACATTTGACTTCATTATTGCCGAAGGCAAAACGCGCGGAACAGTTATTCCGGCTGGCTATCCTGAAAAAATTGAACTCTATGTGGGGTGGAATATCATCCCTATTCAGTACAAAGACTCTCAGGGCTTGCCGACGCAAGCGATTCTGATTTTATTGGTTAATGATTTACGCAAGCCATTAATGGCTCGCGGAAAAACGAATACTGACGAAATCAGCATCCAACCAAATAACATTGTTATTACAAATTTTGGCAGGTAATGCTAAAAAATACTTTGTATTCTTACATGTTAGAGAGGGGACTTGTTTTATAGCAAGTCTCTTTTTCTTTTTCAAAATTAGGCAATAATTAGCTTGCATTTTTTAAATATGTGTTTTTTTATAGGTTGACCTTGGAGCCATCTTTTGTTATAATGATTTTAGGGTAAATAGCCCGTTTTTATTGTTTAATACCTATATGATTATTACTTGGCAGGGGCATTCTTGTTTTAAAATTCAGGACAAAATTGGTCCTGATGGCGTAACAGTTGTGACCGATCCGTTTGGAAAAAATATCGGTTTAAAAGTTCCTAATTTCGAGGCAGATATTATTACTATTTCACATGATCACGACGATCATAATAATGCCGCTGCTTTGCGCGGTGAGCCTTTTTTGATTAATTGTGCTGGTGAATATGATTTCAAAGATATCTTAATTGAAGGAATTGATTCCTATCATGATAATGATAAGGGAAAAGAAAGGGGTGGTAATATAATTTATCGTTTTGAGGTTGACGATGTTTCGATTGTTCATCTTGGTGATTTAGGCGGGCCACTAGATAATGTCCAGCTCGAAAGACTAGTCGGAACGGATATTTTATTAGTTCCGGTCGGTGGAAAATATACGCTTGATGCTAAAGGAGCGGTTGAAGTTATTTCTCAGATTGAACCACGCATAGTTATTCCTATGCATTATAAAACTGCAGATTTAAACATGGATATTGATACGATTGATAAATTTGTTAAAGAGTTAGGCTTAAAACCTACTTACGAAGAAAAATTAAAAATTTCCAAAAAAGATCTTCCTAGTGAAGATATGGAATTAGTAATATTAAGTATTTAAAGAAACAATATGATTAACCCGAAGAAAGAAAGAACATTAGTAATTCTTAAGCCCGATGCAGTACAACGTGGCTTAACCGGAGAAATAATTAAAAGAATTGAAAGAACTGGTTTAAAACTAGTTGGCTTAAAAGCAATCATGGCTGAAGCTGATCAATGTTGGGCTCATTATAATAAAGATGAAGAATGGTTTTTAAAAAAAGGAACCATGACTGTTGAAAATAGAAAGACTGCTGGAATGCCTGTAACTAAAGAAGCAATTGAGTATGGCCGTGATATTATTGGCGCTTTGGTTAAGTTTATGACTTGCGGACCGGTTGTTCCTATGGTGTGGGAAGGAAATCAAGCAGTTGGAATTGTAAAAAAATTAGTGGGCGCAACTGAGCCCTTGTCTTCTGATGGCGGAACTATTCGTGGTGATTTTACTATCGATTCTTTTGAATTAGCTAATTTTGATGAACGTGCAGTGAGAAATTTAATTCATTGCTCAGATAAACCAGAAGAAGCAGAAAGAGAAATTCAACTGTGGTTTAAAGAAGACGAACTTCTTAAATATCGTTTAGTTGCTGAACAAATTTTGTACGATGTAAATTTAGACGGAATTAAAGAATAATAAATATAAAAATATGGAGGAAGAACGCCGGAAGAAAATCATTGTGATGAAAATTCTGGTTGCAACTATTGCCACTCTAGTTTTTATTTTTTGGATTTTTAATTTTCAGAATGTTTGGCAGGCAAATAAATTAAAAGTTTCTAAAGTAGATACTGCTCAATGGGATGAATTAAAAAAAGAAATCGGTTCTTCTCTTGGTGATATGGAAAAAAGACTTAATACTATTGAAGAAAAAACTAAATTAGCCGCCGAGGCTGATGGCTTGTTAGAAGGAGTAGTTAAAAGAGCTGAGGAAATTGCTTCCTCTACTGCTTCATCGACCGACTTATTAGCTACGTCTTCTGCTGAAGTGATTTCTTCTTTAACTTTGCCTTTACCTCCATTAAATTCAGAGCCTAAAAATAATTGTCCCCTTTATATAAATTGTATGCCGTCTATTGGTGAGGCTAAACCTTGCCAAATACCGCCGGGATGCGAAGAAATTACACAAATTGCTTATTAGTTTTATTATATGCCCCAAAAAGATCTTGAATCAATCGAAAATAACGAGGAAATAGTTGATGATTTACCTGAGACTACTAATGTTCGAAGGAAAACCGAATATGGAATAGTTGAAGAACAGCCGATTGTTGATGAAATGAGTAAATCTTATTTAGATTATGCGATGAGCGTTATTGTTTCTCGTGCCTTGCCGGATGTTCGCGATGGTTTGAAGCCAGTTCATCGTCGTATTCTTTACGCGATGTGGAGTGTTGGTTTAAGAGCAAATGTAAAATTTAGAAAATCAGCGACTGTCGTCGGTGAAGTTTTAGGTAAATATCATCCTCATGGCGATTCAGCCGTGTATGAATCAATGGTAAGAATGGCGCAAGATTTTTCGATGCGTTATCCGCTTGTTCGTGGTCAAGGAAACTTTGGTTCTATGGATGGTGATAATGCGGCGGCGATGAGATATACCGAAGCAAAATTGTCTGCTATTTCTGAAGAAATGATGTTTGATATTGAAAAAGATACTGTTGCTTTTGAACCGAACTTCGATGGTAGTCATAAAGAGCCGCGTGTTGTCCCAGCTAAATTACCAAATTTGCTTTTAAATGGAACAATGGGGATTGCCGTTGGTATGGCGACTAATATTCCGCCTCATAATTTAACTGAACTATCAGCAGCAATTGAACATTTAATTGCTAATCCAGATGCTAGTATTGAAGATTTAGCCCAGTTTGTTAAGGGCCCAGATTTTCCAACCGGAGGTATTATTTATAATAAACAAGATATTTTAACTGCTTACGCGACCGGTAAAGGTGGCGTTGTTTTACGTGGTAAGGCGGATATTGAAGAAATGAAAGGCGGCGGTTTTCAAATTATCGTTTCCGAAATTCCTTATCAAGTAAACAAGGCGGATTTAGTAGAAAAAATTGCTGATTTAGTAAGAGATAAAAAAGTTGAAGGTATTAGGGCTTTACGTGATGAATCCGATAAAGATGGTGTTCGTATTGTGATTGAGTTAAAGAAAGATTCTTATCCAAAAAAGATTTTAAATTCTTTATATAAACATACTAGTTTACAGACAACTTTTCACTTTAACATGTTGGCTTTAGTTGATGGTATTCAGCCTAAAGTTTTAACTTTGAAAATGATTTTGGAAGAATATATTAAGCATCGCGAAGAAGTTGTTAGACGTCGTACTCAATTTGATTTGAATAAAGCTTTGGAGCGCGCTCATATTTTAGAAGGCTTAATGATTGCTTTAAAGAATATTGATGAGGTTATTAAAACCATTAAAGCTTCTAAGGATAAGGAGATTGCTAAAGCAAGTTTAATTAAAAAGTTTAAACTTTCAGAACGTCAGGCGATTGCGATTTTAGAAATGCGTTTACAGAACCTAGCGAACCTTGAACAATTAAAGATAGAAAATGAACTAAAAGAAAAAACAAAATTGATTAAAGAATTAGAGGCTATTTTAAAATCGGTTGCTAAGATTCGTAGTATCGTTAATGACGAGCTGAAAGAATTAACTGAGAAGTATGGTGACGAACGTAAAACAGCGGTCATTCCTCATGCAGTTGGTGAATTTAGCATGGAAGACTTAGTTCCTAACGAGGAGACTGTTGTGATGATGACTCGAGATGGTTATATAAAGAGATTGGAACCAGATACTTTTAAGGTTCAGGCTCGTGGCGGAAAAGGGGTGATGGGGCTTACTACTAAAGAAGAAGATACGGTTGAGTTTATGTTTACTAGTCAGACGCATAACGATGTTTTATTCTTTACAACCAAGGGTCGTGCTTTTCAGTTAAAAGTTTATGAAATTCCTCAATCTTCGCGTATTGCCAAAGGAACTCCGGTAGTAAATTTCTTACAATTAACTGGCGGCGAACAAGTTTCTTCCATTTTGCCTTTGGATAAAGCAGTCTTTAGTAAATATTTATTCTTTGCCACTGAAAAAGGTTTAGTTAAAAAGGTTGAACTCGAAGCTTTTAAAAATGTAAGACGCAGTGGTTTGATTGCCATTAAAATTAAAGATGATGATAAATTGATTTGGGTTAAACCAACCTCTGGCGCTGACCATATTCAATTAGTTACTTCTCAAGGTCAGGCGATTCGCTTTAAAGAAACTGATGTTAGAGATATGGGCCGTGGTGCCGCCGGAGTTATTGGTATTAGACTTCACAAATCCGATACTGTTATCGGAATGGGAATTGCGAAGACTGATAAAGAAAGAAAAAGAAATTATCAGATATTAACTATCATGGCTCATGGTTTTGGAAAGAGAACTGAACTTAATGCTTATAAGATTCAGGGCCGTGGCGGAAGTGGTATTAAGACGGCTAAGGTTACAGATAAGACTGGAAAGATTACTAATGCCTTCTTAGTTAATGCTGATAGTATGGTAGACAAGGATTTAGTAATTATTTCTGAAAATGGACAAGTTATCAGAACTCCATTTAAATCAGTTAGCGTTTTAGGTCGCGATACTCAAGGGGTTCGTATTATGCGCTTTAAAGAAGATAGTGATCGGGTTGCTGGCGTAACGTGGGTTTAGTTAATCACTATAAATTAAATTCTGAGCATGAAAAATATGAAAAAATATTTACATGAATTTAAAGAGTTTGCAGTTAAGGGGAATGTGATTGATTTAGCAGTCGCCGTTATTATTGGTGGCGCTTTCGGAAAAATAGTTTCTTCTTTAGTAGCCGATGTCGTTATGCCTATTATCGGTGTGTTGGCCGGAGGATTAAATTTTACTGGTTGGAAGATAGTTTTAAAGAAGGCGGTTATCGGAGCTGATGGTTTAGCAACTGCACAGGCGATTACTCTTAATATTGGAAATTTTGTACAGAATATTTTTGATTTTCTGATTATCGCCTTGGCCATATTTTTTATGGTCAAGCTTATTGGAAGAATAAAAAAACGCTTGCTTAAGGAGGAGGAGGAGGCAAAAAAGGAAGAACCGCCAAAACCATTAAGTAAAGATCAAGAATTACTTACTGAGATTAGAGACTTACTCAAAGAACGTAAACAATAATAGTTATAAAAAAACCGGATTTAAAACCCGGTTTTTTGTAAGAGGTCGCATACTTATTATATTACCATAAGATGCTCTTGTTCGATTGCTCGCAGTTTTCGAGCGCTTACTTCACCTTTAATATCACCTATTACTAATATTGCTAAGGCGACATAATCGCCAAAAAAATAGATGCCCGCTTTTAGGCCATCCCAGTGAATAACTAGGTAATAAGGAGTTAAGAAAATGCACGCCATGGCCCCAGCTATTCCTAACCAGAAAATAGCGGACCAAAATTTGTTTTGCAGCCGTAGCCAGAAAATTTTGATGCTCTGCTTCATGTGGTATTTTTTAGTGGTTGATATAAATGAACTAATAACTCAGTATTAATATTTCAATTATGATATTTTCTCGGTAATTGTCAATTTGTAATAAAAAAACTGGGGTTTGAATCCAGTTTTTTGTTGAAGTTTAAACGCTTTAGTTTTAGTACTTCAACGTAATCATTTGTTGAGCGGATAATTTTTCGGCTTTTAGGGCCGATACCGCTGTCAGTAGAGCAAATATCGCCACTGCTAATTCCAGTATACAACCGTTTTCTACAGCGGCAAGGCTGCCATTTAGCGCATCTATTGCACAACTGATGGTTCCGGCAAAACAAGCCAGGGTTAAAATGCCAGTAATAATCGCGGCACTCAAAAATAATAGTGTTTTTATTTTTTTCATCATGATAGGGTATTTTTGCCTTTTTAAAGGCAGTTTAAAAAAATAATAAAATTTAATGTACAATAAAATAATTATACTACTTTTACGGGTATTTGTCAATATGCCAAAATAATCTCAAACGTTATATAATATAATTAGTAATCATTAATTCTTTATTTTTATGGATAATTGGCCAATTTTTTTACTTATTATAGTTCTCGTTGGGCTTGGTTTAGTCATATTTTTGTTATTAAAAAAAAGTAGTGGTGGTGATAACGGAAAACTTGATTCTTTAGCTGAACGCTTAATTCAGCAATCAGAGAAATTAACTCAACTTTCTTCACAGAATAGCGAATTGCGCCAGGAGTTAGATAGAAAGTTATCTGAAACCCATCGTTCTAATCAGGAACAATACGGCCAGACAACAAAAATTGTTCAAAATATTACTAATCAATCAGCAAAATTAATTGCGGATGTAACCGAAAAACTCGCTAAGTTAGATGAAACTAATAAACAAGTGGTGAACTTTTCGGCTCAACTGCAAAATTTACAAGATATTTTAAAAAATCCTAAACAACGTGGCGTTTTGGGAGAATATTTTTTAGAAGAAACTTTAAAAAATGTTTTACCCCCTGGTTCTTACGAAATGCAATATAAGATGGGTAAGGATGAAAAAACTGGTAAGGATTTAATTGTTGACGCTGTTGTTTTTGTTAAGGATAAAGTGATTCCAATTGATGCGAAATTTTCTTTAGAGAATTACGAAAGAATTTTAAATGCGACCGATAAAGAAACGCGCGAAAAAATGGAGCAGAACTTTAAACAGGATTTAAAAAATCGTATTGATGAAACTGCTAAATATGTTTTACCAGAAAGAGGAACAATGGAATTCGCGTTTATGTTTATTCCTTCGGAAGCCATTTATTATGATTTATTAGTTAATAAAGTTGGCGCCGTTAAAGTAAATACTCGTGATTTAATTGAGTATGCTTTTAGAGATAAAAAAGTAATCATTGTTTCGCCAACTTCATTTCTTGCTTATTTACAGACGGTTTTACAGGGCTTAAAAGCCATGCAAATTGAAGAAAAAGCGAAAGAAATAAAAATTAATATTGAAAAATTAGGTAAACATATGGGTGCTTATGATGAGTTTTTGAAGAAATTAGGAATGAGCTTATCGACAACAGTTAATCATTATAACCATGCTTCGGCTGAATTTAAAAAGATTGATAAAGATGTGATGAAAATCACTGGTCAGGAAGAAAAGATAGAAGTTTTAACAATTGAGCGCCCTAAAAATGCTTAACGATAAATTACAAACTAATTTTGAACAGCTCAGAAGTATATTAGAGCCAATAGTTTTTTGTGATTTATTTGAGTACCCTCTTACTGCTTATGAAATATGGAAATATACCAAAAAACAACTAGCCCTAGAAGCTGTTTTTATTTTATTACAACAGTTGGTTGTGCGCGGTGATATTGTTAGTGAAAATAACGGGTTTTATTTTTTGAAGGGGCGTGAATATATTTTAGAAATGCGTCAGAAAAGATATAATTATTCATGTGCTAAGTTAAAAATTGCATCTAGATTTAGTCGCTTGTTTGCACTTGTGCCATTTGTTAAAACAGTGGCAGTTGCTAACTTCATCGGTGATCATAATGTTAGAGAAGAGGGGGATATTGATTTATTAATTATTACTGCTAGCCATCGTATTTGGACTAGTCGTTTGTTCTGTACTGGTTTTGCAAAAATTTTGAATCGTCGCCCAACTTCTAACAGGAAAAAGGATAGAATTTGTTTAAGCTTCTATATTTCGGAAGATCATTTGGATGTTTCAGATTTAGCTAATAGCCAGCAAATAGACTATTGGTACTATTATTTACGAGGTTTAATGCCAATTTATGATAAAAATAATACTTTTGAGAAATTTTTAGCTGCAAATAATATTATTCATGATAATTATGAGAAACATATTATTAAGTCTCATCCGCTTCTAAATTGGCTGGAACTTATCGCTAAAAAATTCCAATTAAAAATCATGCCACCTGCATTAAAAAATGCTATCAACAATTCTGAGGGGGTGCGTATATCTGACAGTGTTTTGAAGTTTCATTTAAATGATAAGCGTCGTTATTTTTCTGAAAAATTTAATTATAAACTAAATGAGGTTATTTCAAAGATTAACTGAGACATTTTTATTAATTTTTGTTTTTTTATTACCCTGGCAAACAAAGCTAATTTTACGTTCCTCAGGAAGTAATTTTAATGAAATTAGTATATATGTTAGCCAGCTAGTTTTATTGTTAGCATTGATTAGCTTTTTTATTTATAAGTTAGGAGTTAAAGAATCTAACCGCCCGACACCAGCTATTTGGTATTTTTTGGGCGGGCTAGAATTATTTGTGCTTATTTCTTTTTTCTTCGCACCCGATAAGTTATTAGCGCTGTATCATTACTTATTATTTTTAGGCGGGATTGGTTTATTTTATTTGGTTAGAGAAGGTATTAATCGTGAGGCGTATGAAGAGAGTTGTTTAAATAGAACGAGAATTGTGTATGTTTTTTTATTTAGTGTGTTTTTACACTCGGTTTTAGGGATTTATCAATTTTTAAGTCAGAGTTCTTTTTCGTTTAAATATTTAGGATTAGCAAGTCATGACCCTTATATTGCCGGATCTTCAGTTGTTGAAGTATTATCTGGCCGCTGGTTAAGGGCTTATGGTGGCCTTGATCACCCTAACATTCTTGGGGGCGTCTTGGTTGCTGCTCTATTATTATCAGCCTTTTTATTAGCTAGAAAAAAAATAATTAATTCCCAGGTTCAAATGTGGGGAGTTATTCTTTTATTTTTCAGTTATTTTTTTGCTTTAGTTGCCTTGTTTTTTACTTTTTCGAGAACTGCCTGGAGTGCATATCTCATTGGAATGATTGTTTTAGCGGTTGCACTAATTAAGAAAGAGGACCGTTGGGTTATCGGTCGATTTTGTGCTTTATCTTTTTTTTCAATCCTGCTTTTATTGTTAGCTGCATTTCCTTACAAAGAGTTAGTATTTACTCGTTTTCAAGCAGAAGGTAGGCTAGAAAAAATTTCTATTTCTGAGAGACAAGAGTCGATAATGGAAGCTGGCGCTATAATACAAAAAAACCCTTTATTTGGGGTTGGTACTGGAAATTATGTGAAGTCTCTAGCATTAATCAAGTCGGGTGATAATGTTCAGCCAGTCCATAATTCCTTCTTATTTATTTTTGCGGAAAGCGGTGTGTTTGCTTTTGTTTCTATAATTTTATTTATTTTTTTCTTAGCGAAGAGTAAGCGAAGCGAAAATTTTTCGCTGGCGATTATTGTTTCAATGTTTGTAATATTAATGCTTGATCATTGGTTATTTTCACTTCCTTTCGGAATACTTTTTTTCTTTTTGATTCTTGGTTTAATTTGATAATTATTTTGGAGCCAAGTTAAATCTTTTTCTAATCTTTCAAAAGTATCTTTAAAATCCGGTGGGCATTCCATCGGATTTTTTTCTAGTTTCTGTTTCATTAGACTAATTATAGTCGCTATAGTTCCAAAATAATCATCAGCAGCGACATGAAATTTAGTACTCTGCTCATCTTTTACAAACCAGACTAAATTTTTTATTTGGTATTTTTTAGACATGACACACTTATCAAATAATACTGACAAATTTATTTTTACCGATTATTAGATGATCTAATACTTCGATATCAAGAATTTTTCCGGCCTCTATTAATTTATCCGTTATCTCGGCGTCTGCTTTTGTTGCTTTTAACACGCCAGACGGGTGGTTATGCGCAATAACTAGAGCGGCTGCCGAATATTCTAGCGCTGGACGAAATACTTCGCGTGGTTGGACAATCGCGGCATCAAGAGTTCCAATCGAGATTACTTCGTCATGGATTAACTGATAGTGAGTATTTAAGTAAAGCCCACGAAATTGTTCTTTGTTTAAATTCCCCATATCTTTTAGATATTCAAAAGCTTGTTTAGCGGTTCTAATAGTAATTGAGCCGCCTGGCTTTTTTTGATAAAATCTTCTTCCTAGTTCAAAACAAGCAACTATTTGACAAGCTTTCACTAAGGGAATCCCTAAATCTTTTTCAATTACTTGCGGACTTTTTTGATAAGCGATGCCTTTTTCGCCATATTCTCGTAACAATCTTGAAGACATGGAGAATACTTCCTCTTTTTTTGTTCCTACTCCAAGAACAACAGCTAATAATTCGGCAGCGCTCAATGCCCCTGGGCCATTTTCTAGCATTTTTTCGCGAGGCTTTTCTTCATCTGGTAAATCTTTTACTTTGGATATTTTGTATAAGCGGCCATGGTTCAAAATTGTATTTCTATCGTTGATTTTGTAGCTCATATTGCTAGTTTTTAGTTAAGATTAAACTTACCTGTTACCTTTAAATTATATCAGATGTATGCTAAATTTAAAATACGATTTATAAATAATAGCTTGAATAATATGAATAAATATAAAAAAGTAATCCTGTCAAATAAGACCCCGATCATTACCGTTTCTTTGCCAGGAGCGAAAACTGCGACGGCGTTATTGATTTTTAAAACCGGCTCAAGATATGAAAATCGTAAGAATAATGGAATTTCACATTTTTTAGAGCATTTATTTTTTAAGGGGACGATAAAGCGCCCCAATACCCTTGCTTTAGCTAGTGAGCTAGATTCTTTGGGTTGTGAATTTAATGCTTTTACCTCTAAAGAATATACTGGTTATTGGATTAAGGCCGCAGAGAGTAAGTTGGGCCAGGCCCTGGAAATATTAGGAGATATGATTTTGAATTCGAAAATGGCCGCCGAAGAAATTGAGCGCGAGAAAGGGGTTATTATTGAAGAGCTAAATATGTATCAAGAAAACCCCATGATGCACATTGATGATGTTTTAGAAACTTGTTTATACGGGGATACTCCTTCGGGATGGGAAACTGTTGGAACTAAAGAAAATATTCAGCATTTTAAACGTGAAGACTTTATTTCATATCTAGAAGCTCAATATGGAGCAAATAGTGCTTGCTTAATTTTAGCAGGAGGACTAAAAGATAAAGATGTTAAAAAAGCTGCTGGAATATTTAAAGCTTTGAAAACAAATAAATGGCAGAAGCATGTAAAATCCATTACAAATCAGAAAACGCCAGCAATTAAAACTTTGTTTAAAGATATAGACCAGGCTAACCTTTCTTTAGCTGTTAGGACCTTCCCGCTTAATCATCCTGAAGAGTTTAATGTAAAATTATTATCAATAATCTTGGGCGGAGCGATGAGCTCTCGTTTATTTATTAATTTAAGAGAAAGAAACGGTTTAGCCTATTATGTTAAAACTGATACCGAATTTTATTCTGATTCCGGTTATTTAACAACTCAGGCTGGTGTTCCGACTGAAAAAATATCAAAAGCAGTGGAAATAATTTTAGCAGAGTATGGTCGCTTAAGAACGGAATTAGTTTCTAAAGTAGAATTAACCAGAGCTAAAGATTTGCTTCATGGTCGTTTGTTGTTACAGATGGAAGCGACTGATAATGTTGCTAATTGGTATGCTCGCCAGGCAATTTTACGAGATAAAATTATGACTCCGGCTGAGTTTATGAAAAAAATTCAAGCTATTACCCCGCTTGATTTGCAGAAAACTGCTAAAAAGATTTTTGTTGATAAAGGTTTAAATTTTGCTGCAATTGGAAGATTTAAAGACGCTGAGTTTAAAAAAGTTTTGAAATTTTAATTTTTTAATATGAACAAAAGAATTCTTTGGGGGTTAATTGGGTTGTTTGTTGCTTCTAATATTGCAACTGCGACGTATTTTTTGAATAAACAAAAATCTGTTGATAAGCAGCGAGAGCCGATAATAAATAATGATTCAGCAGATACTGATATTGATTATATCCAAGATGATAAAACAAAAACCCCGGTAAATATTTCTACCGATTCCGAAGGAGGAGCCTTATCTGTTGAATGGTCAGAGAAACTGGAGCCAATTAATGTTAATGACTCGGAATATAATGGCACTGATGGCTCACCATCAAATTTTTATAAAGCCGGGCAAGTTTCTTCCGGAATTTATAAAGGCGGTGATTTAGTGATTGCTGTTTTTAGTGAGATGGGAGATTATATTATTCGAGGTATTTTGTTTGAAAATAAGTTTATTATTTTAACTCAACAATCTGATTCTTTTTGGCTCGAGTCTGCAAACGCTAACGCTTTTGGGAGTGAAGTCATAATTGGCAATAAGTATTTAATGGAAAGTCTGTCTCCTGCGAAGGAAATTAAGATTCCCGGAACTTCAGGTAAGATTGTTTTAAATAGACAATCCCTAGATGCTGTGATGGAAGATGAGGAAATAGACTATAAAGAAGCGTTTATAAGTAAGGATGGTGAGGTTGTTTATTTTGATCGCGGCGGTTCCAATTTTTTAGTTAAAGGTGTAGATGGTACTTTGTTTGATTATCTTATTTATTTGGATTTTTTACCAAATGGCGGGATAGAACAAAATGGCTATGTTTATCAATTTAATTTTCCTATTACCGTTTCTGGTAAAACAGTTAATAATGAATATACTTTACGCGGAGGAGGCTGTGGCTCTCAAGAATTTGCCTCTTTGACTGATAATGATGTAAAAAGTCTTGGTATCGTGGGTGAAAATGTATTGTATGAATTAAAAGATATTGATTTTACTTTACCTGAGCATACAGACTCGCTGCTACAGGAAATCTATGATCAATATTTTCCAGGTTATAATGTTGCGACTGATGAGGTTAAGGAAAAAATTTCATATAAAGAATTTCTTGCTAGTTATCCAGTTATTTTTTGGAAAGATTCTTTGGGTCGCTTTTGGCAATTTAAAAATTCCAGTTATCAGCAGGCGACTGAATGTGGTAAGCCTGTGATTTATCTTTATCCAGAAAAAACAACCGATGTAAATGTCCAGGTCGCTCCGGCTGGTGGATTTACAAAGACTGAGCCGGCTTACAAAAATGGCTGGAATGTCAAAGCTAGCCCAAATGGTGATATCTATAATTACGATGATAAAACAAATTACCCTTATCTTTTTTGGGAAGGATATGCCTTGGGATATGATATACCTACAACTGGCTTCGTAGTCGAAGTTTCTAAAGTTGAAAGTTTCTTGCGTGATAAATTAGCTCAGCAAGGATTAGTCGGTCGTGAGATAGATGAGTTTGTAGAATTCTGGGCCCCAAGAATGACAGATGCTCCTTATTATTTTGTTACTTTTGTTCCTCAGGCTGATTTTGAAAAACTAGCCCCGCTTAGTGTTTCTCCAAAACCGGATACAGTTATTAGAGTATTTATGGACTATCAACCACTTGAAAAACCAGTAAAAGTAAAGACGCAAGTTTTGCATACTCCAGCTAGAGTTGGCTTCACTGTTGTTGAATGGGGGGGAGCTTTACATAAATAAATATGAAAGAAAGCGTCTTATACAAATTGGCGCTAGGAATACTTACGGTCTTAATGATCGCTCAGGTATTTTGGTTGTTCCTATTATTTTCTGGTAAGAATATTTTGAAAAATTATAGTAAAAGTAACGCCCTTCATAAATCCTATTCTTCTAGCCAGGAATTTTACGGTGGCGAAATTAATAATCAGGACCAAAGTTCAGTTGATCAGAGTTTAGTTTCTGATGAAAATCATATTTATGGCGGAATTGTTCCGCATCACTTATTAGTTAAGGATTTTATTGATTCGTTTTTTAGTAAATTAAAAGAACAGCAATATAAAACAGTTATTATTATCAGTCCTAATCATTTTTCCGTGGGGAATAGTAATCTTTTATTTTCTGAAGCTGATTGGGAAACGCCATTTGGAAAATTAGTAGCTGATGACATGTTAGTTGCGAAGGCTAAACAATATGGTCTAATTAGCGAGGAAGAACCCTTTGCTAGGGAACATGGTATTTCTGGGTTAACGCCATTTGTAAAAAAATATTTTCCAGAATCCAAATTTATTCCTTTTATTATTAAAAATAATGCGACTGAGGAAGATGTTGCAAAGCTGACTGATTTTTTAACAAAAAATGTTGATACCTCAAATACGCTTGTTTTAGCTTCGGTTGATTTTTCTCATTATCAGCCAACAATTGTTGCTGATTTTCATGATTTGAAAAGTATTAATGCTATTCAATCTTTTGATAAAGAGGGGTTGGTAAGGGTGGAGGTTGATTCGCCGCTTTCGTTAATCACGTTAAATAATTATTTGGAAAATATTGGCGCTCAAGATAGTTCTTTGATATATTCTACGAATTCTGGACGTTTAATAAATAAAGAAAACGAGCCAACAACTAGTCATAATTTTCTTTATTTTAAAAAAGGAGAATCTTTTATCGCAACGAATGTAAATTTTCTATTCTTTGGTGATATGATGCTTGATAGAAATGTGGGCGATAAGTTGAAGGGTAAAAAAGTCGACTATCTTTTGGAGGGGCTTGCTGGTGAAGAGAATAGATTCTTTTCTGGGGTTGATATAATCAGCGCTAATTTAGAAGGAGCAGTAACAGATAAGGGTGCTCATTATAGTCCTGTTAATTCTTATGATTTTGCTTTTTCTCCTGAAAGAATTGAGGAATTAAAAAAATACGGATTTAATTATTTTACTTTAGCTAATAATCATTTTAGCGACCAGGGGCAGAAAGGAGTAGTAGAAACTAGAAAAAATTTAAGTAGCTTAGGCTTTAATTATAGTGGCTCTACTGATGCTCAGATTGATGAATATTCTCGAAAAGATATAATAATTTCCGATAGAAAAATAGCGATGGTTGGGTTTTCAATGGTCTATCAAGATTTTGATTTAGAAAAGGCAAAACAAATGGTTAAGGACGCAAGTACTGAGAATGATTTAGTGATTGTAAATATTCATTGGGGGGTAGAATACCAACATCAGTTTAATAAACATCAACAAGAAATCGGTCGCGTATTAGTTGATTCTGGTGCAAGCGCAATTATTGGACATCATCCTCATGTTGTTCAAGGAATGGAGATATATAAAGAAAGGCCAATCCTATATTCCCTAGGAAATTTTATTTTTGATCAGTATTTTTCTGCAGATACTCAAGAAGGTTTAGCGATTGGGTTAAATTTTAGTAAATCAACAACTACGATGTTTATTTTTCCTCTAAAGTCGGAAAAGTCAGCGCCACGCCTCATGACGACTAAAGAAAAAGAGGTGTTTTTGAATAAATTTATTTCTTGGTCGGAAGTTGAAGAAGATATTAAGGCTCAAATTACAAATCAACAAATTAACATTTTACAGATAGCAAAATAGTAATATACATATGTCAGAATTATTAAAAAAATTAAATAAGGCACAGCAGGGTGCAGTTTCCCATGAAGACGGCCCGTTGTTAATTGTTGCTGGAGCGGGGACGGGAAAAACAACAGTTTTGATTAATCGCCTGGCTTATTTAATTGCTGAAAAAAAAGCTTCAACTGAGGAAATTTTACTTTTAACTTTTACGGAAAAGGCGGCCGGTGAAATGGAGGAGCGAGCTGATAAAATTTTACCTTATGGTTATGTCGATTTATGGATAAATACGTTTCATGGTTTTTGCGAACGAATTTTAAGAGACCACGCTCTAGAAATAGGATTAAATCCAAGTTTTAAATTATTATCAGCTACTGATCAGTGGGTTTTGATAAAAAAGAATTTAGATAATTTTAATTTAGATTACTATAAACCGCTAGGGAACCCGACTAAATTTATTTCAGAAATTTTGAAACATTTTTCTCGTCTTAAAGACGAAAATGTTAGTGCGTCCGAATATTTAAAATCTGCTGCAGGAATGATTATTTCTGAAAAAGACGAAGATGGTGAAGAATTAGAGATGAATCGAGCAAAAGAATTGGCTGAAGCTTATAAAACTTACAATCAATTGCTTTTAGAAAATAATTATTTTGATTTCGGTGATTTAATTGTTTATACGATTAAGCTTTTTAAAGATAGGCCAAATATTTTAAAATATTATCGTCAGAAATTTAAATATATCATGGTTGATGAATTTCAAGATACAAATTTAGCTCAGTATGAGCTAGTAAAGATGCTGGCTGCGCCTAAAGATAATTTATTAGTCGTTGGCGATGATGATCAGGCGATTTATAAATTTCGTGGGGCCTCTATTTCTAATATTATGCAGTTTAAGGAAGATTATCCTAAAACTAAAGAGATTGTTTTAATCGAAAATTATCGTTCTCGTCAGGAAATACTCGATAGAGCTCATGATTTTATCTCTCATAATAATCCAAATCGTTTAGAAGTAAAATTAAAGATTGATAAGCGGTTATCAGCCAAGGGAGAGGTTGCAAAAATAAAAAATACTATTGCCGCTGTTCAGTTTTTAAATTTTTCTACTCAAGGCGAGGAGATTTCTTTTGTTGGTAATAAAATTAAAACAATTTATGAAGATAAAATCGCTAAAGGCGAGGATATAAGTTGGTTAGATTTTGCTATTTTAGTTCGCGCGAATGATACGGCCGATGTTTATGTTAAAGAACTTGGTCGTTTAAATATCCCTAATCAGTTTATGTCTTGGCGCGGTTTGTATTATAAGCCTTTAATTCTTAATATTTTAGCTTATTTACGACTGTTAGATAATTATCACGAATCATCAGCGCTATTTAGAGTTTTAAATATGGAAGCTTTTAAAGTTTCTCATATTGACTTGGTTACGATTAATAAAATGGCGTCTAGGAAAGTCTGGTCTTTGTATGAAGCCTTGAAAAACGTTAGTTCAATTTCTGAGGTGAGCGCGGAGAGCGTTCAAAATATTAATAAGCTTTTAAAATTAATTGAAACCCATTCCCAGCTAGTTGCTGATAATAAGCCTACTAAAATTTTCTTGCATTTCGCTTATGATTCCGGTTTATTAGAAAAGATGGATAGAGATAGAGATTTAGAATTATTCTCTTATTTAAATCAGTTCTATCAAAAAATGAAGAATCTTGAAGATAATAACGCGGACTTGAAACTCAAAGACTTTTTAGAGGCGATTAATTTAGAGCTTGAAGCTGGTGAGACTGGTGCTTTGAAATTAGATTTTGCTGATAATGAAACTGTAAAAATAATGACCGTTCATGGCGCTAAAGGGCTAGAATTTAAATATGTTTTTATTGTTAATTTAGTTGATAAAAAATTTCCGACTATTTCTAGAACTGAAAAAATATCAATTCCTGATAATTTAATTAAAGAAAAAATTACTGCTAGTGTTGATGCTCATTTAGAGGAAGAAAGAAGATTGTTTTATGTCGCGGCAACGAGAGCTAAGGAAGAATTATATTTAACTAGTGCTCGTGATTACGGCGGAGTACGCGCTAAGAAGCCTTCTCGTTTTATTTCTGAGATGGGCCTTGATGATACAATCGATGAATCGCCGCTAAGCCGTAAAAATGAATTTTTAAAAGATGTTCATCTTTTAAATACTAAGGAGGCGGCCTTAACTGAGAGTAAGAGTAAGGAAGTTTTTTATCCGCTTCCAGAAAAATTTTCTTTTTCCCAGTTAGCAGCCTTTTCTACCTGTCCTTTGCAGTATAAATTTGCTTTTATTTTAAAGATTCCCGCTTCGACCGATAAAGCTTCTTTAATTTTTGGTCGAGCGCTTCATAATACATTGTATAATTTCTTGTTACCTTCTTTGAGTGAATCAAAAAGATTCCAAGAAAGCTTATTCCCTGATGATACTGCAAAAAAGAAAGCCGCAGAATCAATTACTGAAAAAAGATTGTTAGATTTGTATCAAGAATTTTGGCAGACAGATGGTTATAAAAATAAGCAAGAGCGCGATGCTTATCAAAAGAAGGGACTAGAAGCCTTAAAGAAATTTTTTGTAAGTTATCAGGCTGTACCGCCAAAAGAAATTTTATTTTTAGAAAAGAAATTCTCGTTTAGAATTGGTGGCGATATAATTAAGGGGGCAATTGATAGAGTTGACCGTCTACAGGATGGAAGTTTAGAGGTTGTTGATTATAAAACCGGAAAAAGTAAGGAGAAGTTAGAATTTAAAGATAAACGCCAGCTTATTTTGTATCAAATTTTCTTGGAGGAGTTTTTAAATGAAAAAGTAAGTCAGCTTAGTTATTATTATTTAGAGACTGGTGAAAAATTATCCTTTAAGGCAACCGCTAAGGAAACGGAAAAATTAAGGTCGGGAGTAATGGAAGAAATCGCAGCGATTAAAAATAGAGACTTTACACCGACGCCGTCTCCAATGTGTGGTTTTTGTGATTTTAATACAATTTGCGAATTTAGACAGGTTTAGCTAGACTATAATTATAAATTTATGTTGACACCAGACGACCGCTTAATTAGTCCAACAGAAAAAAGGGGGGAAGATGCCCTTGACTTGTCTTTGCGTCCAAAATTTTTAACTGAATATATTGGCCAGGAAAAAATTAAGCAAAATTTAGAGATTACGGTTGCGGCCGCTAAAAAACGAGGTGAACCGATAGAGCATATTTTGCTTTATGGTGCCCCGGGATTAGGTAAAACAACTTTAGCTCATGTTATTGCTAATGAAACAGGTGCTAATATTAGAGTAACTTCGGGGCCAGTAATTGAAAAAAGCGGAGATTTAGCCGCCATTCTGACTAATTTAGAAGCGGGCGATATTTTATTTATCGATGAAATTCATCGACTCAATAAAACAGTGGAAGAAATCTTGTATCCGGCGATGGAAGATTATGCTCTTGATATTGTGATGGGTAAAGGCCCTAGTGCTCGTACTTTACGTTTAGATTTGCCTAAATTTACAATCATTGGTGCGACTACTTTAGCCAGTTTATTATCTGCTCCTTTACGTGACCGTTTTGGAATTACTCATCATCTCAATTTTTACGAGTCATCAGATATTGAAAAAATTATTTCTCGTAGTGCGCGTATTTTGAATATTGAAATGGATGATAAATCAAAAATTGAAATTGCGAGAAGAAGCAGGCGTACTCCGCGTATCGCGAATCGTCTACTCAAGCGTGTTAGAGATTATTGTGAAGTAAAAAGCGATGGTCGTATCACAATTGAAAATTGTTTAGATGCTATGAATATGTTGGAGGTTGATCATCTTGGTTTAGATCTAATTGATCGTCGAATTTTGGAAACAATTGTTCATAAATTTAAGGGTGGTCCAGTTGGACTCAATACTTTAGCGGCCGCAACCGGAGAGGAAGCGGATACTATTGAGAATATGTATGAGCCATATCTTATGCAATTAGGATTTTTAGATAGGTCTCCGCGTGGACGCATTATTACTGCTTTAGGATATGAACATTTAGGATTGGCTATGCCAGGAGCAGATAAATTAATATAAATATCATGGACTATAAAATAGCATTTGGAGTAGCGGCTGTAGTCATTAGTTTCCTTGGTTATATTCCCTATTTTAGGGACATATTAAATAAGAAAACTAAGCCACATGTTTTTTCTTGGTTTATTTGGAGTCTTGCCGGTGGCATTGGTTTTTTTGCACAAATAATTAGTGGAGCGGGTTCGGGCGCTTGGATTCTTGGGTTAGGGTTTACTATTAGTGCTATTATTACTATCTTGGCTTTTCGTCAAGGTGAAAAAACGATAACTTTATCAGATTGGGTAGCTTTTAGCGGTGCTTTGATTGGTTTAATTTTATGGAGATTAACTGATAATCCATTATTAGCAATCGTTTTTATTATAATTACAGACGGCTTGGCGTTTGTTCCAACTTTTAGAAAAGCTTATTATAAACCATACGAAGAAACATTTATATCTTGGTTTTTTTCTTCTTTTAAATTTTTACTTGCTTTAGTTGCGACGCAATCTTATAGCTTAACGACGGTACTCTATCCATTATATCTTCTTTTATCCAATGGAGCATTTGCCTTAATGTTATTAATACGTAGAAAAATTTTAGATAAGAAAAAAGAACAGTTGTAATATTATGTCACTCAAAACTTCCGATTTTTTTTATCACTTGCCACCTGAGCTTATTGCTCAAAAACCAATACGACCGCGTGATCATTCGCGGCTTTTGTTATTAGATAAAAAATCTGGCGATATTCAACATAAACATTTTTATGATTTACCTGATTCTTTAAAAAAGGGTGATTTGCTTGTTTTAAATAATTCTAAAGTTTTTCCGGCTCGACTAATTGGTCGTAAAAAAAATACTGGTGGTCAGATAGAAATTTTTTTACATCAACCACTTCAAAATGATGAGTCCCATAATATCTGGGAATGTTTAATTGGCGGTCGAGTAAAAGAGGGGCTAGAAATTGAGTTTTTAAAATCTAAAAATAAATTAAGCGCCAAAGTAATAAAAAATAACGAAGATGGAACTTGGAAGGTTGGATTTAATCTAGGCGGTTCTAAATTTTGGCGGGCGATATATCAGATTGGCGAAGTTCCTTTGCCTCCTTATATTAAACGTTTTAAACAGTTAGCGAGCGATAAAAATAATTATCAAACTGTTTTTGCTGATAAAAATGAAATTGGTTCAGCGGCCGCTCCAACGGCTGGTCTACATTTTACAAAAGGTTTATTGAAGAAAATAAAAGCCAAGGGCGTAATAATAAAGTATGTAACACTTCATGTAGGACTAGGAACTTTTGCTCCCGTGAAGGAGGAAGAAATTACAGACCATAAAATGCATAGCGAATTTGCGGCGGTTGAGGCTGAAACCATTTCTGCGATTTTAAAAGTTAAACAAAAAGGGGGGCGAGTTATTGCTGTCGGGACTACAAGCTGTCGGACTTTAGAATCTTTAGACTGGATCAATTTAAAACAACAAACTAAAATTCAAAATCAAGTTTTTTGGACCAATATCTTTATTTATCCTGGTTATAATTTTAAAATAGTTGATGCTCTGGTTACTAACTTTCATCTGCCGGCTTCTACACTATTAATGCTTATTAGTGCTTTAGCGGATAAAAAACATGTAGACCTTGCTTATCAGATGGCCGTTCAAAAGAAATATCGATTTTTTAGTTATGGAGATGCGATGTTTATCGGTTAAAAATAGCTTTCGCCGTGCTTTATCTAGATTTGATTTTTTTTTAATTTTTTGTTAGAATTGAAGCTGATTCTTAGATTTTTATTAGATTTAGTTTTTATTTACTGATAATAAAAATCAGATTTAAATTAAATATTTTTTATGCGCAAGTTTTTTTTATTTGTTTGGGAAATAGTTAAGGTTGTAAGTATTTCTTTGGCAATTATTTTGCCAGTACGTTATTATTTGATTCAGCCTTTTTATGTAAAAGGCGCCTCCATGGAGCCAAACTTTCATGATCATGAGTATTTGATAATTGATGAAATAAGTTATCGCTTTAAAACTCCAATAAGAGGCCAGGTAATTGTTTTCCGTTATCCTAAAAATCCTCAAGAATATTTTATCAAGAGATTGATTGCCTTGCCGGGAGAAGAAGTTCAGATTAAAGATGGTAAAGTAATAATCTATAATAGCGAAAAGCCAGAAGGGTTTACTCTTAATGAATCATATTTACCGGCTAGTTTAGAAACCCTTGATAATAATGGTGCAAAAATTGAAGTCGGGGCTAATGAGTACTTTGTTTTAGGTGATAATAGAAATGCGTCGAAAGATTCCCGTAGTTTTGGTCCGGTTGATAAAACATTTATTACCGGCAAAGTTTTATTCAGGGGTTGGCCGCTTGAAAAAATAACAATCTTTAATAAAGATTATTGGCCAACATATTAAAAATAAATTTACATCTATGCCAAGAAGAAAAAAGGGGGCAACTGAGTCCGCAACTGTAAAATCGGAGAGAAAAAGCGATAAAACCCCCAACCGTTTATTGGGGATGAAAGATTTTATTGGCCAGGATCAAGTTTGTTTTGATTTTGCTTATGATAAAGCAAGCCGTTTAGCAAAGATGTATAGCTTTGCTTCTATAAAAACACCTATTTTAGAAAGCCTTGATCTTTATAAAAAATCTAGTCGTCAAAATAATGAGAAAGAGTTCTATGCTGTTGATGGTGAAAAAGGCGAGAAGATGACTTTAAGACCAGAAATCACTCAGGGCACTTTAAGGGCTTATTTAGAAAATAGTGTAGTTGGCGGTTCAAAATTAGCTCGCTTTTTTTCTTTCGGCCCTATTTTTCGCCGAGAGAAACTGCAAAGTGGTCGTTATCGAGAATCAACTCAGTTTAATTTAGAATTAATTGGCGAAAGAAAACCGATGGCGGAAGCTCTGTTGATTACTGTCGCTAATAATTTTTTTGAAGAGATGCAGGTTAAAGTTCAGGTTCAGGTTAATAGTCTTGGAGATGCTGACTGTCGTAAAGATTATTGTTCTAAGCTATCTACTTTTTATAAAGAACGAGGACGTCGTTCTAAGCTTTGTAACTCCTGTAAAAATAATTTAGGTAAAAATTGTTTGAGTTTATTAGATTGTAAAGAGGAATCTTGCTTAAAATTAAGAGAAGAAGCTCCTCAATTAGCTGATTTTTTATCGGATGAAAGTCGTGAATACTTGACTAAGACTTTAGAATTTTTAGATGAATTAAATATTAGTTATAATTTTAATCCTTACCTAGTTCGTGGTTTAAATTATTATAATGATATCGTTTTTGAATTCTGGCCTGTTAATGAAGATGAAACAGTTGGAAAGTTAGCACTGGGTGGTGGTGGGCGTTTTGATAATTTAATAGAAAGTATGGGTGGACCTCAAACCCCAGCTGCTGGATTAGCTATTGGGATAGAGAGAACTATTGCTCGCGTCCGCGATAAAAGTGCTTTGACAAATAAAACAGAAGAGGATATAGTATTTATTGCTCAACTTGGCGATCAGGCTAAATTAAAAGCCTTGCAGCTATTTGAGGAATTAAGAAAGGCGGGATTTAATGTTAGACAATCTTTTGCTTCTGATAGTTTGAAATTTCAACTCGAAGAAGCAGTTGCTATTAAAGCAAAGACTAGTTTAATATTAGGTAAAAAAGAGATAATGGATGGAACAATCCTAATGCGTGATATGGAGTCTGGTGCTCAAGAAACCTTAGTTTATAAGAAAGTGAGAGAGCGTCTAGATAAACGAGATAAACAAGAGAAGAGAATTAATTTAAATAATAGAAAGGAAGGTGCATTATATGGCTGACTTTAAAAGAAAACCAGGAGAAAGTTTTGAAAGTTTTTTGAGAAAGTTCAAAAAAGGCTTGAAAAATAGCAAGCGCTTAGAAAAAGCTAGATCAAAAAAACATCTAGAACCTAAGCAAACCAAACGTCTTGATAAAAAAAGAGCGTTGTCTGGCTTAGCTTTAAGCAAGAAAAATGAATTTTTGAGAAAGACCGGTAAACTTGCGGAAACTACTAGAAGATAGTCTTGGTAAATTTAGAAAACCAGATAATTTAAAAACGCCCGTTAACGGGCGTTTTTTTATTTTTTATTAATACCAGGAATGAAGCGTTTAATATTATCAAAGGTAGATTTTTTAGCATGTTGCTTGATTTGATCGCGCGCCCGTTTAGTTTTTACAAATTTCAGCCAGTCTTTATTAGGATGCTGGCGATTTTTTTCAACTATAATTTCTACTAAATCACCATTTTTTAATTCTTGGTCTAATTTCCCTAGTTTATCATTAATAATAACGCCTGCTGTTTTATTACCGACGTTCCCATGAACAGCATATGCAAAATCTATTGGAGTTGATTTTTCTGGTAATTCAAAGACATCCCCTCGCGGAGAAAAAATAAAAATACGATCCCTGAAAATATCCATTTTAATATTTTTCACGAATTCCGAAGTATTTGTGATTTCTTTTTGAATATCAATGATTTCATTAACCCATTTAGGTTGTTGATATCCGCTATGAGTATTTTTTGATTTATAGTACCAGTGAGCGGCAATTCCGTAGATAGATTCTTCATGCATTTCTTTGGTACGAATTTGAAATTCGGTTGGCTTTCCTTCTGGGCCAAAGATGGTTGTATGTAGTGAGCGGTAGCCGTTTGGTTTAGGAACAGCGATATAGTCTTTGAAGCGGTTAGACTTTGGTTTCCATAGAGTATGAATTATGCCTAAAACTTTATAGCAATCATCGATTGTTGGGACAATAATTCTTAGCGCAAAAACATCATAAATTTCATTAAACTTCCTATCTTTTTCTTGCATCTTTTTATAGATGCTATACAAATGTTTAAAACGTTCTTCTATTTCGTAATTTACTTTAGCTTCTTCTAGTTTTGGAGTAAGAATACCCTTAACTTTTTGAAAGAATCTTTGACGTTCAACTTTTTTTTCAACTTCGTATTCGTATTCTAACTCATGAAATTTATCTGGATATAAATATTTAAAACATAAATCTTCCATTTGCCATTTTAAACGTCCGATTCCCAATAAACCTGCAATCGGAGCATAGATTTCCAGAGTTTCTTCAGCAATTCGCCTTCTTTTTTCCGGCGGTAAACTTTCTAGTGTTCGTAGATTATTTAGACGATCACAAAATTTAATAAAAATAACTCTTAAATCACTGGTCATAGCCAGAAACATTTTCTTTAAGTTTTCTCGGTATCTTTCTATGCCGCGGTATTTAATTTTACTAAGTTTTGTTACTCCCTCAACTAGTGATGCAATTTCTGAACCAAACTCTAATTCGAGTTCTTCTAAAGTTCTATCAGTATCTTCTGGAACATCATGAAGAAGACCGGCAACCACTGTTGGTAAATCGGCTCGTATTTCCGCGAGAATATAGGCGGTGTGTAAAGGGTGTTGAATATATGGTTCACCATTTTTTCTCATCTGCCCGGAATGAGCCGCATCTGCAAAAAGAAAAGCCTTCTCGATAATACTATTATCAACTCCGGGATTGTTGTCGGAAAATTTTTTTATTATCCTTTCTATGTTCATTAAAATGTTTTTATTTTATATAATTTATGTTATAATAAAACTGATATAAATTATAGCAGTAAAGGGTACAATTTAAAAGCTTTTTAACTTCAAAATGTTGAAGAAAAATAAATTAATCCTTGGTATTTTTTCAATGTTGGCAACTTTGTTGCCAGCTAGTTTTGCGTTAGCACAAGACTTCGGAACAGCGGCGGTGAATACTGGCTTGGGAGGAACATTAACTTCCGACGACCCTCGTATGTTGATTGGTCGTATTATTCAAATCATTCTTAGCTTACTCGGTGTTATTATTTTGGGCTTAATTATTTATGCTGGTTTTCTTTGGATGACTTCAGCTGGAGAAGAAGAAAAAATTTCTCAAGCTAAAAAAATATTACGTAACGCGGTTATTGGTTTAGTGGTAACTTTATCTTCTTGGGCAATTGCCACTTTTATTCTCTCTCGTTTATCAGGTGCAATTAATGGAACAGGAGTAGTTTCTCAGCCACCAGCTTATAAAAATATTCCTAGCTCCGGATTTGGCGCTATCGGCGCTTGTACTGTTGATTCGGTTTATCCTGCAAATAATCAAAAAGACGTTGCGAGAAATACGGCTGTAATTGTAACTTTCAAGGAAACGCTTGGTTTAGATTCTGTTTGCGTAAACGCTAGTGGTAGTTCTTGTACTTGCGATAATGCTAATTGTTCTTTAATTAATCCAAAATCAATTAGGATTTTTAAAACTGAACTAGGCGATGCCTGTGCTTCTGGTTCTTGTCCAGCGCAAAATACTAACGTTACTGATGTGTTTGTCTCTACTTCTTTAGATAAAAAAACTTTAGTTTTAACTTTTTTAAGTTTTCTAGGCTCTGGAGATTCTAATACTAATTATGAAGTGAAATTAACTGGTGATTTAAAGAAGGCAGATGGGGTTTCTATGTTTAAAACTTGTAGTGCCCCCGATTTACAATGGGGGTTTGAAGTTAGTACTAGAATTGATTTAACTCCTCCTCAAATCATTGCTGGTTTTTTGTTTCCTCAGCCAGATAATTCAAAAGATACTTTAGGATTAAATGTCCCCGCTAAACAAGCAACCGCCGAAATATTTGTTAATGGCTGCCCTAAAACCTATGCCTCTCCTGTTGTCGTAAAAGTAGAGCCAGCCGCTGAAGTTGTTCTTGATTATCATGGCTTGATTAATAAATTTAAAATTGTTGTTCCGGCAGATTCTCCAAATAAGGCTCAACTTTTCAATGGTAATACTAATTCTTTATTGGGGGTAGCGGATTTTAATAACGCTAATAAAGTTGTATTTGATGGTTATTTCAGCATTAAAACTAGTGGCCATGTTGCTGGCGATTCTTGGATTTTAGATATTATCCCAGAACGCTTAGCTGATACTTTAACCGTTGGTTCTGATGTTTATATTTTTGCTGAATCTAAAGAGAATAATAATATTTTAGTTAGTCCTGGTGTTTGTAATTCTAGTGTTCAAGCATTAAATATTCGAGAGAAGCTAAGCGGAAATACAGCTGTAGATGTTAGTTTACTTGTAAATAAACTTGTTATGACAGCTAAGATTGGAGGAAATAGTGGAAATAGCTTAACCCTTGATGCTAGTAATAAAATTGCTTTAAATTTAACTCCGTTTTCTGGTGGAGCGGATAAACAAATTAGTAATAAAATTGAAGGCAAGAAGGATAACCCAATGAATTCAATTATTAAGATTAATTTTAATGAAGCCGTTAATCCTCTACGTTTATCAGGAACGGCAAGTGAACTAGCTAGTTACATAAAAGTTGTTAATGCTGTAGCAACTAGCAAAGCTAAGGGCGCTGCGTGTACAACTAATGCAGATTGCCGCTCATATAAATGTGATACTTCTGTTTGTGTTGGAGATTATGTTAACGGTCGTTTTATGGTAAGTGGTGGTTACAAGACTGTAGAATTTATCTCTGATAACGAATGTGGCATTAATGGTTGCGGAGAAAAAATGTACTGTTTACCACCAAATAGTAATTTGGCGGTTGAGATTAATGCTTCTAATCTAAAGATTTGTGCTAGTGATCAGGATTGTATTGCCTACTCTCCTTTTAAAACTTGTACAGCCGGTGCTTTAGGATATAAGTCCTGCCAGGATGTAAATAGCCGTAATTATCCAAGTGCTGATTTACAAAAGTTAGATGGTATTACAGATACGGCTTTAAACTCCTTGGATGGTAATCGAGATACGGCCGCTGATGGTCCTTTGAGTTTTTATAGTGATAATTTTCCAAATGATAAAGACAAGAAAGATAATTATCGTTTTTCATTTTTTGTAACCGATAAGATAGAATCTACTCCTCCTCAGATTACTGCTATTTTACCGGTTAATAGGCAGTCTGATATTAAATTAATTGAGCCAATAGAAATTGTATTTAGTACTTTAATGATGTCTGATACTTTACGCTCCGGAGGGAAGACTATTACTAATGGTGTAAATACTGTTGAGCATAAATTTATTAATTTGCGCAGTTCTGAGCCGACCCCGCTAGGTTATTGGGTAGATAGTCTAAACCGAGATACTAATCCTTTAGATGGAGTGGCTGATATTACTGTTGCAACCATTGATCATTCTCCATTTTTAGAATCATTTACGTACAATACTCAAGTTGGGTCTGGGGTAAAAGATATTTATCAAAATTGTTTCAAGCCTAGTATTGGGCCAGGATGCTCGGATGTTACCGCCGAAAATCCATCATGCTGTTTTGGTGTTGCGACCAGTACTTTGTCGAATGGTAATTGTAATTAAATTTTTTGGTTGGTTTATTAAATAAAAATTTGTGAATAGAAAATTTGTTAAACATTTATTATCTTTCTTTATTGTTGTTGCCGGAATTTTTATTTTTCGACTTGCATTTGCTCAAGATTTTGGAACGGATGCAGTAAATACTGGTTTGGGAGGAGCTTTGCCGGCTGATGATCCAAGGACAATTGTCGGGAGAATAATTAATGTTGGCTTAGGATTTTTGGGAGTAATTGCAGTTGGCCTTATTATATATGCTGGTTTTCTATGGATGACTTCAGCCGGAGAAGAAGATAAAATCTCTCAGGCTAAAAAATTATTAACTAGCGCCGTTATTGGATTGGGAATTGTGTTAGCTTCTTGGGCGATTGCTACTTTTATAATCACAAGATTGAGTGGTGCTATAAGTGGGACGGACCCAAATGTATTATGTACTGACGGTGAAGTAGCTTCTTGCAGATGCGGTGGATCAATGGCGTGTTCTGGTGGTGCATGGGGCGGATGTGTTGGCGGTGATTGTGGTGGTTGTGAAGGAAATAGTTGTCCAACTAGTTGTGATTCTAGTGCTCAAGGAGGCTGTCAGGCGGCTGATCAAATTTGTGCGGCTGGGGATTACTGCGATACTAATTGCACTTGTAAGCCAAAGGGAGAAGCTGGAACTTCTTGTGATAGCGATGCTTCAACTCCAACTTGCGATGCTGATAACAACCTTTGTGGAAATTTTTTATCTTGTGATTCTAATACCTGTACTTGTATAGGGACTCCGGTCATTACTGATGTTAGCCCTGCCGGCGGATTCTGTGAAGACAATAATAATAAATCTTGTACTCAAGATTCTGATTGCGGAACAACCTGTAATTTAATTACCCCTAATGGTGCTCCAAATAATTTTATTACAATTTCTGGTAATAATTTTGGCGCTTACTCAACCTCAACTAGCCGAGTAGTTTTTATGGGAGGAAATAGGAATGGTCGCAATCCTTCAGAGATAAATCCAGTCTGTGTTAATTTCTGGCAAAATGATCAAATAATTGTTGCTGTTCCTAGTGGAGTGACTACTGGTCCTATTAAAGTAATCGGCTCAGATAATGCTGAAGATACAACGGACAATGATTATGGGCCAAGAATTCCTGATTTTATTTCTAATAGTATTTCTCGACCAGGACTATGTTCGATTAGTCCTAATAAGGGAGCCTTAAGTTCCTCGGTTTCTTATCAAGGAATCAATTTATATTCTGGTCAGGCTTATTTTGGTAATTATCAAGCTAATGTTCAAGGGTTTGATTCTAATTTTAGCCATCCAAGCGGTTTGTCTGGTACGGCCGCAACTCCTAATATTCGTTCTGGTAATTCCGGTAGTTTTGTTATAAATAATATTAGTGGTAATAGTGAAAAAAGTAATTTTTTAAAGTTTGTTAAAGAAGCAAATCCTAATGACGGTCCTTATATTGTTTCTTTTTCTCCAGCTAAAGGTAAGGCGGGTCAATATGTAACTATAACTGGTAATGGTTTTGGTTGGTCTAAAGGGAGTGCCCACGTCTATTTTGGAGATTTAGAAGCGTCTTATGATTTTCCTCCAGTATGTGCAAGTTCAGTTTGGGGAGATAAACAAATTATAATTAAAGTTCCTGATGATATTCAAAATGGTAATCACTTACTTAGAATAATTTTGGGCGGTAAAACGATTGATACTCAAAAACTAAACCCTAATGTTTTTCAAGCAGACGACTCCTTGGCTTTGAAAACTAGTTTATGTAAAATTGAGCCAAACCAGGGAGCAGTTTCTACCCCGGTTAAAGTTTATGGTGAATATTTTGGTCAGGCTAATCGAGAGGGGCTGGTCCAGTTTAGTCCGGAGCGTTCGGTTGCTGGTGAAATAAAAAAAGAAAATCGAGCCGATGTTATTTCAGTTGCAGTTCCAACTAGCACTATTACTGGCCCAGTAAAAGTAGTGAAAAATAGTGAATGGGGAAACGAATTAAATTTTGAAGTTAGTAGTTGTACTTCTAATACTCAATGTCCTAATCAAGTTTGTTGTCCGGCTAATACTTATAAAAAGGGAAGATGTGTTAATGAATTAGCGGAGTGTTTAACTAGTATTCCAACTTCAGTTTTTGAATGGGATTTTAGTACTGGCTATGTTGTTAATAATCCTGATTCTCAAGAAAGCTGTAAAACTTTAGCCGCTTATGCCGGTACTTGTCAGACTGGCTCTTTCTGCCCCAACGTTCCCGGTGTTTGTTCTCCTTATAGCGGCGGAACAAAACGAGTGGTCGCAAATTGTGATTTTTCTTGTGCTTCCGTTATTGGTTGTAGTGGCTTTGGTTCTAGTATTTGTAGTTACGATGCTAATCTTAATAAATGTGTGAAGAATGGAGATTTAGGTAAATGTAGTTTAACTAAAGTTCAATCTTTTCAGCTAGGAGCTCAAACGGTTGAGCTAACCCTTACTTGTAATAAAGATAAGCATTGGGAAGCTAAAACTCCAACTTCATGTCCTAATGGTTGGGAAAAAGGTTTAAATAATATTTGTATCGATCAGACTTCGGTCTGTGATATCTGTGAGTCGAGTTTAAAGTGTGAGAAGGTTGGCTTAGAAGGTCGTTGTGTTGCCGCCCCCTCCTGTCCCATGGGTTCTGTATGTGAAGATAATATTGATATAGCTAAGCCAGACAGTTGTGTTATCGTTGATAAACCGAGTTGCGATTGTTGTTGTCGTAAAGATCAAGCTGCTCAAGATTGCTGTGCGCCTTTAACTTGTGATGGTGCTTGTGGTGCAGATAAAACTGGTAATAGTAATTTAGGGCGATGTGGTGGTTGTGCTACTGTGGGAACAACTGTTGCTGAGCATGACGCTGCTTGTAATTGTGTTGGTCACACTGGCCAATACTGTAGCATTACTCCAGAAACCCCTAATGGTATTTGTACAGATTGTAGCGGTCTTGAAGGACTAGCTTCGTGTTCTGAACATAATACGGCTTGTTGTTTTGATGCTAAAAAAACCGTTGCTCCTGGTGACGATGTTTGTCGTAGTGGTTCTGGAACAACTATTTCTAATAATCCTTTAAGTCCAGATTTTGGTTATTGTGGATATTTTGGTTGCTTTAATACTTCTACTCCACCAATAGGCGACCCTTTACTTTGCGCCTCTACTACTCCTGTAAAGATTGGTCTTTATAAAGATTCATTCGCTTGTGCGGATGGTTGCGCAAAAAATACTCCTCAGGATACTTGTGCCGCTTTTAATAAAGACAAAGATGGCTGTTTGGCTGTTGGAACTTGTTGTTATGATAATACTACCGAGGTTTGCAAGGGCGGAGAAGTAGAGACATCTGGTCCTGATGCGGGTAAAGTAATGTGTTGCGGGTGTGTAAAGGATGGTGATTGTGCTCTTGATCCTAAAGACGTGGGTTGTGGACTTGATGCCTGTTGTGAATCAAGACCACAGATTACAAATTCTTTACCAAAAAATGGTGCTACTAATATCTGTCGTAACTCTGTTTTACAGGTAACATTTAATCAGGCTATGGATATAGCCTCGTTTACTTCTAATGTTGTTCTATTACAAGAGATGAATTATGGCGGGAATACTTGTCCGGCCGGAACTTTTGTCTATGATGGTGAACCAAAATTTATCGCTAAAGATACAAGCTGGTTTATAAATATTTTTAATAAATTAAAAATTTCTGTTAGTAAGTTATTTGGTACTTTTAATAACCAGGCTTTAGCCGATTTACCTGATCCGACTAAATTATATTGTTCATTCCCTGGAAATATTTCTGGCGAGTATATAGGAACAAGCACAACGTTGTTAAAGTTTGCTCCTAAAAAAATTCTATCGCCTGAAGCAAAATACTTTTTAGTCATTAAGGGCGACGAGCAATTAAATAGTCAGTCCGGTGTTATTAATTTATCCGGGGTTGGGTTTAATGGTTTAGGGCTAGATAAAGTTGGCGATTTTGTTACGGCTGATTTTGTTGAAGGTGAAACTTTACAATTTAATGCAAAGTCATACAAAAATTCCCATATTTTACAATTTAAAACTTTATCAGATAAAGATAATAGCAAGGGTATTTGCGCCGTAAAAGAAGTTAAGGTT
Organism: uncultured bacterium; assembly: GCA_903945435.1. Lineage (GTDB taxonomy): Bacteria > Patescibacteriota > Patescibacteriia > Patescibacteriales > UBA12465 > UBA12465. Next base: position 17,461 of record CAJAVM010000024.1, on the reverse strand, counting down.
TCCCCAGTTTCTTATTTATTTAAAACTGGTGATGACGATTTAGATGAAAATGATATTGATCCTGCAAATAAAAAGTTTGATACTAAGAGTGATAAAGATAAGGTATTTACAGCGGCCGCTTATAGCGCTGATAGACAAATCTTACAACCAGTAACTGGTTATTTCTGGGATTGGAAGTTTAGTCTTAGTGATCCTTCGGTTGCCAGTATGGATCCTATTGTTGGTTTAGGAAATAATAAATCTTTTATTTCTACAAAAGATGGGATTGCTGATGGTCGCACAAAACTCAAGGCTACAATCGATATGACGAGATTCCTTGATGCTGGTTCATCCCCTGATGCTAATTGCACGTGCTCTGATGCTAGCTGTTCTAACAAGTGTCGTAATGCCTTTTCTATTGGAGATAATTTCTCTGGAGATAGTAGTCTATATGTATTTATTTGTAATAATCCTTGGCCGCCAGTAAGTCCGGATGGAACTTGGGCGCCATGGAGTGATAATTGTGCGGGAGCAATTGGTACTTGCATTAATTTTAATTACATTTTGTATTATTGTCGCGATGCTGGCCAGCCAGGAACTTTTGATGATTTACCTTTGATTATTGATGACGCAATTATTCGTGGTCAAAGCAATACTTTAGTTTGTAGTTCTGATAATTCGGTTTGTCCAACTGCTAATCAGGCTTGTGGCCCAGATAAAAATGGCGACTCAAAACCCGATGGCGTTTGTATTTGGAATGTTTTGAAAGAATCTTTCTTCTTTAGAGAAACCGCCTCTTCTGCTGGAGAAATTATGACTGCCATGGATAAACAAACTAGTGGAGCGGTTACTATAACTTGGAAGTCTGCACCTACTGCGGCTTCATATAATCTATATTATGGTGAAACTGGTAAGGCATTATCATTAATTCGAAAGGTTCAAAATAACGCGACTTATTGTCATACAGTTGGTGTTGATAATATTTGTAGTATTGATTTTACTAATTTAAAAAATGGTCAGTCTTATTCTTTTCGGGTATCTGTTGTAGCGGCTAATACTGTTGAAAGTTCTTTAAGCTATGAAAAAACTGTAACTCCAACTGATAAAGCTGTACCGATGGTGCCTCTTGGATTTAAAATTGAAGATAAGAATACTTTTATTCAACTGTCATGGACTGCTAATACTGACGATACGTTATTTTATCGAGTTTATCGCGGAACTAAAGCCGGCTTTTATGGAGAATCATTTGATACTAATGATAAAGCGACTTCGACAACTATTGAAAAATCAAAATTAACCCTTGGTAATAATTATTTCGTTATTTCAGCACTTGATACTTATAAAAATGAAAGTATTAAATCGCTTGAAGTAATTTTTTCGAAATAATTTTTTAAAAAATTTGGTGGTTGATTAATAATAATACATATGAATAAGAAAAAGGGCTTAGCAATTATTGCTACGCTTTTCGCGGCTTGTGCCGTCTACGTTTATTTTTTAGCTTCAGTATCGGCTCAAACTCCTAGTGCTCAAACAAACGATGATGCTATTGGTGTTCGTGTTATTTCGAACCCCAACCATTACAGTGTTTCTCGTTGGTATGCCAGCCAAGGGTTCAAGGGGTCTCCGCAAGCTCTCACAGTTGATGGCTATGAAGCTCTTAGAGATGGTCGCACGGTTTATGTTAATGCCGCTGATGTTAATATCACTAATAAAAAAATATATACTAATATTTACTTGATTTCTTATAATCAAGACCCAAACATCAAAACAGTTGATATTTTAGGTCAAATTATTTCTCATTGGAAATTCAATGATAATTTACCGGCAGAATCAGCAACTTGTTCAATTTCTGCTTTAAAATGTGAAAAAGATACGGATTGTTTTTCTGGCCAAGTTTGTTCTACTTCGACCGCAACTTGCGCTCTTAAGGAAATAAAAAATTGTTCAGTTGATGAAAATTGCCCCGCAAATTTTTTCTGTGATAGTTTAAAATCAAAAGTGATTCGCGATTTGAAAAGAGTTGGAAAATTAGAAGAAGTTAGAGAAGCACTTGCGTCATATAAGTCTGTTAATGGACGTTATCCGTTACTTGCTGGTGGAACTTATTTGCCGGGAAAAACAACATCTCTTTGGCCTAGTTGGAATGATGTTTTGATGCCCGCTTTAGCTATTAAGCAAGGGTTTGTTGACCCAATTAATCGCTTTGGCATGTGTCCAGACTTTGATGCAAAAACTTGCTGGAATAAAAGTACCAAAAAGTTTGTTTATGATTCAACTAATACTAGTTTACAACTACCAAAAAATAGCTATGCTTTAGTTTATTCTACTAATGATTCTGGCTCGGATTATAATCTTTGTGCTGTAATGGAAAGTCGAGATAGTTTAAATCCTAGCTTAGGATTTAGTTTTGAACCAAACAACCCTTCATCTAGCGAGGAGTGCGTTAGTGCTACTGGTATTTTAGCTTCTGGTCAGGTTTCTAATTCGGCTCCAAAAATTATTGAAGCACAAATGAAGGGCGTATCTGGACGTGAATATAACGGCTTCCTAAGAGCGAGTGATAGCGAGGGTGATCCTATTTTTTGGACTATGACCCCAGCTAGTGGCAGTTGGCCTAATTGGCGGGGTGCACCGCCAGTTATGAAAATGACTAGTGATGCAAACCAGAGAAAAGTATTTGCTGATTTAGCTGGAGACGCTGGTAAATATTATGTTAATGTTACTATCACTGATAGTAAAGGCGCGAGCATGTCTACAACTACTGAAATAGTAATTTCTTCAGCTAATTCTTTCGCTCAAGCTGATGAATATTCATATCGCTTAGATTCAACAATTCCTTTTAACTATAGTTTTTATGTTTCCGGAAGCTCTGCTGTATTTCCAACGTTAGTTAGTGGGCCAGATATTCTATCGATGCCCGGAATAACAAGAACCTCTGCCGCTGATGGTTTAAATAGCCAAAGAGTTACTTATCAGGGGATTATTGCTACTTCTACTAAATTTATTGCTGATACAGAAAGTGTCTATCGTTTAACAGTCGGTAAAGCGGTTAATAATTTTGTTATCCGCATTAAAGTTGACAAGCCAGTGATCAAATTAGATTGTGCAACTCAATCTCGAGTCGGCTATGCTTATAGCTGCCTTTTGGGTTCAACTAAACAAGGAAATCATAGTATTACCTATTCTACTACAGCTGCTGTTCCAGGAATATCTTTATTGCCAGGAGTAGTGGATGTAACTAATATTTATTTAACTGGAACAACGACTATCGCTAATCTTGGTCAGGAAATAAAAATTAATGCTGTTAACGAATATGGAACTCCTAACGCCACCAGCTTTGTTCTTAAAGTAAATACTTATTGTGGTGATGGTGTTAACGAGCCTAATACGGAAGGTAAGGGCGGAGTTTTTAATGATGGTTATGAATCTTGTGATGGTAGCGGAAATATTGCCACCACTGCTGCTGGTAGTAGTCGCACAATGCAATATGCTTGTAATACTGATACTATTGCTACTACCCCTTATCCAATGGCGGGTAATAGTTATTGCGTGTTTAAGTCTCCATTAGATGGTGGCGGTTATTGTGGGGATACTTATTGTCAAACTAAATTTGAAACTAAAGAAAATTGTAAATTTGATTGCGACCCAGATTATTTTGGAACATCTCCGGTACTTCCTGATGGAACTCCAATTGATACTAACAATTGCAATAATGGCTTTAACTGTGAACCTGGTTATCAATGTACTACTGCCGGAACTTGCGTAAAAAAATGTTGGCAAGAACCGGTTAATGGCACTTCAGTGGTTGTTGAAGAGGGAGATGCTGTTTTGCCGGGTGTGACATATTATGAAGAAGTTAATGATTGGGATCACTATACCTATAACAGTTATCAAATAGTTAATACGTCAGCTGGTTCGGTAAAATCATGTAAGCAAGAGCAAAATAACGGCTCCTTAAATCCTAGTTATGGCTGTACGGTTATTAGAATAGATAATGGTGAATGTTTTATTAATCCATGCAAAAATTATTTTGGAACTTGTGTTCTTAATGGCACTGTTGTTAGTTGCACTTCTCCATTGTGTACATTTAGAGGTCAGGTAAATAGTTGTCCAGTTGGATATCGAGCAAATTTTAATTTAGCAACGGGTGGTTATCCCGCCTCTAGTCTACATCCTGGTTATGGTGGCGCATGTGGTGTAGATAATAGTAACAGTTGGCCAGACAGAGAATCAATTCTTTGCACTTCAGCTGGGTCATCAAAAGCTGTCTGTTACCTCGACTCTTGCACGACCACTTCTGGTAAAGCTGGAAAAATAAATTCTGAAGGGACTTGCATTGCGATAGATACTCCGCCTGATCCCGACGGTTCACCGTGTAATAGTAGTGGTAATAGCTGGTTTAATGATTGTCCTAGTGGACAAGTTTGTGTTGGCGCCTCTGGTCATTGTGATTCAAGACAAAGTGGTGGGCAGGGAAATACTGGTGCTCAATGTGCACAATATGATGAATATTATTGTCCGGGTTCACCGGTACAAGGCGGTTGTGATTGGGTAGTTGACCAACAAGGGACTTGTGTTGGCGAGGGAGCAGGTACATGTACTCCAAATTGTCCGTCTGGTTATTGCGGAGGTGATGGTTGTACGGGTAGTTGCGGTTGTGCTAATGGGTTTACTTGTAATGGAACTCAATGTGTTGTAAATACGACTCCTCCTCCTACTTCTTGTGGGTCTGGTTCTTACGTCCCGATTAATACTACTAGCTGCGCCACTTGTCCAGTGGGCTTCTATTGTGCAGATGGAATTAATGCGGTTGTTTGTGATCCTTCAACATATACAAATACTACTGGAAATTCTGTTTGTAAGACTTGTGAAGCTGGTTATTATTGTTCTGGTCGTTCTAGTAAAATCGGTTGTTCCGCTGGGTCATATAGAGAAACCACTGCCGGTATAAGTCAAGGAAATTGTCCTTTGTGCGATGCTGGAACTTATACTGCTACAACTGGAAATATTAAATGCACTACTTGTCTAGCTGGAACCTATAACCTTACCCCTGGTAATACTGGGTGTGCTCAGTGTGACGCTGGATACTATTGTACTGGCGGTACGAATTTAACCCCTTGTGCGGTAGGTTATTACCGTAGCACGACTGGAGGAACAAGCGCCTCTAGTTGTACAAGGTGTGGGGCAGGAACTTATAATACTACAACTGGGAATACAGGTTGTAATGCTTGCGATGCTGGTTATTATTGTACTGGTGGTAGTAGTATTTCTCCTTGTCCGGCCGGGACCTCCCGCTCGTCGACATACGGTGCGAATTCTGGAGACTGTACTACTTGTTCGGCAGGAACCTATAGCACTTATCCAGGAAGTACTAGTTGTTCAACTTGTGAAGCCAATTATGTTTGTACAGGGGGGAGCTATCATGTTTCTTGTGCTTCTCTTACGAATGGAAGTCTACCCTATTCACTAGTTGGTTCTAAAAATGCTGCAGCCTGCAGAGCCACTAATCCCGCATTAATTCAATAATTTAAAATAGATGAAGTATATGTTAAGTAAAAAGAAAATAATTATTTTAGCAGGCTCTTTAATTGCAATTTTAGTTATAGTAATTTTTATTTTGATAGCTACAAAAAAATCGCCAGTTAATGATGGAATAGTAAATGTTTCTAATCCGGAATCAAGTTTAGCGCCAGAATTTATGAACGTTGAAGAAAAGACCAGGCTTGGATTACCTGCTGATTCTAAAATTCAAATTTTTCCTAACACTGGATCTGACGAGGTAGTTTATAAAATTATCAAAAGAGATGCTGATATTGTAGTTGACCCTAGTCGAGTTGATGACCCTAGCATGATTCAGCCTGTTAGACCTGTAGTTAAATAGTTGCCTCGATTTTTGATTCGCTAATTATTTTCTTATTCGTTATAATAAACAAATAAAATTTATTTTTAAAAAATATGTTTGAAACTTTGAACAATTCTAATCCAGCTAGTCGTCAATCGGTAGATGATATTTTTGCAGAGACCGATCAGTCTGGAGATGCAGGAAAACACATAAACAGTTCTGAGATAACGACGCGACGTGTTGGTTTGGCCGCTTCAACTTCCCCTGTTTCAGTTCCTGATTATGAAATTGATCACGATGAAAAAAGTGTCGGTGGTGGTAAAGGTTTTAAGATAGCTGTTGTTGGGATGGTGGTAGTGATTGTTGGTTTGTTGGGGTTTTTAGCATATAGTAAATTTTTTAAGGCTGATACAAATGAGCAAGTTGTTGCAACTAACCTCAAAACGGATAATACAAATAAAACGCCAGCCGCTACTACGGTTGAAGTTCCAACTACTCCTATAACCACAGAAGAGCCTGCTTTTACAACCACAACCCCTGTGGCAAGTGAAACTTCAACGACTACTAGTGCGGCCGAAAATAATGGTGCTACTTCTTCTGAAGCAGTTATTTTAGCAACCGATTCCGATAGCGACGGTCTTACTGATGATGAAGAACTGATTGCTAAAACTAACATTAATTTGATTGATACTGATAATGATGGCTTGAGTGATTATGAGGAAATTAAAATTTATCAAACGAATCCTTTAATGATAGATTCTGATGGTGATAAATTTTCTGATGGTGAAGAGGTTAGAAATGGCTATAATCCCAATGGTGCCGGTAAATTACCAGGCAATATTGTTAAATAAATCTAATTGTTGAATATGTTAAATAGTAGTGAACAAATATCTGGTCAAAAGTCAGTTGATGAAACTAGGGCTTCAAAAGCAGGGAGGCTTCGGTTATCTCGCTTATCTATTGGTGTTCATTCTATGCCTAAGACTAGTGAGAAGAGCTTAAAACTTTGGTTCGTTCTGGGCGGAGTGATTTTAGTCTTATTTATTATTGCTGCTGTTCTCGTGTTGAATTAATATGTTAGGAAAAACTGGTAAAAAAATAAATATTGATGAGGCCGTTGTCGCACAAGTGAATCAAGATTTGATTGTGCATAATATGCCTAATCGTACGCGAGCGGAGATGGCGCCAGCCGCCAAGTCTGTTGCTGGTTCTCAGTTTTTATCATCTACTGGTAAAAAAAATAATTTTAAAATGGTTGGGGGATTGATTGTAGGTTTGGGTATTATTTTTATTGGGACTCTTATTTATTTAAGTTATTATTTTATTATTAAACCTAGGGTTAATCCTGGTGCACCTATTGCTTCGGTCGTAGAGAGTACATCTTCTAAAATACAGAAAGAAGACGATTCCAATATAAATAAAACTCCTACTACGACTGTTGTCGTGGAAACTAACCCGAGTGTTGTAGATGTAGAAATTGGAACAACTACCCCATTAACTTCATCATCAACTGAATCTGCTTATGGTGAAGAAGTTATGGATTTACCATTATTAGTCGATACTGATAGCGATGGGTTAAATGATGAAGAAGAATTAATTTTTGGAACCATGATGTCGTCTAGTGATACCGATAACGATGGCTATCTCGATTTAGCGGAATTAAAAAATGGTTATAGTCCGTTGGCGACTAATAAGTCTTTATATCCGAATAGCTTGATGACTAAGTATAATAATAAGGTTGGTAAATACGAACTTTATTATCCCGCTTCTTGGGGTCTTAAAACTTTGAATAATGAATATACAACAACTATCTCTGCTCCTGATGATTCTTTGATTCAAATTTCAGTTTCCGATAATCCAAAAATTAAGAGTATTGTAGCTTGGTATGAGGAAACTTTTCCAGGAGAAATTGTTACTAATGATCGTTTAAGGAACCTTGACGGTTGGGAGGGCGTAATGGGAGCTGATGGTTTAAATTTTTATTTAACCGGTAAAGATAGGGAGAACATTTATATTGTTTCTTATATTTCTGCTAATTCTGAGCGTTTAGTTTATCCTAATGTTTTTCAAATTCTTATCAACTCTTTCAAATTAAATTAAAATTAAATTTTTGATATTAAAAAAGACTCCTTTAAACTTACGTTAGGAGTCTTTTTTGTATTTTTATTATTTGCGAATTACTTTATCAATAATCCCATATTTTTGGGCTTCATCAGCGCTCATAAAATAGTCTCTGTCACTATCTTTTTCAATGACTGACTCCTTTTGTTTAGTGTGGAAAGCTAGAATTTTATTCATTTTTACTTTTGTTTTTAGAATATGTTCTGCTCTAATTTTTATGTCTGAAGCCTGTCCCTCAGCCCCACCCATTACTTGATGAATCATAACTTCGCTATTTGGTAGAGCAAATCTTTTTCCTGGCGCGCCAGCAGCGAGCAAAACTGAAGCCATCGACGCGGCTAGTCCGACACAAATAGTTGAAACATCAGATTTTACAAATTGCATCGTGTCATAGATTGCTAAGCCAGCACTTACCGAACCTCCGGGGGAATTAATATAGAACTTAATGTCCTTATCTTTATCTTGGGCGTCTAAAAACAATAGTTGAGCAATTATGATATTAGCGGTATGGTCATCTATTGGTTCGCCTAAAAATATAATTCTATCCTTTAAAAGACGAGAGTATATATCATAAGCTCTTTCTACTTGCCCCTCTTTTTCAATAACTGTTGGTATTAATGGCATATATATTGGATTATGTGGCCTGGCTCTTTTTATGTTTTTTGGCCACTTTTTTAATTTAATAGAGTTATTATAAATAAAATTGGCCTTTTTGTAAATACCTAGATTTGGTTAAGGCTTGATTTTTATTTTTACTTATCTTAAGATAAAGGCAAGTTTGAGTTAATTTACTAACATTTGCCAGGGTCATCTCTGGCTCTATTCTTTAATCCAATATGTCAGTTTTACAAAAAATTTCTAAGTTGTCTTTTAAGGCTAAGACTCGATTGATTTTGGGCCTAATTATTGTATTTACCATTACAGTTGCTGTAGTAGCTGGCAGTAATTATTATAATAATGCCGCTCGTTTTATTGCTGCTAAGACTAATAACATCATTATTCTCCCAATTGTAAAGGAATTACCTTTTAGTTTAGGCTTAGACCTGCAGGGAGGGACTCAGTTGGTGTATGAGGCTAATGTTGCTAATATCCCTGAGGCTGACCGTGCGGGAGCAATGGAGTCTGCTCGTGACGTTATCGAGCGTCGTGTTAATGCTTTTGGTGTTAGTGAACCTAATGTTCAAGTTAATAAAGGCAGTAATGGCGAATACCGTATTATTGCAGAACTCGCCGGAGTTAAAGATGTAAAAGAAGCTATTCAAATGATTGGTGAAACTCCTATTTTGGAATTTAAAGAACAAAATGCCGCCGCCGCTCAATTCGCTACCGCCAGTACTACTCAAATTGACGTTAACGCTGCCAACCTTTGGCAGAATACAGAGTTAACCGGAAAATATTTAAAGAGAGCTATTTTAGAATTTAACCCAAATGATGGAACTCCTGAGGTTTCTTTAGAATTCAATACTGAAGGTTCAAAAATGTTTGAAGATATCACCGCTCGTAATGTTGGCCGGCCAGTAGCCATCTTTTTGGATGGTTATGTAATTAGCGCTCCAACCGTTAATGAAAAAATTACTGGAGGCAAGGCTGTTATTTCTGGTCAGTTTAATATTGATGAAGCTAAGCTGTTAGTTAAACGTTTAAACTCAGGTGCTTTACCAGTTCCAGTTACTTTAGTTTCTCAAAAAACTGTTGAGGCTAGTTTAGGCTCTAAATCAATTGAAAATAGTTTACAGGCCGGATTTATTGGTTTACTTTTGGTTTCAATCTTCATGATTGTCATGTATCGCCTACCTGGTTTACTTTCCGTTATTTCTTTAATGGTTTATGGCTTAACAATGTTAGCTATCTTTAAGGCAATCCCAGTTGCTGTTGCTTTACCAATTATTTTTGTGATGATTGCTTTAATATTCTATACTTTTAATGAAATAAAAATATTTAGTAGCTCGCTCGCTTTGTTATTTGCGGTAATTGGTATTTTATTATTTTTCTATGCCTTGAAGCCAGTTACCCTTTCTTTATCCGGTATTGCTGGTTTAATTTTATCTTTTGGGATTGCTGTTGATGCTAATATCTTAATTTTTGCTCGTACTAAAGAAGAGCTTAAACAAGGTAAGTCTGTTAATCAATCCATCGTAGATGGTTTTAAACGTGCTTGGCCTTCAATTAGAGACGGAAATATTTCTACCCTTATTACTTGTTTAATTTTAATGTTCTTCGGGACCTCTTCAGTTCAAGGTTTCGGTACCACTTTATTTATCGGCGTCTCGGTCTCATTATTTAGTGCGATTGTTATAACTCGTGTTTTGTCTATTCTTGTTTTAGGCTCATGGCTAGATAACAAGATGTGGCTTTTGGGAGTAAAAAAAGCTAAAGCCAAAGTTGAGTAAGTAATACTTTAACCATCATTTAAGATAATAATAAAAATATGACTTATCGGATAATTAAAAATAGAAATATCTTCCTCGGCATTTCCGGCACTTTAGTGGTTGCTTCAATTGTTGCTCTATTTATTTGGGGATTAAACTTCGGCGTTGATTTTACTGGCGGAAGTTTATTGGAAGCTGAGTTTAAAAACTACCAACCAACAATAACCGAATTACAGGATAGTTTAAAAGATGTTAAATTAAACAATTTGACCATCCAATCAACTACAGATGAAACTTTTATTCTACGTTTTAAAGAGGCTAGCGAAACAACCCATCAAGAAATTTTATCTAAGTTAGGTGCTTTGGTGGCTGGAAAAGATGGTGCTACTTTTAAGGAATTAAGACTTGATTCTGTTGGCCCATCCATCGGCCAGGAGCTTAAAAGTAAGTCCTTCAATGCTTCTGTTATTGTGTTAATAATGATTATTTTTTATATTTCTATGGCCTTTAGGGGTGTCTCTAAACCAATTTCTTCATGGAAGTATGGCGTAGCTGCGATTATTGCCTTAGCTCATGATGTTATTATTACTTTAGGAGCCTTTGCTGTTTTGGGACATTTTTATAGCATTGAAATTAATACCCCTTTTATTGCCGCAATTTTAACAGTTTTAGGATATAGTGTTAGTGATACAATTGTTGTGTTTGATAGAGTTAGAGAAAATCTTCCTAAGAGTAATGATGATTTCGAGAATACAATTAATACTTGCGTGAATCAAACCATGGCCCGTTCTATTAATACCTCATCTTCCGCAATGTTGGCCTTATTGGCTATTTTGATTTTTGGAGGAAGCACTATTAAAGATTTTTCCCTTGCTTTGTTAATTGGTATTTTTGTTGGTACTTATAGCTCTATTTTTATTGCGAGTCCAATTCTAGTTATTTGGAACAATTGGATGCATAGGAGTGGTAGAAAAGTTTAAGGGTTGATAATGATTCTATTTGATATATAAGAAGAGGCTTATTTTCAAGCCTCTTTTTTATTTGCTATAATAAGAATATGAAATTTTCTTTACAGTCTCCACAACTATCTACGGTAAATATTTTAGATCAGATAATTGAGTTTAACTACCTGGCGGTAGTATTTTTAGTTCCTATTTGGTTTGCTTATTTTTTGCCAAGCTATAATATTTTTGAATTTAATAAATTAATAATTTTCCGCTCTTTAGTTTGGTCGCTTCTTCTGCTAACTAGTATTCGGACGATATTTTTTTCAGCTGGAACTTTATTCGCAGAATCAGAAAAACATAATCGATGGGCTATTTTAAAAAAGTACTTTTTGATTCCAGCATTACTTTTAGTTTTTTTGTTTTTTACCTTACTTTTTTCTATCAATTATCGCCAGAGTTTTTTTGGATCTTATGAAAGACAGCAAGGGGTCTCAAGTTATTGCTTCTATTTTTTGTGGGCCCTACTAGTTTTTATAAATTTAAATGCTAAAAGTAAGCTAGAGTTGTTGCCGGCTAATTACAAATTGAAAATTAATAGAATAATTATTGTTGCCGTTGCTTCAGCCGCCTTGGTTTCTTTATATGGAATTCTACAAATCTTAAATTTAGATTTTTTAACTTGGCCAGAAGAGCCTTATTTAACTGGGCGAACCCTATCTACTATGGGCCAGCCAAATTTTTTAGCTTCTTTTTTATTACTCACTATTCCTTTAAGTGCTTATTTATTTTATGTTAGTCGTCATTTTTTGATTAAATCAGTTTATGCTTTTATTACAGTTATACAGTTAATATGCTTATTCACAACGGCTAGTCGAGGCGGCTTGCTGGCTTTAATGATTACGGCGATTCTTTTTGTAGCTTATTTATTTTTTGTGTCCGGTTTAAAGAAGCAGATGAAATTAACTATTGTGGGAGTATCGATTGCTATTGGTTTCCTTGGTATTGTGATTATTGAAACTATTACCCCTGGACGTTTGCAAGAATCATTTAATTTGGGCGCTGGCAGTTTTGCGGCGCGTATTAATTTTTTTCAAGCAGCCTCTGATGCGATTATAAAGAAGCCGGTTTTAGGATATGGTTTAGAAAATGGTGGCGATGTTTTTATTAAATACTATGAAAGAGATTGGGGCCTATATGCTAACGTTAGCTCTAATACTGATAGAGCTCATAATATAGTTTTAGATATTATTTTGAATGTTGGTTTGATTGGTTTATTCTTTTTTACTCTTTGGTATTATTTATTTTTTAAATTATCCTTTACCGAAATAACGAAAAAAAATAATAATGCGTTAGCGCTTGCTCTAACTTTTGGGGCGGTTAGTTATTTGGCATCTCTTTTATTTAGTTTCTCGGTAATTGTAACTGAAGTTTATTTTTGGTTATTTTTTTCAATTTTAGCAACGTTAAATTTTCAAACAGCCGGAGGGCTGAAGTTTACGGATAATGTTCTTGTTGATAAAACGAAGATAAAAGTACTGAGACGAATTTTAGTTTTGTTAATTTTTATTATTTTTGTTTGGCAAATTTCAAAAAATATTGAAGCCCTGATTGCCGACGCTTATTTAAACGATATTTATGTAGCTTTTGGAAAACAGGAATTAGTACAATCCTTAGTTCTACACGATTATATTAGAGAACTTAACATTAATCCCGTGCAGATGACATTTTATAATCATTTTGTTGGTGAAAATTTAAGTGATCGATATGAACAAGCCAGAGATGCGTCGTCTAGGTATCTAGTAAAAGTCAGAATGGGACAAATCCTAAACGATTTACCAGACCGAGGTTATAATAATATATTATTAAAAGCACGTATTTCTAGCCAGTTAGAAGATTATCAAGCATCTGATAAATATTTTCAAATGTTGTTAGAGGTAGCTCCTAATTGGCCTTTAGCTCATTTAAATCGGGCGCGTGATTTTTTGCGACGTGGTGATTTAGAGCGAGCTGAAGCCTCATATCAATTAGTAGATATGAATCTCCCTGATATTAATAGCCCTAAGATAAACGATTCTCATCGTAAAACTGCGAATTATTACAAATACACTTCTTATAGTAGTCTGGGCGATGCTTATTTTATTAAGCAGGATTTTAATCAGGCTTTAAGATTTTATAGCACTGCTTATGAAAGCCTTCCCTCGGATTATGCACTATTGAAAAAGATTGCTGATTCGTATTATTTATTGGGTGATGTTAATTCTGCTTTAAAGTATGTTGGGCGTGGTGCCATATTTGGCCCGTTAGATTATAATTGGCAAGTTGCTTTATCGGCTTTATATTTTGAACAAGGTAATAAAGAGTCTGCTTTAATGCATATTAATGAAGCAATAAAACTCTCACCAGAAAAAGAAGAACTAAAAAAAATTAGAGAAAAATATAATAATTAATGTATGGATTATTCATTTGTTGTCTTGTCAGCTTTAATGGGTTTGTTAATTGGGAGTTTTTTAAATTGTTTGATTTGGCGTTTATATAAAAATGAAACTATTTCTGGGCGTTCGTATTGCCCTAAATGTTCTAACATGATTGCTTGGTATGATAATATCCCTCTTTTTAGTTTTCTAATTTTGCGTGGACGTTGTCGTCATTGTCATAAAAAAATTTCTTGGCAGTATCCATTAGTAGAATTTGCTACTTCTTTATTATTTGCTCTCGCTTTTTTAAAAAATATCTCTTCTCCTGATTTGGGAATTTTATTAGCTCGCGATTGGCTAATTATTGCTTCGCTAATGATTGTTTTTGTTTATGATTTGAGATGGCAACTAGTCCCCATGTTAATTGTCTGGCCAGTTACTGGCGTAGTTTTTATTTTAAATTTATTATTGGGATTTTCTTGGCAGTCTATAGTTTTATCTGGTCTATTGGGAGCAGCTTTTTTCTTGATTCAATATATTGTAACTAAAAAAAGAGGGTTAGGTGAGGGAGATATTTGGCTCGGTTTATTGTTGGGAATCGTTTTTCCAACAGTAGGTGAACTAGCTCTTTCACTTTGCTTGGCTTATTTTACGGGAGCACTAATTGGTATATTTTTATTGTCTTCTCATAAAAAAGAATGGAAATCGAAGATGGCTCTTGGCCCCTTTTTGGCATATGGTGCTATTATTACCTTAATTTATGGCCAAAAAATTATTACTTGGTATCTAAGCCTCCTGTAGAATTGTTAAAATTTGATAAATTTTGTATAATATTAACAGTAAATAAGAAACAGGAAATATTATTAAAATATTGCTGTATTTTTATTGAAGCAGTTTAATGTCAATTATATATGAAGGATAATATTGTCGCCGGTTTAGACATCGGCTCTACTTCCATCCGCCTTGTCATCGGTCAAAGAATTTCCGGCATGGCTGGAGATGAATTACAAATTATCGGAGCCGTTTCCGGTCCGACTGCTGGCGTTAGTCGCGGGATAGTAAATAGTATTGAAGAAACAACTTCATCTATTTCTGCTGTTTTGGAAAAAGCCGAACGTTTAGTGGGCGTTCCTATTGGCCGTGTTTGGGTAAGTATTAATGACCCTCATATTAAATGTGAACGTTCTAAGGGCGTAGTTGCCGTTGGTCGTAGCGATGGTGAAATTAATGATAATGATGTAAATCGTGCTATTGAGGCCGCTCGTGCTTTAGCAGTTCCAGTTAACTACGAAATTTTACATGTTATCCCTATAAAATTCAGTGTTGATAATCAGTCCGATGTTAAAGACCCGATTGGAATGAATGGGATTAGATTAGAGGTTGAGACTTTAATCGTTCAAGGGCTTAGTACACAAATAAAAAATTTAACTAAAGCGATATATAGAACCGGTTTAGAAATTGAAGATTTAGTGCTTGCTCCTTTAGCCGCTTCTGAGGCAGTTTTAAGTTCTAAACAAAAAGAACTTGGCGTTGCTTTAATTAATCTTGGTTCTTCTACTACCTCACTTGCCGTTTATGAAGAAAGAAATTTAATTCATACCGCTATTCTTCCTATTGGTGCAGAACATATCACCGCCGATGTTGCTATTGGTTTAAGATGTCCGATTAATTTAGCTGAAAGAATTAAACGCGAATACGGAAGCGCTGTGGTAATTGATGAGGAGCATCATGACGATATTGATATTTCTGGTTTAGTAAAAGAAGAAGAAGTTAATGATGATATTAATTCTATTTCTCGCAAATATGTTTCTGAAATTATTAATGCGCGAGTAGAGGAAATTTTTGATAAAATAGATAACGAATTTAAAAAAATTGATAGGTCGGGAATGCTGCCTGCTGGCGTAATCTTTGTTGGTGGTGGCGCTGAGCTTGACGGTTTGGTAGAATCTGCTAAAAAGAAGTTAAGATTACCAGCGGCTTTAGGTCAAGCTAAAAATATTAATGTCGTAATTGATAAAGTAAAGAACCCGGAATTTTTAACTGCCCTTGGTTTGGTTATTTGGGGTAGTCGTGCTGACGGGGAAGGAACTTCCGCTGGTCATAAATTTAAAAACAATTTAGGAGGCTTATTTGAAAAAACTAAAGGATTATTTAATCGAATAATGCCAAAATAAAGAAAATTTAATCATAATCTTATGGCTGAAGTAAAACCAGAAATAGAAACATTTGCTAAAATAAAAGTAGTCGGTGTTGGCGGCGGAGGAAACTCGGCTATTAATCGTATGGTTGATAGTGGGATTAAGGGTGTTGGTTTCGTAGCTATCAATACTGATATTCAAGCACTACACTACAATAAAGCGAGCGAGAAAATTCATATTGGAAAAACTGTAACTAGAGGTCTAGGTGCGGGAATGAATCCTGAGCTTGGTAAGGCGGCGGCTGAAGAATCCGCCAATGAGATTAAAGAATCTCTGAAGGGTTGTGATATGGTTTTTGTTACGTGTGGATTAGGCGGAGGAACTGGGACCGGAGCTTCCCCGGTTGTTGCTCAAATCGCTAAAGAGCAAGGAGCTTTAACGGTTGCAGTGGTTACCAAGCCTTTCATTTTTGAAGGTGGTCATAGAAAAAATATTGCTGATCGAGGATATGCTGAATTAGCTGACAAAGTAGATACTATTATTACTATCTCTAATGATAAACTGTTACAAGTGATTGATAAAAAGACCTCTTTGCTTGATGCTTTTAAAACCGCTGACGATGTTTTACGTCAGGGTGTTCAGGGAATCGCTGAAATTATTACTGTTCCTGGAATTATTAATGCTGACTTTGCTGATGTTAAAGCAATTATGTCTAATGCTGGCTCTGCATTAATGGGTATTGGTATGGCGTCTGGAGAAAATAAAGCGGTTGAAGCGGCCAAGGAAGCCATCAACTCTACTCTACTTGATATGTCTATTGATGGCGCTAGAGGTATCGTCTTTACTATTACTGGTGGGCCAGAATTAAGTATGACCGAAGTTAGCGAAGCGGCTAAGGTTATTACTTCCGCTGCCGATGAAGAAGCGAAAATTATTTTTGGTGCTGTTATCGATGAAAAGATGAAAGATCAAATTAAGATTACGGTTGTTGCTACTGGTTTCGATGGTCATAGTAAGAGTAATAAGGGGGAAATTTCCAAACCATCGTATACTCCTAATACTTTTATCGCGGAAAAAGAAGTTAGAGAAGAGGATTCGATTTCTCGTGAAGATAGAAATAAAAATAAATTTTCTGTTTTCAAAAATTTACCAATTAAACCAAACATTGAAAGAAAAGTAGAAAAGCCGGTTATTGATGAGGATGATGATTTAAGTGTCCCAGCGTTTATTAGGAAGAAGATGGGATAGTTTGCTAGATTATATCTATGTTCAAAATTGTATTAAGTAAATCAGAAAAATATTAAAAATTAAAGCTGTTTAATAAATTTATTGAACAGTTTTTTTGAATTTAACTATATGAATCCAGAATTAGAAATGATTATTAAAAAGCCAAAAATAAAAGTGGATAAATTAGATGATGAAAAAGATAAATCTCTGGAAAAAGTCGTGCTCGAATCAGATTCTGGTAAAATAGATTCTTCTGGCGAGCTTGATGATATGAGTAGTACTGAAATTACTCAAGAAACAGTAGAAAAAGAAAAAGACTTCACCGAACGTCTTTCTGACCTCCAACAAGCAATTAGTGAAATGGATAAACATGGTGGACAGATTACCGAATCCATTTTTGAAAATATCATGGATATGAAGTTCT
>CAJAVM010000023.1 GCA_903945435.1 uncultured bacterium | reverse complement strand
ATTAATTTATTGAAAATATGGTTAATAAATTAAACATTGTTTATTCTCAGGCTAATTCGGAAGATGAGTTGGATATTTTCAATTTATTAAAGGAGCTAGGAGGAGATAGGTCTGAATTTGATGTTACTAAATTTTATGTTGCTAAGGATGATAATAATTTAGTTGGCTGTATTAGAGCAAAGGTATTTGATAATGGATGCTTAGAACTATCGAGTTTAGCAGTTGATAAAAAATATCAGAAGCGGGGAATCGGGACTAAACTGGTTGAGGAATTATTAGTGAAAGAAATTACGCGGCCAATTTTTATTTTAACTGAATTAAATAAAAAGAATTTTTACAAAAAATTTGGTTTTAATATTGTTGAGCCATCCAATCTACCAGATGAATTTAAAAAAGAATATGAAAGAATAGTGAGTTTGCCCTTCGCTAAAAATTTGCAAGTTATTGCTATGATGATTGAATAAGTAATTGCTTGGGGAAATTAAAAAAGAGCAAGTATTAGCCCACTCTTTGATTTATGTAGTCCCTAGGGGAATCGAACCCCTATTACCAGGATGAGAACCTGGCGTCCTAGCCGTTAGACGAAGAGACCCTTTAATTATTTTATTTTATCTTTATAGCCATTAATAAATTCTTTAGCGCTCATAGCTTTCTTTCCGGCTAGCTGTAATTCTAATATAGTGAGCGCATTTTGTCCACATTGGATAAGTAAATTTCCGTTATCTAAAAATAATTTTCCAATTTCTGTTTTTTTACCTTCAACAACCTCATTTTTAACGTTAAGTATCTTTATTATTTCACCATTTAACTCGGCCCAGGTTCCTGGCCAAGGATTATAAGCGCGTACCATTCTTTCTATTTCTTCAGCTGACTTTTCCCAATTTATTTTTCCATCTTCTTTAGATAGGGTTTTAATAAAACTTGCTTGAGTATCATCTTGCATTTGTGGTTCTATTTTTTTATCTATCCAATCATGTAAAGTTTCTGGTAGAATCTTAGCGCCTAATTCAGATAATGTATTATGAGCATCAGCTAAAGTTTCTTTACCGTTTAATGCCATTTTAGATTGACGTAAAATAGGACCAGTGTCAAGACCGGCCTCCATTTTCATTATCGTAACTCCAGTCTCTATATCACCATTTAAAATGGGCGCATTAAGACAGGCGGCACCGCGGTATTTTGGTAAAAGGGAGGCATGAACATTAATACATCCATAAGTTGGAATATCTAAAATTGTTTGAGGGATTATTTTTCCGTAAGCGATAACAACTATTAAGTCGGGTACTAAATTTATAATATTTTCAATTTCTGATTTTATTTTTTCTGGTTGGAATACTGGGAGATGATGTTCGTTTGCTAAAACTTTCACTGGTGGCGGAGTGAGTATTTGTTTACGCCCTATAGGTTTATCTGGTTGCGTAAAAATACCGACAATTTCAAAAGACTTATCTTCGATTAAAGCTTGAAGCCCAGGCAAAGAAAATTCTGGTGTCCCCATAAAAATAATTCTGATTTTTTTTGTTTCTTTTGGACTAGACATAGTATGTTGATATGGTATATTTAAATTATGTTAACAGATTTTTTTAATTTTTTTCTTAATATAACTCAGGGGATGGGTTATCTTGGTGTGGGGTTATTAATGGCGATTGAAAGTTCATTTATACCTATGCCCTCTGAAATTATTGTTCCGCCAGCCGCCTATTTAGCAAGTCAGGGAAGAATGGATATTTGGTTAGTTATTTTAGCTGGAGTAATTGGTAGCGTTGTCGGGGCTATTTTTAATTATGTCTTGGCATATTATCTAGGTCGTCCGTTAGTTTATAAATTAGCTAGTCATAAAGTAGCTAAGTTTTTTTTGATTAGCCCTGATGGAGTTGTTCGGGCGGAAAAATATTTTTTGGAAAATTCAGTTTCCGCAACTTTTATCGGTCGCTTGGTTCCAGTTATTAGACAATTGGTTTCTCTCCCAGCTGGGTTTTGTAAAATGCCATTTTTACCTTTTGTTTTTTATACTACTTTAGGATCGTTACTTTGGGTTTCTGTTTTAGCGGCTTTAGGTTATTTCATTGGCGCTAACCAAGATTTGCTAATGCTTTATTATAAAGAAATATCTTGGGTTTTATTATTTCTTGGAGCTGTTTGGCTTATTTGGAAAATCGTTAAGACGATCAATAAAAAGAATTCCGTCTAAATGGTCTATCTCGTGTTGGATTACTCTAGCTAGTAAATCTGAGGCTGCTAGAGTTTTTTTATTTCCTTTTTCATCCAAGTATACGCAATTTACTCGTTTATGTCTTGAGACTGGAGCATAAACTATTTCTCCCTTATCATTTACAACTGATAAACAACCTTCTTCTTCTATTTTTCTTGCCCAAGATTTTTTAGTAATTGTTGGATTAATTAAGAATAAGGTTTTTTTCTCATGACTGATAACAATTAATCTGATATTTTTTCCAATTTGAGGTGCGGCTAGTCCGGCGCCATCTTTTTTCTTCATTGTTTCCTCCATATCTAAAAGCAACTCCTTCATAGATTTATCTAAAAGGTCGCGTTTATCGATTATATCTGATTTCTTTCTTAAAATAGGGTGAGGGTAGGTTATAACAGTTAGTTGTTTAGGCATATTATTTGGCGGTTACTATTTTTGTTTCTTTTTTATCGTCGGTACTTTTTTTAGCGTCTAATACTTTAAAAAAATATTGCCATTTGCTTCCACTTTTACATAGCTCCTTAGTATCATTAAGCGCGCGCTCAACCGTAGTTGCTGGTAAATCTTTACAAGCTTTAAAAACTGAGGAACGTTTAAATCCTGGGATTCCTAATTCTTTGATAACGCGTAAGGCTAAATCTTGCCAGGGGTAAGCCGGTGGCTTTACTATCTGCCTATTTTTAAAGATATCTGAGAATGATTGGAATTCTGTTTTCATATTTAACTTATGCTTTTATTTTCAGTAGCACTTATATCCAGATTTTTATCTTCAATACGATTTTCATTATTTTGTAAGCTAAATTCTAAACTCAAATAACCAACTCCGAAATCGGTTTGATAGGCGAGAATATCTGATTCCCAACGAGTTTGATTGAGTAGTCCTAACATTATAGTAATCGGCTTTAATCCACATTCGCTTGCTTCTAAAATTAACTTTTTGTCCATGTTAAGGATGTTATTTTTAGCAGTTTCCGGTTCGCTTAAATATTCAATTACTTTATTATCAAACTTTGCTCCTTTGGGAGAATAGCCTCCCGGAGACTTTCTTTTTAGGCGATGAGAGAGGTCGCCGGAAGCGATAATGGCAATGTTTTTATTACTGGTCTGAATTATTTCCGCTAGTTTTTCTCCATACTTAAAATGTGTTGTTAAATCAAGTTTTTCAACTGGAGAAATAACTAGAACCTTGAATGATGAGTCAGGGCTCTTTAATAAATAAAGAGGAATTGCACTTCCGTAGTCGAGTTTTTCCTCTGACGTTATTTTAATAGGAAAAGCATTTTTTAATTGGTTTTTTATAATATCAGAAAGAAGTACATCTCCTTTTAGATAATTTTTTTGAGGAATGAAGCCAAAATCAGAAAAAGTTAATTCCATCTCTGGAGCTGAATTAATAATAAAAAATTCATCCCCAATTTGATTATGGGGAGAAATTATAATTATCGTCTCTATCCCTGAGGAAACTAAATCAGTCTTTATTTTTTCATAAGCAGCCGTCGTCTTATTAAGAAAGCTATGATTTGCTTTTCCTATTTCTGGGATGAGGAGCGGGGAATGGGGTAATAAGTAGGCTTTAATTAAAGGCATATTTATTTAATTGGTTCTCCTTGAGAATAGTTATACAGGAATTGTGATGTTACGGGAATAATATTAGCGGTATTATAGTTTAGCTTATTAAATACTTCGTCGCTTGTAAAGGCGCGTTTTTGTCCGTTAGAGATTAAATATATAGTAGGGTAGTTAGTAGTTCTTACAAGTGCACCATCATCTAAAAGAATTGGAGTCGTAATTGTATAAGCACTTAATTCTTTAGTAGTTTTTTTAGTTATCTTTTGGCCTAAATATTTTATATTTAATAAAACTTTATCAACTAAAGATCGTACTCCATTTTCAACATAAAATATTTCTCCCGTTTTAGAGTCTTGTAGTAAAGCGCCAGTAACATAGGTAGAAGTCGCAGTAATTGCTTTTCCTAATGAATAGCTAGCTAAATCTTCCACGGTCGCTGGTTCAATTTCTTCAGAATTAAAGCCAATTTTTTTGAAGACGGTCGTACTTATGATTTGTTTTTTTTCTTTATTTACTAATAGATATATTTTTTTATCAGGAGTTTGTACTATTGAATAGTTAGCAAATTTTATTTCGTCACCAAGGGGATAGTTTTGCAACTCTTCGCTAGAAACTTTAACTATTTGTGAAGGGTGAAAACGAGATGCAAAAGCCGACCAGTTAGCAAAGGGTTTTTTCTTACCGCTTGCGATTAACCAAACCCTAGGATCACCTTCGGCTTGAATAATCGAGCCATCAGGATATAGGCGCGATACTTTAGGGAAGTAATCATTAAATAATTTGTAAGTATTGTAATTACCGTTAAAAATATGAGGAGTATAATTATATAGGGCGGCGGTTGCTTGGTTTTCTGGAGTAACGCTTACCATACTAGGAGAATTAATAATAGTATTGTAATCGCCATCAGTGATTGCCCTTGCAGTTGATTTTAGAATGCCATATTTATCTTTCGCGATATAGGTTTGGCCCATTTTAAAGCCATAATTTTGAGGCTCTTGCATGTAGGCTAAAAATTGTAGGGAAGCGCTGTTTACTTGTTTTCCGAAGCCTTTGTAATAAGGATTACAAACCCAGCTATCGGGACAGCCATAACCAGTTGCCCAATCTAAACGACCCTGAGAAGGCGAGCTATCAGTTACTAAGCTAGCTTCTTTTTGTAAAAGAACTAGTAGAAATTTTGGATTAACGGTTGTGATTTTTTTACATTTAGCTTGTTTCTCAGCTTCTGATGGTTTATCACTTAAAAGATTTTTTACACCATCGCAGTCATAATTATTGTGTGAGGCATCATAAATAATCTCGGCGGCCGTTTTTACGTCTCCATAAGTATTAGCTGTACTATAATTCGATAGATAGCTTCCTTTATTTTTTAGAAAATTCTGAATTTCCGCTAAATCCATGGAACTATAATTTAACAATTCGCCATCTTCTAGAATTCTGTTAGGGTTAAAATTTAGAGTTGTATTTATCTGAGCTTTAGCTACATTATTATTAAAACTAAATAATAAAATAAAAACTGCTAATATTAGGTAATTTAACATTATTTTGTTATTTTTCATTTTGGTAGTATATTAGAATATTTTTTAAGTTTGATTGATTTTAATTATAGTATATTTTTTCTAGTTCGGCAATCAAAAAACCCGCTGTTAACGGGCTCTTCGATTATAATTAGTTTAACATTTTAATAGCAATTTTTCCTTTTTCTTCTAAATCAATTTTAACTTTTGCACCTTCTTTGATTTTACCCTCAATTATTTCTAGGGCGAGTTCATCGAGAATTAAGTTCTGGATTATTCTTTTTAGTGGACGGGCTCCATAAGTTATATCGTAGCCCTTTTCAGCTAGCATTTTTTTAACTTTTGGACCAACTTTTACATTAATATTTTTTCCCGCTAATCTCTTTTCAACTTTGTTAAGTTCTAGGTCGACAATTTTTTCTAGCGCTTCTGGAGAAAGGCTGTGGAAGAGAACTACTTCATCGATACGGTTTAAAAACTCTAGCTTGAAATGGTCTTTGAGTATTTTATCAATTTTTTCTTTCATTTCCTCGGTTCGAGTATCAACTGCTTTTTTCTTATCACTTTCATCGTTAAATCCTATAGAATAGTGTTTGATTACTTCATTCCCAAGATTGGAAGTCATGATAATAATGGTATTTTTGAAATTAATTGTTCTCCCTTTGGAATCCGTGAGGCGGCCGTCATCAAGTATCTGTAATAAAACGTTAAACATATCGGGATGTGCTTTTTCTATTTCATCAAACAAAACAACGCTGTAAGGATGGCGCCTAACTTTATCAGTTAATTGACCGCCATCATCATGTCCTATATAACCTGGAGGAGAGCCAATTAATTTTGCCACAGAATGTTTTTCCATAAACTCACTCATGTCTAATCTGATGAGTGATTTTTCATCATCAAACATAAAATGTGCTAAAGTCTTAGCTAGTTCAGTTTTTCCTACACCAGTTGGACCAACAAATAGAAAGGAGCCAATTGGTCTTTTTTCTTCATTAATACCAGCACGAGATCTTCTTAGGGCATTGGCGACAGCTTTAATTGCTTCTTCCTGCCCAACAACTTCTTGATTTAATTCTTTCTCGGCTTCACTTAATTTTTTAATTTCGTCTTGAAGCATCTTATTAACCGGAATGCCAGTCCATCTAGCGACAACTTTAGCTATATCTTCTTCACCAACCTCTTCTTTTAATATTCTTTGGCCACGCTTTTGGATTTTTAAGAGTTCTTCTTGAGAATTATTAATTTTATTTTCTAATTCTGGAATTAATCCGTATTTTATTTTTGCAACTTCAGTTAAGTCCGCTCCTTGTCTTTGAGCAATTTCAGCTCTTATCTTTAAATCTTCAATTTCTTTTTTTGAATCTCTAATTTGAGAGATAATTGTTTTTTCATTATTCCAATGAAGTTCTAGTTGATTAGATTTTTCTTTTATTTTTGCGAGCTCTTGATTGATGGCTCTTATTTTTGGAGATTTCTTATCGGTTGTCATTAAGCCGGCCTTATTTAATTCTAGTTGGTTAATTTTTCTTTTTAATTGGTCTAGCTCATCAGGCATAGAATCTATTTCCATGCGTAGGGAAGATGTTGCCTCATCAATCAAGTCAACCGCCTTGTCCGGAAGAAATCTATCGCTAATATAGCGATGGGATAGTTTAGCGGCCGCAATTAAGGCATTGTCAGTTATGCGAACACCGTGATGAACTTCATATTTTTCTTTTAAGCCGCGAAGCATGCTAATCGTATCTTCGACACTTGGTTCAGAAACATATATTGGTTGGAATCTTCTTTCTAAGGCAGCATCCTTTTCAATATATTTTTGGTATTCCTTGGTTGTTGTGGCACCGATAGTACGTAAATCACCCCTAGCTAAAGCTGGTTTTAACATATTAGAAGCGTCCATTGACCCCTCGCTAGCACCAGCACCAATTAAGGTATGAAGCTCATCAATAAATAAAATTAGACGACCATTTTGTGATTTAACTTCTTTTAAAATCGCTTTTAATCTATCTTCAAATTCACCACGAAATTTTGCTCCCGCAACAATGGCTCCTAAATCTAAAGAAATAATTTCTTTGTTTTTTAGATTTTCTGGAACGTCGCCGGAAACGATTCTTTGTGCCAAACCTTCAACTACAGCTGTTTTTCCGGTCCCAGCTTCACCAATAAGAACGGGATTATTTTTTGTGCGACGTAGTAAAACTTGCATAATACGTCTTATTTCCATATCGCGCCCGATAACTGGGTCTAATTTTTCTTGTCTTGCTAACTCGGTGAGGTTGGTGGTATATTTTTCCAGAACTTGAAATTTATTTTCTGGGAAAGGGTCGCTAATAGTTTGAGACCCACGTAATTCTTTTAAAATATCTTTTACAGTTTTATATTCTACTTGAAAATTTAATAAAACTTTTTGAGCAGGAGAGGGAATCCCGATAAGCGCTAGAAGGATATGTTCGGTAGAAATAAATTCATCGCTCATGCCATCGGCTTCTTTTTGGGCTCTTTCTAGAATAGCGGCTGTTTCCGCTGTTCCGGAAACGGCTTGAACTGGACCATTCTGAGGGCTTACCTTTCCTTTCGGAAGCCGTTTAATGGTTTGGATTATTTCTTCTTCAATAATTTCTGGATCAATCTTCATTTTTTCTAATACAGGTTTAACTAGGCCCTCATTTTGCTCCATAAGGGCTAGAAGTATGTGGGCGGCCTCTATATTTGGTTGGCCATAATTTGAAGCAATTACTTGAGCGTTGATAATCGCTTCTTGTGATTTATCAGTAAATTTATTAAACATATTATTGAATTATTCTTGATTAATATTTAGCAGTCATTATATTAGAGTGCTAATGCAATAATAGTATAAGAAATAATGCTTGTCAATAAAGATGAAAAGACTATTTGGTGCAAAAAAAGAGTATTAATAGATAATACTCTTTTTGTTTTTATTGTAGAAAGTTATTTTAAGAAAGTATTTATCTTTACTAATATTTCAGATAGCGGAGTATTTGATTTAACAAAGAAATCTATTGCACCCAAATCTTGAGCTCGTTTGATATCGTCTTCTTGGCTTAAATTAGATAAGACAATGATAGGTGTTTTATTTTTCATTTTTTTCATTTCTTCCATTACACTGAATCCGTCGACCTTGGGCATCATAATATCAAGTAGAAGTAAGTCTATTTTTTGTTCTTTTAGTATTGTTAAGGCATCCTCTCCGTTAGTGGCGGTTATAACCTCGAATCCTGAAAGTTCTAATTTTAATTTCAAAGCACGAGCAATAGTGCGCTCATCTTCGGCTAATAATAATTTTTTTAGTTTAGCTTTTATCATATTTTTTATTAGTAGTTCAATATTATCATACTATTTAGTTTATTAAAAGAGACGTTGTTTTAATTGATTCAGTTTTTATTGCCTTAATGTTTAAAATTTGTTAAAATATTAATAATGATATTATTATATAATGTTAAAAAAATAAGTTGCTTTCTAAAATAAAGCACATTTTAAAAATTATGAACAAAAAAACAGTGAAGAATCAAGGGTTTACTTTATTGGAACTTTTGATTGTAATAGCGATTATCGCTATTTTATCAGTAATCTTAGTATTAGTGCTTGACCCAGCAGAAACTTTGAAAAAATCTCGTGATTCTCAAAGAATGTCGGATCTAGCAACTATGAAAACTGCTTTAGGGTTATATTCAACTAGTACCATTTCTCCTTTAATGGGTGGGGCTACTAATACTGCTTGTAAGGGAAGCGTATCTGCTGATACAGCTTACGCAGCTAGTGATAAAGTTTTTTACAGCTATCCTAACAATGCTCCAGGGGGTACTGTTAGTGACGCGACTTTAGATGCTGGAACAAGTTCCGTCCCAGCTGCTGGTCAAGTTACTAATGCCAACTTAGCATTAACTACTAATGCTGGTTGGTTGCCAGTTAATTTATCTGGATTACCAGGCGGTTCTCCAATTTCTAACTTACCAATTGATCCAGTAAATACTATTGCTACTGTATCTGCTGTGGCTAGCACTGATTTAGTTTATCGCTATGTATGTTCAGAAAAAACTTTGAAGTATGAAATTGCTGCTAGACTAGAAAGTGCTGCTTATACTGTTGATGATAATAAGATGGCTAAGGACGGCGGTAACAATTCTGAGTATTATGAAGTTGGAACTGATTTGACTTTACTTGGAACCGGAACTGATTTCTAAATATTTTTTAGAGTGGAGTAAATTTAAGCAGCCTCTTAAAAAGAGGCTGCTTTTTTGTTATAATTATTTTGGAAACTAATCCTTTAATTTTAATCACATGTTGGTACAATTTTTTTTCAGTGAATTCCTAGTTTGGTTACCTTGGGCTTTTTCTTTGGTAACTATTTGTTTAGTCATTATTAAATGTTTTTTTACCCACGTTCAAATATTTACTGGTTTAAAAAAACTTTCTTTTTTGTATTTTGTTTGGTTGCTTATCGGAGCAACTATCTTCTTCGATTTATCTTTATCAATTATTCAATATTTTATTTGGAAAAGTTCTGAGTTTAGCCAATTCCTTTTACCGCCCTATCAATCCTGGCGTTATTTTTTAAGTTATATTTTTATGAGATTCTGGATAGCGGATATTTTATCGCTTTTCCCAGCTGTAATTTTTTATACCATTTTAAATATTTTTCAAAAATATCGCTCAGATATAATTAGTAAAGATGAGCTTAGTTTAACTTTACTACTTTGTTTATTGCTCGGTTGGCCGCAGTCGATTATTTTTGTGTTTATATTTTTAATTTTTACTATTGCGCTTGCGGGAGTGAATCTTATTCTGTTTAAGAAAAAAAATATTACTCTTTTGCCATCGCTAATTATCTCAGCAATAGCTGTTTTTATGTTTGGAAATTTTTTAATTAGTATCTGCGGATTGTCAATCTTAAATATGTAATTTATATTTCGTTTTTCAGGGCTTACATGTTATAATATTAGTATTCATATCGTTATAATATTTCATCATCATGTATATTAAAGAGGAAAAATTAAAAGAGATTTTAGTCGCCTCAGGATTGGTTAGTGATAAGTCTTTCGATTCGGCTAAGGCCGAAGCTTTTCGTTCCGGCCAGTCCATAACAAATGTTTTAATCGGACGCGAAGAAATTACTGAAGATTATTTAATAGAACTTTTAGCCCCTTATGCCGAAGTTCCTATTGTTGACTTAAAGAAAGTTGTTATTTCTGGGGAAACTCTTAGTCTATTGCCCGAAGCTTATGTTAAAAACAAAGGAGCGGTAGTTTTTGAATATAACAAGGATGCTGGAACTGCTAAAATAGCAATGCTTAATCCGCTTGATTTAGAAACGGTTAATTTTATAAGTCATAAACTAGACGTGTGGTTAGAAGTTTATTTAACTTCTTCAGCTAGTTTATCTTTTGTTTTTAAACAATATCGTAAAACTATCGGGACTAGCTTCAATCAGATTATTGATGAAAGTATTAAGCAGTCGGTTACTTTAAGTGGAAATACCGATTTAACAAGAATGGCGGAAGCAATCCCGATTGTTAGTATTTTAGATAGTGTTTTGGAAAATGCAATAACAATGAATGCTTCTGATATTCATTTCGAGCCGTTACCTAAAAAATTACTTATTAGATATCGCGTCGATGGGATTATGCAAGAAATTTTATCTTTGCCTAAAGATATTAGCCCTATTTTAATCGCACGTGTAAAAATATTAGCCGGGATGCAGATTGATGAGCACCGTATTCCTCAGGATGGTCGTTTTCACTTTAATTTGGAACAGGGAAGTAAGGTTGATATTCGTGTAAATATTATGCCGGTTTTAAATGGTGAAAAAGTTGAAATGCGTTTGCTGAAGAGTTCGGCTAAACCGCTAAGTTTAATAGATTTGGGTATTAATGAGGCTTTAGAAAAAACTATTTTAACGGAAATTAAAAAACCTCACGGAATGATTTTGGTAACCGGGCCGACTGGTCATGGGAAAACAACGACTCTGTATTCTATCTTGCATATTTTAAATACTTCGAAAGTAAATATTACAACTATTGAAGATCCGATTGAGTATGAAGTCGTAAGTATTAATCAGACTCAGGTTAATACGAAGGCGGGAGTTACTTTCGCGAATGGATTACGTGCTTTATTACGTCAGAATCCAGATATTATCATGATTGGAGAAATTCGTGATAATGAAACGGCCGATATTGCTGTTCACTCAGCTTTAACAGGCCACCTTTTGCTTTCGTCTTT
The DNA here is from genome assembly GCA_903945435.1 of uncultured bacterium. Taxonomy (GTDB): domain Bacteria; phylum Patescibacteriota; class Patescibacteriia; order Patescibacteriales; family UBA12465; genus UBA12465. The sequence continues at coordinate 51,316 of CAJAVM010000023.1, read as the reverse complement.
ACATACCAACGATGCTCCTTCGGCGATTCCGCGTTTGCTTGATATGGGGACGATGCCCTTCCTCTTGTCTTCTACTTTAAACTTAGTTATTGCTCAACGTTTAGTAAGAAAAATTTGTTCTTCATGTGTCGCTTCATATAAATTAACTTCCTTTCAAAAAGAAGCGGTTTCTAAACAGCTTGCTTTATTCGGTGCAAATACTAAGAAAAAAGCTCAATTAGTTCCTAAGGAAGCCTATCATGGTAAGGGTTGTAAAGTTTGTGAGGGGACGGGTTTTTCTGGTCAAATAGGTATTTTTGAAATTATGGCGATTAATGATCATATTCGTTCTTTAATTACTGATTCCATCCCAGCTAATCAAATTCGTAAAGCAGCTATGGCTGGAGGAATGACTTCTATGTTTGAAGATGGGTTAGAAAAAGTTGGTCGTGGCTTAACGACTATCGATGAAATCTTAAGAGTAACCAGCGAATAAATATTATGAGTTTATTTATTTATGAGGCTATAAATGAAGAGGGGCGTATTGTAACTAATGAAATTAACTCCGCTAGCAAAGAGGAGGTGGTTGCAGTCTTGGCTCAAAAAAATTTATCGCCTATTAAAATAGAATTAAAAGGAAGTGAATCTAATAAATCCGTTGGCTCTCAGGCAATTTTTGAAAGTTTTACATCTCTGGATAAGATTATTTTAGTGCGTAATTTAGCGGCGACTATTAAAGCGGGATTAACTTTAAATGAGGCTTTAGAGATTATGGTTGCCGATACTAATAAAAATATAGTAAAAAAGTTTTTAGTTGAAGCTAGGCAGGGTGTTTTAAATGGTCAGCCGTTATCAAATATTTTTGAAAAACATGAAAAAGACTTTTCTCCAATTTTTACCGGGATGATAAGGGCGGGGGAAAGCTCTGGAATGTTAGATAAATCACTTGAAGAGCTAAATAGTCATCTCGATAGAGAATATAAGTTGATTAAAAAAATAAAGGGAGCTCTTACTTATCCCATTATCTTAGTTGTCGCTTCTATTGGAATAATTACGGTTATGCTTACTTTTGTGTTACCCAGACTATCTAAATCTTTTGCACAAAATAATGTTGAACTTCCAACAATAACTAAAGTTTTAGTAGCTATTAGTAATGTTTTAACATTTAGTCCCGTTTTAGATGTTGTAATCGTCGTTGGTTTTATTGGCTTCGTAATGTATTTTAGAAAAACCGCAACTGGGAAAAAATTTATTTCAGAGGTATCTTTTAAAATTCCAGTTGCAAAAAATTTGATTAAAAAAATCATGTTAGTAAGATTTGCTCGTACTTTAGGAAGTTTAATTGGGAGTGCTTTGTCTATTTCTGAGTCCCTTACTTTAACGGCTAAAGCAGTGGGTAATAGTAAATACGAAGAAGCAATTATTAGGGCTGGTAAAGAGATTAAAAATGGTATACCGCTGTCTCGAGCCTTAAAAAATAATCCTAGTTTATTTCCTAATTTTTTAACGAGTTTAGTTGCGGTTGGTGAAAAGACTGGAACGTTAGATAAGGTTTTGAAAAATTTTTCTGATTTTTATGAAGAAGACGTAAGTGGCGCTTTAAATGATTTAACAACTATTTTGGAACCACTTTTATTATTAGGGATGGGTTTAGTCGTCGGCTTAATCGCACTGTCTATCTTGTTGCCGATTTATAGCATGGTTGGAACCTTTAATTAATAAGCGATATGAATACATCATTATCGTTAAGAACGTCTAAAGAAGGCTTTACTCTATTGGAAATTCTGTTGGTTGTTGGAATTTTGGTTGTTATTGCTGCAATGAGTCGAGATTTTTATGGCAGCTTTGTAAGTGGCGCCCAGTTAAGTGATAACGCCGATACTATAATATACGATTTGCGTAGTACTCGAGACAAGGCAATGAATGGTCAGGATGATAGAATTTGGGGAATTCATTTTGTAAATGGGGCTAATGATTATTATGAAATTTTTTCTACTCCCAGTGATTATACTGACCTGTCTAAGATAATTAATGTTACTTCTTATCTTAAAGCTGGCGTTAGTTTTTCTTATCCAGCCGAGAGTCAAAGCATAGATATAATTTTTAATAAAATTAGTGGGACAACAACTGCGGCCAATATTATTCTTAATTCTGGTTTAGATACTAAAACAATCTCTGTTCAAGGACAGGGCTTAGTTAATTAATAGATGAAAGTTTATTTGCAAAAACCAGGTTCGTTGTTGCTTGAGCTACTGATTGTGATTGGGGTGGTTGCTATTATAATTCCGATAATTGCTCAGATAGTTGTCTCTAGTTTGAGTGCGAATAAATGGTCTATGGAAAATAAAATTGCAGTTGACTTAATTGATGAGTCTATTAAATCTATTGAAAGTACAAGTTTTGAAAAATGGCAGAATATTTATAATAAAATTAAAGGAGATGAGTACCATTCAACTAAAAACGGGGGGAGCTGGTCTATTAATTTGGGAAGAGAATCCTTAACTATAAATGGGTTAAGTTATCAAAGATATTTTACTATTTCTAATGTTTGTCGAAATGATATTGATAAATCTATCATAACAACTATTGGTGTTCCGCCTTGTACGATTGGTAATACTGATGATCCGTCAACGCAAAAGATTGTTGTTACAGTTTCTTGGAGAGATGGAACGATTAGTAAAGAGTATTACTTAACTCGTTGGCGTAATCAGGTTTGTCATCAGACTAGTTGGAGTGGGACTGGCGGGGCGCCAGTAGCCTGTCCTAGTACAATTTACGAAAGTGCGACCAATATTGATACGGTTGGATTTCCGGGTAGCATAAGATTACAACCAAATTAATATGGGACATAAAAATAAACAAAAATTAAATTCTGAGACTGTGATAGAAAAAAAAATAAATCCTTGGTTGTTTTATGTTATATTAGTGATACTTGTAGCCACTAATATTATTAGCTTTATTTTTTATTTGAAGTCATCCCCCGAGCCTAAAGGGCAAAGTATCTCGACCTTCATTAATCCTGTTAGAAATTTTGTTGACAAGAAGGACATGATTGTTAATTTCCAATCTTTACGAGAAGAGATTAATACTATTGGCGCCAATAATTCTGATATTTCTATTTATTTTGAATTTTTAAATACTGGTGCAAATATCTCTGCTAATAAAGATGCGGAATTTTTTCCTGCTAGTTTGTCTAAGTTACCATTAGCAATGACGGTTGTTAAAAAAATTGAAAAAGGGGAATGGAGGTGGGAGAATGAATTAGTGTTGATGCCGACTGATAAGGACGAGCGTTTTGGCGAGCTTTATAAACAGCCGATAGGTACTAGATTCACCATCGAAAATTTAGTAAAAGAAATGCTTGTAAATTCTGATAATACCGCCTATACAATGATTCTTCGTAATTTGGAGCCTAATGAATTCACAAATACGCAGGAACATCTAGGTTTAGATTCTTTTTTTTCTGATGAGGGAAAGATTAGTGCTAAAAATTATGTAGTTATTCTAAGAGCCTTATATAATTCTTCTTACTTAGAAATGACTAATTCGGAGAAATTAATTAAGTTGATGGCTAACTCCCATACTAATGATTTTTTAAGTAAAGGTTTACCAGGAGAAGTCTTATTTTCTCATAAGGTTGGGATTAGTGACGAACAGCGTGTTTATTTAGACTCAGGTATAGTGTATGTTCCTAATCGACCATATTTTTTAATAGTTATGATTAATAGTACCGATGAGCAGAAAGCTCAGATGGAAATGAAAAATATTTCGGAAAGAGTTTATAACTATGTTATAAATGCTAATAATGAAGATTAAATTTTAGATTATGAGAAAAACAATATTTAGCAAACTAGTAGTTATATTTATGCTTTTTGCTATTTCTTTTTCTAATTTACCATTTCAAGTAATTTCTCAAGCTTTACAAACTTATCAAGATAGTAAAAATATAGTTGATAAATTTTGGAATATAAAATCTAATAGTAATGTGGTTGATAATTTAAAATTATTTGAATTAGCGAAAAGAACAGGAATATCTGGAGCAAATGCCGCTGAAACTGCCAATGGTACAACCTGGTATTTGAGTAATACAAATGCTTCAACCGCTTATGGAACTACTGGACCAACTGCTGAATATGCTGCTCAAGCTGATGTTACCCCAGCAGTTCCAACTTTAAAAACGACTGCCAAGGCGATGTTGGAGTCGCCTGGGACTGTAACCACAGCGGCGGGTGGCGTAACGGGTAATGGGACTACTTGGTATCGGACTTTTGTTTCTCCGAAGTTAGCTGCTCAGACTATTGCTACTGGTATGACTTTTAGATTAGAGCTGTCTGCAAGCGAAAGTAGCACAGCCGCTAATGCTTTTACTCGTACTCATGTTTATATTTGGCGCCAGGGTGTTGGTTATGTGGCGACTTTAATTGACGGTACAGCCGCTAATTGTGTAACTGCTCTAGAGTATGGTACCTCTGGTAGCGGTCGTGTTTGTGTAACTTCGGCTACTACAGTGGCGCGAACTATGCAAGACGGTGATCAAATTGCTGTAGAAGTTTGGGTTCAGGCGGTCTCTGGATATACTGAAAATATTTTATATGGTGGGCCAACTTTTGTTTCTCATAATGTAGCTAACACAGCTCCGATGTCATCTTTTAGCACTTCAAGGGTTGTTACTCTCCAAACAGTAACCGATAAAGGCACAAGATGGTTCTTAAGTAATACTAATGCTTCAGTGGCGCATGGGACTACAGGACCAACCACTGAATATGCTGGTCAAACTGACGTTACTCCATCAGTCCCAACTCTGAAAGCAACTGCCAAGGCGATGACTGATACACCGGGCACTGCCGCCACAACAGTTGGTGGTTTAATTGGTTCGGGTAATACTTGGTATCGAACTTTTTTATCTCCGAAGTTAGCTGCTCAGACTATTGCTACTGGTATGACATTTAGATTGGAATTAGCCGCGAATGAAAGTAATAACGCTGCCAATGCCTTCACTCGTACTAATGTTTACGTTTGGAGAGAGGGAACTGGCCTAGTGGCGACTTTAATTGATGGCACGGCGGCTAATTGTAATAGTGCTTTTGAGTATGGAACCGTTAGTAGCGGTCGCACCTGTGTTACTAGTGCTACTGCTGTCGCTCAAGCACTACAGGACGGTGACCAAATTGCTGTAGAAGTTTGGGTTCAGGCGGTCGCTGGGTATACTGAAAATATTTTATATGGTGGACCGACTTTTGTTTCTCACTCGGTAACTAATACTAATCCGATGTCTTCTTTTGCCACTTCCAGAACAGTAACGCTACAACCAACTGCTGCTGTAACTACTATTAGTAATTTTGTTACTGCTGAACAAGGAGATTCTACTATTGCTCCTGGAGCCTCTGGTTTAGTTGATGCTTTTGGTTTATCGACTAATTCGGGGACAGATACTATTACCGCCGCTACAGTAGGACTAGCGGCTGGGATGTGGAATTATATTCAAACCGTAGCGATTACGAATGATGGCGATACGGTAACTTATTGTAGTCAAACGCCAACCGGCGATTCTGTTTCACTATCTGGATGTACAATCCCAGTTACAGTGACTAATACGCAATTTAAAATAAAAATAACGGCCGATTCCCATGTCTTGATGCCGCTTCCTCCCGGTGGTTCCTATGCAGTTACAGCTACAATAACTGGGTGGACGGGAACTAATACCGCTCATAATGGAGCAGACTCAGGAAGTGCAACTTTAACAATTGATAACTTGTCGCCTAATGGTGCAACTTTGGTTAGTGGAACAGAGGGGAATGCTACTAATACTATTAATTGGACGACTTCTAATTCGGCTGATTTTAACGTTACTGCTGGTTCGGTAGTTTATCGTTGGGCTAGTTCTTCGGCTGGGATTCAAGTTCCAACTGAAGGCTCAATGGTTGTTAAGGGAGATATTAATGGAACAGCAACTGCCGCTTGTGTAGTTTCTTCAGCCGCTTCCACGGCGTTATCAAAAACCGATGGTACTGGGGGAAGTGCAGATTGTACGACTGCCGCCTTAATAAATGGACAGGCGTATACTTATAAAGTTTTTCAAAAAGGAGCCAACGGAAATTATGATGCTGGTGTTTTAATTGGAACCTTTACTCCAATAGAGCCATTAGTTGTAACTAGTTATACAAATACTACCGAGACCGCTTTAAATTATTCAGCGGCTTGTACAAACTGTGGTGCTCGTATTGGCGGCGGTGCTGGTTTTAGGCATTCAATTACTATTACTGGAACAGGTATGGGAACAGTTTCTGCGGGAAATCGTTCTAATGCAACTAATAATATTAAAATTGGGACCCATCAAATTGCTGATGCAAATATTACAGTTTGGACTGCAACTTCGATTACGTTTTTGACTGACTCGGCAGTTGCGGGAGACACAGACGCGGATTGGGGAACGGTTTTTGGTGGAACAAGTGCTTTAACAGTTACTTTAAATTCAGTTACTAGTAGTGGTCTGAACTTTTATGTATTTCCTCAGGTTACTTCAATAACTGTTCCAACTGCAACTGCTAATGCCGCACGAGAATATAATATTAGTGATAGTGACGGAATTATTACTTTAAACGGAACGCGATTTGGTACAAGTGCGACTGGTGGTTGGGTAAGAATTATGGGTTGTGATAGCACAACTTGTTCTAGTCCAACCGGTTCAGCTGTAACTAATAGCTGGAGTAATACGGCCATTGTCGTTCAAGTTCCGCCTGTGATTTCTGATAGCATATATACTGGAAGCGTGATTATGCAACAGGGAAATGGCTCGGCTAATAAAAGCCATGCCTATACTACAACTGGCTTTAGAGTTCTTCCTCGGATTACAAGCTTAAACCCAAACTCGGGAATTATTGGAGCAACTGTTACAGTTAATGGTAATCACCTTTGTCAAAATAATGGCACTTGTCCAGTTGCTTTCGATACTAATAATAAAGTTGTTTTTACCAGCACTGTTAATGCAACTGTTTTTACCAGTTGGTCAAATACGGCGATAGCAACGGTTGTTCCGACTGGCGCAGTTGATGGCACAGTATTTATAACTTCTAATACGTATCAATCAAATAATAGTGCGGCTTTTAGTGTTTTAATTCCAATTCCTAATAATCCAACTAGTTTAAATCAATTTAAAGATTCCGCTCTTATCTCAGCAATTGCGATTGGAGAAACTTCTAGTTCAACAAATGATTACTTAGCGATGAGTATGCAGGCTGATTTTGCTGGAGGGACTCTTTATCCACAAATTGAATACCAACCAGTTGGGACTGCTTTTTCTTGCTCAGGAACAGGCGCTTGCGTTCAGGCGACTGAAGGTGTTGGTAAAGCTGGCCCTGGGCCAGTTGATTGTAGTGTGCTAGCGAATGGCTGTGCGATTACAATTACTCCGAGTGATAATGTTTTTCACTGGCAAGCTAGAGTTCGACACTATACAGGTGGTCTAAATTATTATAGTAACTGGGTTTCATTTGGTGGTAATGGCGAAAATGCGACTGATTTTAAAATTGATAAAACCGCTCCTGTTGTTACTTTTACTGGATCCAATTCTTGCAATGACGCTGTAACCTTGCTATCAACTAATGGCGCAACTATATCTTGGAGTCTTAATGAATCAGGAATTGGTCAGTTAGAGTATAGTAAAAATGCTAATTTATCAGCTAGTACTCTTACGGCTATTTCTCCAAATAATACCGCCCATTCTTTTGCTTTAAATAATCTAGATTCTAATACAACTTATTATTTTCAAGTTAAATCGATAGATACGACAGGGAATACGGCCTATAGACCAACCGTTTCTCCTTTTTGTTCTTTTACGACAACGAATGTCACTCAACCAGCAAAGACAACAAAATTCTTTGTTGATTCATTTGCGGCTACACTTACCGGAGGAATTTCTACAAGTTCTAGTTTTTCTGTTTATGTACCGGAGAATTCAGTTTCTATTAAAAGCGCCTTTTTGGAATTAAATGGATTTTCTCCATCTTCGGGGACTAATAATATCGCCATTTCTGTAAATAGCCAGGCGACGTCTACTTATGCGGTTGCCTCTAATAGTAATTCTTTTAGAATCTTATATAAGATAGATGCGGCGAATATTAATTTTGATCCGGTTGCTAATAACTTTGTGTTTTATCCTAGTCTTAATACTAATATATCATCGGCTGTTTTATATTTAACTTATTCATTCGCGCCTTAAATTATGCCTCATAAATTAAAAACCGAAAATAAACATTCTATATTTTTTGTTGCTGTGGTAGTTTTAATTATTGTGGCGATAGTCATTATTCTTATTTTTGTAAAAAAAAATAAAACAAATAATAATCAAACAATTAATCCTGAAACGTTTAAAGGGCAGGTAATTGATGATGTTGTAAAAATCCCCACAACAACTCAGATTATGGTTAATGAAGGCGAGAATGTTGTTCGGGGCGAATATAATATTAAGTTACAGCCACAATCAGAAATCGATAAGGTTTTAATTGTAAAAGCGAAGTTAACTTTAAAAGAAGCTTATAATACGGTTCAAGAAGTGGCAAAGAGTTGGTCTGATGACGCTAAATTAATATCTATTAAATCAAATGGTGCTTTAGGGTTAGATGGAAAATCGAGTTCTTGGCAGCTAATATTTGGCTCTTATCAAAAAGAAAAAGCGTATGAAATTATTATCGAGGCTGATAAAATAATTGCACAGAAAGAAATAGTTTCCGACGTTTATGGATATGAATTGCCTTTAAATTGGTATGATTCCAATGAGGCAATTTCATCTTTTAGTAATTTACCTCAATTTGGCCTCGATACAATTTCCTCTATCAGTTTTTATTATAGTTTTGCTAACGACTCTTGGGCCTATGGTTTAGCTAATGGCGAGAAGACTACTTCAATGTGGGTTAATTAAAATGAAGAGATTTAATTATAAGATTTCTGGATTTATTATTTTGATAGCGCTACTCATTTTAGTATCGTTGTTTCAACTTGTTTTTGCTGGAGATCAAATTAAATCGAATGAATTTTTTGTTGGAAGTTATACTGGTTCTTTGAGCTCAAGTACTGATTTTCCTTTTGCAATGTATCTCGGTGAAGATTTAACTGGTGTTAGTGACCCTGTAAAACATGCCGCTTTTTCTATTAGCGGTGTATATACTGGTTCCGGTTCTTTGCAATTACAAATTGATTCTGACGCAGCAACTTCAAAAACTTTTACTCTTCCTAATACTGCTCAACCGAAGGATTTTTATTTAGTTTATAAAGATGATGTCGGAAAACTCAAGCATGCGAGTGCGGGAACATACAATCATGCTTTAAATGTTATTCCGTCGGGAATCACTATTTCAAATTTTGGCGCTAAACTTAATACAACTCATCAATTCGCACCCTCTAGTTGTATTGATGGTCAGCCGATTAATCAAAAAATAAAAACTAGTGAATTTTTTGTGACTAGTTATAACAATGCCATTAATTCAAACGTTATTCTTCCGTTTTCGGTATATATTGGTGATGATATTTCTGAGATTACTAATGCTGTAAAATCATTTTATTTTTCAGTGAGCGGTGTTTATACTGGGGGCGGTAACGTGAGCATGCTAATTAGTGATGATGGTTCCGGAACTAGTACTATTTTTTATTTGCCTAGTGTAAGTAGCCCGACTAACTTCAGCTTTTCTTATAAAGACATTGATGGAAAAGTTAATCCTACAAGCGCTGGTAGTTATAATTATAATTTAAATTTAGGTGTTTCTGGACCAACAATTTCTAATCTAGCAGTTAAAGCAATTATGACTCATCGCTATAAACCAGTTAGTTGCGGTGTGGGCTATCCTCCTTATGGGGACTTAATCTCGGCTGTTTATGATTCAACCGCTAATGCTGACGGTCCGGCCTATAATTCTATTATGTGGAAAGGGCATCTTGGAGGAGCGAGTATGGACCAAGGGCAAGTAAAATTTCAGATAGCGGCCGCGGATAGTTCTTCTGGGCCGTGGAATTATACTGGTGGAAATACCTGTGGTTCTAGTGATTGGTATGAGGCTAGTCAGGGAACAGCTGTGGAGTTACTTTGTCATCCCCAAGTAAATAATAAAAGATATTTTCGTTATAAAATTAGAATTTGTGCTGATGATTGTTTAGTTGGTGGAGCAAATACTCCTCAAGTTGATGATATTATTGTTAATTGGAGTCCATAAAGTATGAAGCTACCATTTAAAAAAATTGCTGGTTTTACTTTAATAGAGTTAACCATCTATATCGCTATTTTATCGGTAATAACAGTTATGGTTGCCGATTCTTTTCTTATATTAAATAAAGGTAAGGGAGGAGTAGCGGCGAAAAGTGAATTGAATTCTAATTTACGCTTTGTGTTAGAAAGAATGAAACGAGACGTATCATCGGCTTCTAGCTTAATAACTCCTAATACTACGGCAGCTACTTCAAGTTCCTTGGTATTAGTTGTGGGTGCTAATTCGATAAGCTACATAATTGATAATAATCGTATTGCTCGTCAAGTAGATTCTCAGCCACTAGAATATGTTAGTTCAGATAGAGTAAGGATTACGGACATGTATTTTAGTCGGCTTGAAAATACTAATTTAGTTTTAGATAAAAAAAGAATCAGTGTTGAGATAAATGTGTTTGCTTCTTATAATAGCAATAGCCCTGATTGGCAGTATAGTCAGAACGAAAGAACAAGTATTGATTTAAACCAGGATTTTTAATATGAAAAATTATAATATTCAGAAATCAGGCATGGCCTCTATCCCAACCGTTATTGTTTTAATGATGTTGATTATTTCGGTTGGAGCCCTAATTGCTTCAATTAGTATTTCTGATAATTTATCGGTAAATGATGCCAATAATTCTGGGCGTGCTTTAAATTATGCTCAGTTAGGAGCTAAAGATGCTTTACAGAGAATCGCGAGAAATAAAGATTATGTTGGCTCTTATTCTATCGAGACTGTGAGCGGTGGTTGCAGCAATTCTTTTTCTGGTTGCACAACTATCATGGTTGACTCCGGTTCGAATCCAAAGATTATTACTGTTGAGGGTAGAGTGATGGAAATTAAAAGAAAAATCCAGGTTGATGTTAACCTGGATTCTAATGGGCTAATTACTAATTATACTTGGAGCGAGTTTTAAGCTATTTATTACCGATAATTATTTCTATATCTTGGGTTGAGTTATCTGGAAGAGTGGTAATTTTAAAGTCGTACTTTTTGGAGACGGCTTTTTTTACATCAGAAAAATAGTCTGAGGCTTGGTTTGTATTGTTTTTTACTTTAATAATTGTTTGGGGTTCGCTGGGGCGAATATTTCCGGTACGTAGAACTTCAAAGCCAGCAGTCTGTAAAGTATTTTTAAGCTCGGCCGCTAAACCAGAAGTTAGAGTAGAGTTAATTATTGTAATTGTTGGTCTAGTTTCTAAATTAACCGTTGGTAAAATATTTTCCGGTATTGTAATTTCGGGGGCACTGGTCGGTGTGTTTATTTGTTCTGTGGTATTTAGTAAAATAATTTCGTCCGTGGTTGAGCTAATATCGACAGAAGTATCTTCTGAAGCTTCTTGTATTGGAGCAGCGGTTTGATTATTTATAAGGCCTAATTTATTAGCGATAATTGAGTATTCAGTAAGATGTAGCTGGCCATATTTTGCTTCGATAACTGCATTTGTTGGTTGGCTAAATGCAGAATTTATAGTTCTACCCAAGAATTGCACAGCATAGATAAATAAGATAATTACAATCGTCGCGTATATAATAAAAATCGCAATATATATAAGTTGCTCGCGGCTTATTTTTTTCTTTTCTCTATTTTTATTTATTTCTTGATTATTGATGGGCATAAAGACTACCGACTATATTAATTATTGAATTTTCTTGCCAACCCGCCTTACCAGAGCTCTGGTAACTTATACTATCAATTGATGAAAAGTATGGTAATTTCTCAAAATCTTTAAGGTAGTTTTTAAATGTTTCTATATTTCCGTCTTCTATCATTAAATTAAATGTGACTAACATTAAAGGGACTGGCCCATTTACTGTAGTTGATGGAGTTGGTTGACCAAAGGATAAAGTTTGTTTTAAGGAATATTTTTTTTCTAGACTTTCCATCGCATCTACAAAAGGAAGAATATAGTTTACGGATGGGATGGCGGTATTAATTTTTTCCTGATAAGTAGAGTCTACCGATAAAAAATCAGTTTTAATTTTATTATTAACTTGTTCACGATTAGCAATTAAATAATCCATTTCTTTTTTTTCGCCAATTGTGATGTTTGCTTTTTTAATTTGGTTGCTAAAAAAATAAACCATCGAAGCGGAAATAGCGACGATTACCAAGCTGATTACTATCTTACTGATTATTTTTATAGAAAATTTATTTTTAACCATTTTATTTGTTGTAAATTAATTCGGGACTCTTTATTCTAAAGGTCATAGAGAACGGAATATCAACTTTTTTTCCTAAATTATCAAGAGGAATGGCTACTTCTCCAAATATTTCTGAAGATTCGAAAGATTGTTTTAATGCGTTAATCGCCTCACGGTTAATCGCGATCCCAGTAATAGACAGTAACCCGTCAATACTTGATAGTGCTATATTATTAATAGATATACCTACAACGACTTTATTCTTTGTTTCTTCAATTACTTTACTCCAGAGGGGTTCTTTTTGCACAATTACACTCATTTGATCAATTAGGCTATTGAAATCAGCCACTTTTTCATTGAGAATCATTGAATTTTCTGAAGAGGGTAATATATAAAAAGAGGATATCTGCTTAATGTAGTTGTTTTGGATAATGGATATGAGCGACCAGGTCGCCATAAAAGCAGCGAAGAAAAAAATAGCTAACGCGGCGTTAAGACTAATTAAAAAGTTTGTTGTTGAATTTATTTTTTCTTGTTTATAAGCTTTTTCAGTTCCAATATTCATTAAACTAATTATTTGATCATCTTTTCTTGGGATGAGGCCGCGCATGGCCGCCCCTAAAGCAATGAACCATTTTAAATCTTTTTCTAGACCGTTGATTTTACTGATAGTTTCTACTTCCACTATTTTTAGAGGCAGTTTCTTGATTTTTTGGTCTTTAAAATCGCCGATTAAAATAGTATTTCTAATAGTAATGTTAAGCCAATCGTAATAATTAATTATCTTCTGAGCTTCCTTGGAAAGATTATCGTTAAGTTTATTGTTAGGTATTGATTGCGAAAAAATTGCATTATTATTCATTACAACTGCTAAAGAGGACATATTTTTCCCTTTCTCAATAACTAAGAGCGCTTCATCTTTTGTTTGTTTAAGAATTCTAGAGAAGCTCATGATGCGACTCTCGATAGCCACTACTTTTAATCCGGTTTTTTTGATAGCCGCTAATAATTTATCAGCTCGAGATTTGATAATATATGATAGTGCAATTTTTTTATCAGTTTCATTTTTTTCAATCTGCATCCAGTCACAATATATTTCTTGTTTTTTCTTTGGTAGCTGCAGGTCTAAAACTAGGTCCATTGATTCGGTAATTTTATTATCTGGCATGATTGCAGGAAAGTTGTAAGTTTTAATAAAAATGTTATTTGAGGGAACCGAAATAATAACATATTTTATTTTATTTTTTTTAGCCAGTTTCGTTATTTTATCAGTTAACAGTATATCATTATCTATATCTTCTTTTTCTGATAACCTTTCTTCCATTAAATGAATGGCTTTTAAGCCAGTCCTCTCTTTTTTAAGTAATGCAAAACGTATAGCTCCGTCCTCTATTTCTAGGCCGCCGATAGGGTCTTCATTCGATATAGATTTTAATAAATTCATAGTTGACAAACAGTAATTTATATTTTAATTATAACATATTTTTTAACTGGCACCAACTGATTACTTTAAATTGTTGTTATTTTGTTTTTATGTTAAAATAATAGTGAAAAATTGATATATGTTAAGGCATAATTTTTTAACTTATAGCGGAAAGATAGTCCTTCAAACACTTGGAGAGATTATTTATTTTCCTCTTTGGTGGTATAGCGTTGGTTTTATTGAGACTTTAAAAAAGGAGCTCAATTTTTTGCGTAATCAGGAACAATCTTTGGGTTTTAGTATTTGGATGAAAAATTTATTTGTTCCCATGTATGGTCAATATGACATTGCCGGTCGTATCATTAGTTTTATTATTAGGTTTTTGCAGATTATTTTTAGAGGGCTAGTGCTTTTAATATGGTTAGGGATTTTGATTATTGGGGCAATGTTGTGGTTAGCTTTGCCTTTCTTTCTAATTATCGCTTTATTCTTCCAGATTAATTCTTAATATGGATATACAGCAGAACGAGAAAATTGAATTTGTACAAGATAGCGGCGGAAAAGGAAAGGGCGCTTGGTTTTTGGGACGATTTTTATATTGGGATAAAACTATTAAAAAATCTTTAATTGTTTTAGAGCGGACTAATCAACAAGTTAATAAAATCTTAAGTTTCTTTTCTTTTTTAATTATTTTTGCTGGTTGGGCGATGTTTGCTTTGTGGATTTTTTTGCATCAATCCGAGCTTTTAGCTAACCCTTTGATGATTTTATTTTCCTGGGTCGAGTCTGATATTCTAATTTCTTTTTTTCTTATTTCATTGTGGTTTGATTTGTTTTTAATTTATAAAAATAGAGCAAAAATTGCTGCTGCTAAAAAAATAAATTATAAACTTTTTAATACCGAAAAAAAATTTAGGAATGATTCGGTGAGACGATATAATGTTGCTAAATCATTTTCTGATGAAGCGTTAAAGGTCTTAGATGATGCTTTTCTCTTGGCCGGTAAATTAGGAACAAAACAAGTAGAAATTATCCATTTTTTTAGAACTGCTTTAAAAACTAAGGAAGTCCAGAGTTTATTTATTCGTCTTAATGTTGATGCTAAACGAATGATAGAAATGGTTGATAGACAATTAGTAAAATCTGCTAGTACAAATAAAAGTGTTGTTGAAGAAGATATTTCTGGAAATTTGCAAGAAGTTCTGGTTTTAGCTTTTACTAATGCTTTTAGTCTAAATCAAAAAAGTGTTGACTTGTTAAACATTATTATCTTTTGTTATAGTCATGATAAAAATTTAGCTGAAATAATGTATGATTTAGAACTTGATGACGATAAGATGATTAACGCCGTCGAGTGGTTTCGGGTAAATAAGAAATTAATGGAACGTTATCATGAATATAGACGCTCAGCTTTATTTAAACCAGGCTCTGGGATGAATCGTTCTTATACAGCAATCGCGACTCCTTCTTTAGATCATTTTTCTCGTGATTTAACTTTAAGAGCTAAATCGGGCGAACTTGATTTATGTGTTGGACGTAATAAAGAAATTACGGCTATTTTTGAAGCTTTGACTGGTGGGCATAATGGCGTTTTGTTGGTTTCGCCCACTGGCGTCGGTAAAAGTACTATTATTGGTGGCTTAGCTCAGATGATGGTTGAAGAAAATGTCCCGACATTTTTAAAAGATAAGCGTTTAGTAGAAATAGAAGTTTCTAAATTAATTAGTGGTGCTGATCCGTCAGCCGCTGAAGCAAGACTCTTGGACTGTATTAACGAGGCTAGTCGTTCTGGTAATATTATTTTATATATTGATAACATAGAAAATCTAATTGGTATTAGCGCGGGAAGTAAAGAGAGTTTAGATTTATCGGATGTATTAGCTGAATCTTTAAATAGAAAGAAGATTTTATGCTTAGCCTCTGCGACAACTGAAAATTATTCCCGTTTTATTGAAAATAAGTCCTTGGGCGAAGCGATGACTACTATCGGCATTAAGGAGTCTGATGTAAATTCGGCTATTCAAATTCTAGAAAGTCGAGTCGGTTTTTTAGAATCAAAATACGATATTTATATTGTTTATAGTGCCATCGAACAAGCGGTAAAAATGTCGATGCGTTACCTGCATGATAAAGCTCTACCTCTTAAAGCTATTAATTTATTAGAAAAAGCGGTGATGATTGCAGTAGCCGCTAGTAAAAATAATCCAGAGAGATCTTTTTGCTCTAAAGAAGATGTCTCTTTAGCAATTTCAGAAATAACAGGTATTCCTACAAGCAAGGTTGGTGTTGATGAAGGTCAAAAACTATTACATCTTGAAAACGAAATTCATGAGCGACTAATTGGTCAGGATGAAGCCGTAAAAGCGGTTTCTGCTAGTTTGCGTCGGGCGCGTGCTGCTATGAAAGATAGTCGTCGTCCGATTGCTAGTTTTTTATTTTTGGGACCAACGGGTGTTGGTAAGACTGAGCTCGCAAAAGCCGTTTCACAAATATATTTTGGAAGCGAGGATTATCTAGTGCGTTTAGATATGAGTGAATACCAACAAGCTGATAGTATTAGAAAAATGATTGGTGATGTTGATGGTACTCTTGGTTATCTAACGGAGGCAGTTAGGAAAAAACCTTTCTCCCTAGTTTTATTAGATGAAATTGAAAAAGCTAATCCGGATATTTTAAATTTATTTCTACAACTTTTAGATGATGGTCGCTTAACCGATGGTCAGGGAAGAACTATTAGTTTTGCTGAATCAATTATCATAGCGACTTCAAATATCGGCGCAATCTTTATTCAGGACCAAATTAAGGCCAAAACCAGCTTAAATTTGATTAAACAGGAATTAATAGATAATCAGTTACGCGAACATATGCGCCCAGAACTCATTAATCGTTTTGATGGGATTATTGTTTTTAAACCATTAGATGAAGAAAATATTTTTACCATTACTACTCTAATGCTAAAAAAGATTAAAAAGATGCTAGCTGATAAAGGAATCGGTCTGAAAGCAGATAAAGATGGGGTTATGATTTTAGCAAAAGCAGGATATGACCCTAAATTTGGAGCTCGTCCTTTACGTAGATTATTGCAAGAGCGTGTTGAAGATGTAATTGCTAATAAATTGTTAGCTGGAGAGCTAAAACGTCGAGATCAAGTAATAATTGATAATAAGGCGGAGATATCAGTTGAAGAAGCAGAAGAACTTTAAATAAAAAACGCGTCAGTTGCCTGGACGCGTTTTCAGAGTGGGGCCATTTGGAGGCTAGGCCATAACTCTGCGTTTTTCTAAAGCCCAGCTAGCTTTACGTTTTTCTCTTTCCCAGACATTGATTTTAGCACTGTCTGGCTCAATTTTTATTTTTTCTTTTTCGAGTTTTTTGCTCAAAGCAGAAATGTTTGCCATTATACAGAGAATAGCGTCTGTTTTTCCACCGAAATCTGAATTCATGATAAGTGTCCCTCCTCGTTAGTTGTTAATAAAAAGATCTATTTGTATTAAATAAAATATCACTTTGTTGTCTAGTAGTCAACACGCATTACATAATTATTTATGTCCTACATTATCCCATTTTTAGCTAGTTTTATATTGTCTATTATTTTAACTCTTGGTATTAAAAAAATTGCTGCTTATTTTAATATTGTTGATAAGCCAGGAGATAGAAAAATCCATAGCAGACCAATCCCTCTGTTAGGAGGGGTGGCAGTTTTTTTATCTTTTTTTGTAGTTTTATTTTTATATTCCGAGAGATTTTTAGCAGGTAATTTAGAATGGAGACATCTTTTGGGCTTTTTTTTCGGGGCGCTCGTAATTATCATCGGAGGAATTTTAGATGATAAGTATAATCTTTCGCCAAGTAAGCAAATTATTTTTCCGCTACTTGCAATTGCATCAGTGGTAATCGGCGGAGTGGAAATCGAAAAAATTACTAATCCTTTAGGTGGGTTTTTTTATCTTCAAGATTTAGTGTTAGTTGGCCCGGTATTAATAGCCGCCTGGTTATTAGGAATGATGTATACTACTAAGTTGTTAGATGGTGTTGATGGTCTAGTTAGCGGTGTAGGTGCTATCGGAGGATTAGTTATCTTTTTATTTACACTTACTACTAAATATTATCAACCAGATATCGCTTTAGGGGCGCTTATCTTAGCCGGCTCTGCTTTTGGATTTTTAATTTTTAATTTTCATCCAGCAAAAATATTTCTAGGTGAAGGGGGCTCATTATTTGTTGGTTTTGTGCTTGGAGTTTTTGCTATTATTTCTGGGGGAAAGATTGCTATTGCCTTATTGATTATGGGGATACCTATTCTTGACGTTGTTTGGACTATCACTAGGCGTGTTTTGCAAGGAAAAAATCCTTTTAAATTTTCTGACAACAAACATCTTCATCATCGTCTTCTTAGTTTAGGATTCGGTCAGAGAAAAACGGTGTTAGTTTTTTATTCTCTATCACTCGCTTTTGGTTTGAGCGGTTTATTTTTACAGAGCAGGGGAAAGGTTTTAGCTTTGTTGGTGTTGTTATTTTTAATGTTAATTATAGTAATTTCATTTAGAGTTCTAGATAGAAAGAGAGAACTCAAAAAGCCATCCTTACTATTACATGTTTGTTGTGCTCCTTGCGGGACTTATGTTAGTCGAGATTTGTTGCTACCGAAATATAGGTTAACTTGGTTTTTTTATAATCCTAATCTTTTATCTCAAGCAGAATATGATAAACGCTTAGAATATGTAAAATTGATGTCAGAAAAATTTAGCATTCCTTTGATTGTAGTTCCTTATGGACATAAATCTTGGTGTAAAAAAGTTAAAGGTAGGGAAGCGGACCCAGAAAGAGGTGCTCGTTGCCAGATTTGTTATTTAGACCGCCTAAGAGAAACGGCGAAATTAGCTAAAGAAAATAATTTTGATTTTTTTGGTACTACGCTTTTAACTAGTCCCTATAAAGATAAGGCAGTGATTACGAAAATGTCTTCTGATCTAGCTTCTAGTTTTGGGGTTAAATTTTTAGAAGAAGATTTCCAAGCTAATGATGGTTATCGTAAATCTCAAGAGTTGGCAAAGGAATTAGAAATCTATCGTCAAAAGTTTTGTGGGTGCGAATACTCAGTTAGGAGTTAATTGTAATAAAAATGAGTTATCAAAATATTAAGTCGCTAAGTTTATTTGTATTATTTTTATTTGCTGGGTGCTTCTTTTCTGATACTAATATTGTAACGGCAGCTGAAGGGGTAGCTTTTGATGCCGAAGTTGTTGCAGATACAGATGGCGATGGTTATGATGATATTGCTGAAATTAAAAATGGTTATTCCCCGTATAACTCTAAACCTATTAAAATTGAAAAAAGTGATGTAGATGGTGATGGCTTAAATGATTATTTGGAAATTAAATTTAAAACTAATCCATTGGTTTCTGATACTGACGGTGATGGCCATTCTGATTTTGAAGAACTTGATAATGCTTATAACCCTATATCTAGCACAACTACAAAGATGTCTCAAAAAATAGAGATAACTTTAAAAAATCAGAAATTAATTTATTATGTTGGTGGGCAAAAATGGCGAGAATTTATAGTTTCTACCGGTAAGCCCAGTATGCCGACACCACTGGGAGATTTTAAGATTACTAATAAAAGTAAAAAAGCCTGGTCTAAAACTTATGGCCTTTGGATGCCATTCTGGCTGGGCTTAAATCGAGGAGGGATTGGTATCCACGAGCTTCCAGTTTGGCCTAATGGTTATCGTGAGGGTGAAAATCATCTCGGAAAAGCTGTTTCTCATGGATGTATTCGTCTAGGCGTAGGCTCGGCTCAGTATTTGTTTGATAGGGTTAGTGTTGGAACTCAAGTATCTATTATAAAATAAATATCCAAGGACGTGAGTATCGGGGATAAATATGCTATAATTTTGGTAAATAGTTAATCATAATTTATATGTTTAAAAAAGTATTTAAATTTGGGTTTTTGTTTATATTATTAGTCGTTGTTCTTAGCGGCTGTACTTTTCCTTGGGAAAAAGCGAGAACTAATACGGTTGATAACAATGCAAACGTGCAAAGTGAGGTTGCGTCTAATGAGGGCTCTCCAGTAAATACTAATGAAATTAAAAAATTTAAAGATGAGGCAGAATTAAAACAGTTTTTACAAAACAATGCTTCTTCGGGCGGGATGACCATTGATAGGGTTTTTTCAGAAGGTATGACGAGTGGTTTAAAAAACATGGCCGCTCCTATGGCTGATATGGCGCTTGGTGAGGCTAGTAATTCAGCCAATGTTAGTTCTGGCTCTGATTATTCGACTACTAATAATCAAGTATTCGGAGTTGATGAGGCTGATATTATAAAAACTGATGGGACTTATATATATGCTTTAGTAAAAAATGAACTTTTGATTATTAATGCCTCTCCAGCCGCTCAAACAAAAATTGTAAGTAAAATTACTTTTAAATCTACTCCAACCGACTTATTTGTATCTGGTGGTAAGCTGGCGGTTTTCGGTAATGATTATCGTATGTTTGAGAATGCGGTCGCTAGTTCTTTTAGAAGATCTAGTAATTATGTTTTTTTTAAAGTGTTCGATATTAGTAGTCCCACAGACCCGAAAGAAGTGCGTAGTTTAAATTTTGAAGGAAATTATACCGCGGCTAGATTAATTGGTAATTATGTTTATTTTATAACTAATAACTATGCTTATTATAGTGAAGGAGAGCCTTTAACTCCTAGAATTTTAGAAGAAGGTAAAATTATTAGCGGTGGTTGTATTACTGGAGAAAATAAATGCTTTATGCCAGATGTTTATTATTTTGATGCTCCGTATCAGAATTATAATTTTACCTCAATTAATTCTATTAATTTAAGTGATCAAAGTGAAGCTGTTGGCGGTCAAGTTTATCTTGTTAATTCGGCGGAAAATACTTATGTCTCTTCTAATAATATTTATATTACCAACACGGAATATCTTAGTGAATATGAGTTAGAGCAAGAAATAAAACGTGAGAATATATTTGCAAAATTAGATGCTACTAATCAAGATAAAATTAAAAAGATAGAAGAAGTGCCATCTTTTATTCTCAGTAAAGAAGAAAAAATGATGAAGGTCGGAAGTATTATTGATAGTTATTTTTATTCTTTAGACGAGGAAGGGAAAAAGGCTCTCCAGACAGAAATTGATTCTTATTTGTTAACAAAAATTAAGGAGAAGATGAAGGAAATGGAGAAAACTATTATCCATAAGATTGCTATTAAAGGCGGAAAAATTGAGTATCAAGCTAAGGGTGAAGTTCCAGGACAGATTTTAAATCAATTTTCGATGGATGAGAATAATGGTGCTTTGCGCATAGCAACTACGAGAAATGAAATGTGGTCAAAATTATTTGAAGATTCAGCTAAATCATATAGTAATGTATATATTTTGGATGAGAGTTTAAAAACGGTGGGCGCTTTAGAAAACATTGCGACTGATGAAAAGATATACTCTACTAGATTTATGGGAGATAGAGTTTATGTTGTTACTTTTAAAAGAACGGATCCTCTTTATGTGATTGATTTAAGTGATCAAACAAAACCGACTATTTTAGGAGCAGTAAAAATTCCTGGTTTTTCTACTTACCTTCATCCTATAGATAGTAAGGGAACAAGACTTTTGGGCTTTGGTAGAGATGCTGAGGAATTGGCTGATGGCGGCGTAAAGATTAAAGGTTTAAAGTTATCTTTATTTGATTTTTCTGATTTAAGTAAACCCAAAGAATTAAGTAGCTATGTGATTGGCGATGATAACAGTAATTCTTTAGCAGCTAATGATCATCGGGCCTTTCTTTATTCTGCTGATAAAAATATTATTTCTGTTCCGGCTGTACTTTATGATAATAATAAATTATCTTTCTCTGGGTCATTAGTTTTTTCCATTGACAACGATCAGTTAAAATTGAAAGGGAAAGTAGACCATTTAACTACTGCCGCGGCTAATTCTGATCGTGGTTATTATTATAATAATAACGTAGTGAGAAGAAGTCTTTATATCGAAAATAATTTGTTTACCATTTCCGATAAATATTTGAAAGTTAATAGCTTGTTAGATTTAAGTTCAATTTTGTCGGTTGTCTTGACTCCAGGGGAAGAGGACTATATTATTACTCCGGTAATAGAGCCAACCACGCCTATGCCTATATCAACACCAGAATTATTGCCAGATGTTATGCAAACTCCAGCTGTTCCTCCATTGGCCCCTCCAGAAACTTCTTCTGGCTCCCCCCTTATAACTAACCCTTAGATTAAAAAATTAGTATGATGCTTTTTAAAAGCAAAAAAACCATCTTTTTTGTTCCCGTGTTGATTTGGCTTTTGAGCCAACTTTTTTTGTGGGAGCCAAAACTTTTTTATGTTTCAGTAGCTCTTGGTTTTTTACTGTTAACATTTACCATTAAAGAGATGGAGGGTAATAGAAGGGATAAAAATTGGCCGCTCTTTTTATTTTTTCCTGCTATATTATTTTTAGGCTCATCTTTATATGTAACTCTTATTCCTAATTATTATTGGATCCAATCCATTATAGCTATTCTTACTGGTTTTATTTTTTCTTATTTAAGAGATATATATTATTTTTTAAATTATGGTGCGCAGGAGAGAGCGGAAAAATTATATAATGTAATGACTATTTCTAGTTTTTTTTCAGTTTTTACTTTAGCATCTTCGATTTATGGTTTACCAACTTTTGTGGGTATTAGTTTCTGGCCATTGTTTGCAGGTTTTACTATTCTAACTGCACCCCTATTTTTTCAGTGTTTTATTTTGGGACGTTTGAATATTATAGAAAAATGGCCATTCTTTTTAGCAAGTATATTTATTCTTGCGGAACTTACTTTGGTTATTTATTTTTTACCTTTAAGCTTTAATATTTTAGGATTTTTTATTGCTATTATATATTATTTGCTACTTATGGCTTTGCGGTTAGCTCTGAAAAATGATTTTTCTGTACGTACTTTACGTTTACCCCTTATTTTTAGTTGTATTTTAGTGATCTTATTACTCTTAACTTCGCGTTGGTTTTAATTTAAATTATTCATTTTAATTTTTATCATATGTCCACTACGCCTCCTAATGCTTCAAAAAATAATAATCGTCTCCTACCTTTAATTTTTTTATCAGTAATTTGCGGTTTAATGGCTGGTGTTGCTGGCGAAATAGTTACGAGAGTGTATTTTTTGAAAGATTTTTCAGTTCCTTATTTTAATAATGAAGTGAATCTCGCAGATTTAAATAGTAATCGCTCAAATTTAATTATTAGAGATGCTAAGAAAGTAGTTGTTAGCCAGGACGTTAAAGTAAGTGAGACGATTGCTTCTATTAGACCTGCTCTTGTGGGAATATTTAAAGAAGTAACATCTGTAGAAAAGACTGCCACTTCCTCTGAATATTATAAACTTGATGAACCGATGTTGGTTGGTTTAGCTGTTACAGCCGACGGTTGGATAGCGGTTTCTGTTCCAGATGATTTAAAAAAAGGTCTTAATATTAAGAATTATGTTGCGATTACTAGTGACCGGAAGGTTTATAAATTAGATCAAGTCGCTGGTTTTAATAATTTACCCGGTAATTTATTATTTTTGCATTTAGCCTCGGCCAGTAACTTAGCTGTTAAAAAAATTGTACTACGTTCAGACATCTCTTTAGGTCAATCAGTGTTAGCAATTAATGATTTTAGTAATGTTTTATTTACTTCACTCTCATCTTTTAAAAAAACATCCCCAGTATTAAGTAGTGACTCCTTAAATGCTCGATTTACCTTAGCCGGTGACATGTCGGATGAGTATAGGAACTCTTTTGTTTTTAATCTGGCTGGAGATTTAGTGGCCGTTATTGGTGCTAATAAGGAAATTATTCCAGCCTTTTCCTATAATGCTTATTGGCAGAGTTTTTTTAAGAAAGGAGTAGCCTCTCAGCCATTCTTGGGCGTTAATTATTTTGATTTGAGTTCGACTAAGGTTTTAGATTTAAGTATTGAGAAAGGCGCCTGGCTACATGTTTCTGAAACCGCTCCTGCTATTGTAAAAAATAGTCCAGCAGAGCTTGCTGGTTTAAAGGAAGGGGATGTTATTACTTGGGTTAATAACCAAGAATTAAATTCTAGCAATGATTTGGCCGATATTATTTCTGCTTATAATCATGGTGATATGATAACTTTAACTTATCAAAGAGCGGGAGTAGAAAAAGAAGTTAGTTTAAAATTAGGAGAAAAAAAATAAATTATTTTTTATGAAAATAAATTCAATTAGTAATGTTAAAAACTTAATGGGGGAGCGAGTCCTTTTGCGTGTTGATTTTAATGTGCCTATAAAAGATAAAAAAATAAAAGACGACTATAAAATAGCCGCCGGGCTAGAAACTATTCAGTTATTGTTAAAACAAAACGCTAAAGTCATTATTATGACGCATCTGGGTGATCCGGGTGGTAAAGTTGATGTTAGTTTATCAACCGCTCCTTTGGCAACTCGTTTGCAAAAGATTCTTGGCGTAAAAGTAAAATTTATTTCTGAAACTATTGGTAAAAAAACAGATGTAGCTATTAGTAAAATGAATCCAGGAGAGATTTTGTTTCTGGAGAATCTACGATTTAATAAGGGGGAGCTCGCAGATGATAAAATATTTGCGAAACAATTATCAGTTTTAGCGGATATATATATTAATGATGCTTTTGCGGTTTCGCATCGCGCTCAAGCTTCTGTCTCGGCTATAAAAAATTATTTACCGACTTACGCTGGATTGTTATTGGAAAAAGAATTGAAAGCTATAAATAGAGTAGTAAAACCAAAAAAACCATTTGTTGTTGTTATGGGTGGTGCGAAAATTAATACCAAGGCTCCTTTAATTGCTAAATTATACGCTTCGGCTAATCAGATTTTATTGGGTGGAGGTTTGGCAAATAATTTTTTTAAATTTAAAAATTTAGAGATTGGGCGTTCTTTATATGATACCGATAGTTTGCCGGTAATTAAAAAATTGTTAAAAGGTAAAGCTAAGGATAAAAAAATAATTTTGCCAATTGATGTAATAGTAAAAAATACAGCGGGTAAAATATTTTCCAAAAAAATTAATGATGTTAAAAAGAATGAAGCTATTTTAGATATCGGTCCGGAAACAATAGCTTTGTATGCTAGCTATATTAAAAAAGCACAAACAATAATCTGGAATGGTCCAATGGGGAAGTTTGAGGATGAGCATTTTAAAAATGGAACACTCTCTGTCGCTCGTTTGATTGCGGCTCGTTCAACCGGTAAGGCTTATGGCCTTGTTGGTGGCGGAGAAACTGTCGAGGCTCTGAAGATAAGCGGTATGATGGAATATGTCGATTGGGTTTCAACTGCTGGCGGAGCAATGCTGTCTTGCTTGAGTGGAGAAAAAATGCCTGGTCTTAAGAAGATTGTTTCTTAATTAATAAAAATATGCCTAAAATAAAAAGTCTACAAGCTAGAGAAATTTTAGATTCTCGTGGTTGGCCGACTTTAGAGGCGGAAGTTGTTTTAGATAATGGATTATCAGCTCGTGCTAGTGTCCCTGGTAGCTATTCTATTGGTGATCATGAAGCTTTCGAATTTCGAGATGGTGATAAAAAACGTTATCGGGGATTAGGAGTTTTAAAGTCTGTTGCTAAAATTAAGGAAGTGATTGAGCCGTCTATTATGGGAATGAGTATTTTGCAGCAATCCGAGATTGATAAGATATTGATTGAACTTGATGGTACTAAAAATAAATCTAAACTCGGGGCTAATACTACTCTAGTGGTCTCTTTAGCTTGTGCTCGTGCTGGCGCATTGGCTAGCAAGCAAGAATTATTTGCATATTTAGGCGAGACTTTTTCTTTTGGCAAACCAACAATCCCTACTCCTGTTTTTAATATTTTTAATGGCGGTCGTCATGCAGATACAAATTTAGATTTTGAAGAATTTTTAATTATACCAAAAAAAGCTTCCGCCTCAGAAATGATTAGACAGGGAGCAGATATTTTTCATGCTCTTGGTGATGAACTGAAGCAAGCCGGCTATGATACTGATACTGGAGCCGAAGGGGGGTATGCTCCAGATTTAGATTCTAGTATTGAAGCTATAGAACTTATTTTAGCGGCTACTATTAGAGCTGGTTATAATCCTGGTCAAGATTTATGGCTTGGAGTCGATATCGGTTCTTCTATTTTATTTGAAGAAAGTTCCAAACGTTATATCTTCCCCTTGGATAATGCCTACTTTACGGCTGATAATTTAATTGGTCTATATGATTCTTGGTTTAAAAAATATCCAATTATTTATTTAGAAGATGGTTTAGCTCAAGATGATTGGGATAAATGGCGCGATTTAACAACCGAATTAGGGGATAAAGTTATGGTAGTCGGTGATGACTTATTTGCTACTAATTCTAATCGTTTGCGCAAAGGAATTCAAGAGAAGGCTGCAAATTCCTTAGTAATCAAGCCTAGTCAGATAGGGACCTTGACGGAAACTGTAGAATGTATAAAATTAGCCGATAAGCATAATTATCGAGTTATCATCTCTCATAGAAGTGGCGAAACGAATGATAGTTTCATTGTTGACCTTGCGGTCGCCACTAGAGCAGATTACTTAAAGGCCGGATCTCTCTCAAGAGGAGAAAGGGTTGTTAAGTATAATCGTTTAATGGAGATTGATAATATAATTTACAAAAAATGATAAATAACGACGGCGAAGACGATCACTTACAGACTAAACGGCCTAAGCCAGTGTTTTTATTATTACTTGATGGTTGGGGGATTGCTGGGACAGGGGAGGCTAATACTATTAGTTTAGCTAGAACACCTAATTTTTTTAAACTTACAAAAGAATATCCAGCAGCAATTTTAGAAACTGGAGCCGGTAGCGTGAATGCTAGATATTTAAGATTGGGGTCTGGAAAAAGCACCGAAGATGAGAATATAGATGTTGTTAGCGATTTAACAAAAATTATTTCAGATAATGGTTTGAAGCAATTAAAGATTTTTGATAGTGAACGTTTAGTGGCCTTGACTAGTTTTTTTAACGGCCATAGAGAGGAGAAGCTTATGGGAGAAGATTGGATTTCTGTTTCTGCAAAAAACGATAATCAATCTTTCGACATTTTTTTATCTTTAAAAAGAATTATTAGAGAATCTTTAAAAGCAATTAAAAATAATAATTATGATTTAATTATTGTTGCTTCTCCTATTGTAGATTTAGCAGCCTCTTCCTTTGATGTTTCTACAACCATCAAAGCTACTGAAGCGCTTGATAAGGCTCTGTATCGCTTAGCAACAGAAATACTTGATAGGCATGGTATTCTGATTGTTAGTTCTACTCATGGAAATGCAGAAAGGATGAAAGATATGGTTACAGATTTGTTAGATAAAGACATTACCGATAATCCAGTCCCTCTAATTATTATTGGTCAAGAATTTAAAGGTAAAACTATAGGCCTGAAAGATGCTCCTGACGGGGACTTAAGCTTGTTGGAACCAGCTGGTAATTTAGCTGATATAGCGACAACTATTTTAGATTTATTAGAAATTGAAAAAAATAATTTGATGAATGGCAACAGTTTGATAGATGCGGGATAATAATATACAAATCGGCTTTGGTGTTCCTCAAGGAGGAATCCTGGTCGGCGGTGGAAAAACCATCGTAGACTTTGAAATTTTTTTTTCTTGCCTTTTGCCTAAATGTCCAGATGTTGGTACCCATCAGTCTAATGGTTTTCAACTATTTAAACCGTTAGATTTCATAGCACCAAATCCGAGGATAAACAAAAAGAAAGGAATTGAAAATTCTGAGAAAACGTTAACAAGTTTTTTTGTCTTTTAACAAAAAAGACATGAACTAGCAACAAAAAACCCGACGATAAGCCGGGTTTTTAATTTCTAAATTTGAATATTAGGCGAACAATAACCAAGAGGCAATGCTAGTTAAAATTCCAATAGTTGCTCCAGCTACAACCTGTAAGGGCGTGTGGCCAATTTTTTCTAATAGTTTAGGATAAGAATTATCAAGAAAATCATCCTCCTTTAAATCCTTTACCAAAATATTTAAGGTTTTTCCATGTTGGCCTAGATAGTTTCTAAGGCCAATGGCATCAACCATAACAATCATTGCAAATACGAAGGCAATTGCAAACATGGGAGAGTCAACCCCCAGGGTTAATCCGATAATTGCAGTTATGGCAGTAACCACTGATGTGTGGCCAGACGGCATATCGGAATAGGCAAAGATATCACGCCAAACAATTTTCTTTTTAAATGATTTAATAATTACTTTTAAGCCTTGAGCAAAGATGAAGGCAATAATCGGAGTGAGAATATAAATATACATAGATTGACGCGCCGACTGCGGCGATTAGTTTAAATATCAAATTTAGATATCAAGATTTTTTACTTTTTTAGCATGAGTCTGAATGAAGTTTTTACGAGGAGCAACATTATCTCCCATAAGCATATCAAAAATTTGGTCAGCTTTAGCGGCGTCCTCAACAGTTACTTGTTTAACAATACGACTTTCAGGGTTCATAGTTGTTTCCCAAAGCTGGTCAGGATTCATTTCTCCTAAACCTTTGTAACGTTGAATATTTATCTTGGAAACTTTTTTAGCTTCTTCGGTTTGGCCCTTCTTCTTTCCGGATTTCGTCTCTTCTTCGGATTCTGGAATTTCAATTTCAACATTCTCTCCATCCTCACCTTCTTCTCCGATTTCAACTGCTTCTTCTACTCCTCCTCCTAATTCAATAATAATCTTTTCTTTTTCTTTATCACTATAAGCATAGCGAATAGTTGTTCCTTTTTTAATTTGGTAAAGCGGCGGTTGAGCAATGTAAACATGACCGCTAGTGATTAGTTGAGTGAAATGTCTAAAGAAAAGAGTAAGTAGTAATGTTCGAATATGAGCTCCATCAACATCGGCATCGGTCATGATAATGATACGATGATATCTTAGCTTCTCTAAATCAAATTGCTCATCAATATTAGTTCCCATCGCAATAACTAAGTTTTTGATTTCGTTATTGGCCAACATTTTATCGAGACGAGCTCTTTCGACATTTAAGATTTTTCCACGCAAAGGAAGAATAGCTTGAAATTTACGATTACGTCCTTGTTTTGCGCTTCCTCCCGCGGAGTCTCCTTCTACGATATATAATTCGCATTCTTCCGGATGTCGACTTGAACAATCGGCTAGTTTACCCGGTAAAGTCATGCCCTCCAAAGCGCCTTTTCTTAAAATTGTTGCTCTAGCAGAACGGGCGGCTAAACGAGCCTGGGAAGATAAAATACATTTACCAACAATTGCCTCACCTTCTTTTGGATGTTCTTCTAAAAAAGTATTAAACGCTTCACCAAAAATTTGTTCAACATAACCTTTCATTTCTGCATTACCCAGCTTTCCTTTAGTCTGGCCTTCGAATTGTGGGTCGGGAAGTTTAACACTAATAATTGCGGTTAAACCTTCACGAACATCTTCTCCGGTAAGGTTTTCTTGTTTTTCTTTGATGATGTTTTTACTGCGTCCGTAATTATTCAAAGTTCTAGTTAAAGCTGTTTTGAAGCCGATTAAATGAGTTCCGCCTTCAGGATTATGAATATTATTAGCAAAAGTCATTACCGTTTCGTTGTATTCATCGTTATACTGAAGGGCAACTTCAACTTTTGAGCCATTAATATCTTTATCAATATAAAGAATAGTTTCGTTTTTAACAGTTTTATTTCGGTGCAAAGATTTGATGTATGATTTTATTCCGCCCTCAAAATGAAATTTGTACTTTTTTAATCTATGGCCTTTGCGTTCATCAGCAATACTAATGGTAATACCTTTAGTTAAATAAGATTGTTGTCTTAAGCGGTCAAGAATTTTTCCCCAATTAAATTCTAATTCAGTGAAGATTGTTGGGTCGGGTTTGAAAATAATTTTAGTTCCGGTTGCTTTACTTACCCCGATTGCTTTAATAGGCTTTTGTGGTTTACCAATCTTATATTCTTGTTCCCACACTTTTCCATCGCGATAAATTTCTGCTCTTAAGTATTCGCTTAAAGCGTTAACAACTGAAACACCGACGCCATGAAGGCCTCCAGAAACTTTATAACCACCATCGCCAAATTTACCGCCGGCATGCAGTTTAGTTAAAACAGTTTCTAAAGCAGAAACTCCGGTAGCTTTATGTTTTTCGACTGGGATACCTCGGCCATTATCGGTTACACTAACCATTCCATCGGGAAGCAAAATAACATCGATTTGATTAGCGTAACCAGCCATCGCTTCATCGATACAATTATCAACAACTTCCCATATTAAATGATGTAAACCAGCAGAAGAGGTTGAGCCGATATACATTCCAGGTCTTTTTCTAACTGGGTCTAAGCCCTCAAGGACAGTAATTTGGTCGGCGCCGTAAGCATCGCCTTTTTTAATTTCTTCTTTACTCATAAAAAAACAAAAATTCCCGATAAACAGGGGTATTTATAGTTAAAAGTTTATTAATTATCTGCTAATATTTTAGCAAAAATATCTCAGAAAAGCAAGGGAAGATAAGATAATAAATAAGCTAATATTGTTCATTTTAGTTTTTTTATTTTTTAATAGCTATAGGGCTTTTTTTTATAAAAAAATCGTGTTATTATACAATATATGTCTAAAATATTAGTTACCGGCGGCGCCGGTTTTATCGGTTCAACTTTAGTGGACCAACTTATCTCCGAAGGAAATGAGGTTGTCGTAATTGATAATTTATCTTCGGGGAAGAAAAGCTATCTTAATCCGAAAGCTGTATTTTATAAAGTCGATATCCGTTCTAAAAAGCTGGGTAAGATTTTTAAAAAAGAAAAATTTGATTTTGTGTATCATTTGGCTGCTCAAATAGATGTAAGAGTTTCAGTTGCTGACCCGCGCCTGGATAACGATATTAATACACTCGGCGGATTAAATATTTTAGAAAATTGTTTAGAATATAAAGTTGGAAAAATAATCTTTGCTTCTACTGGAGGTGCAATATATGGAGATGCAGAAGAAATTCCGACTACTGAATATGCGCCGACTTATCCTGTTTCTCCTTATGGAATTCATAAACTTACTTTTGAAAAATATTTAAATTATTATTATCAAGTATACGGTTTGAACTATACTATTTTACGTTTTGCAAATGTTTATGGTCCGCGTCAGTTTAAGGGCGGAGAAGCGGGTGTGGTTGCGATTTTTGTTGATAATGCTGTTAAGGGGTTAGAAAGTAAGCAATTCGGTGATGGTAAACAAACTCGAGATTTTGTTTGTGTTTCTGATGTCGCTGAAGCATTAAGTTTAGCTAGGAAGATTGATTGCCGTGGTGAAATAAATATTGGACTCGGGAAAGAGATTAGTCTATTAGATATTAGAGAACAGATTGAAGCCGCTTTGGGAGAAAAAATAAAGATTAAAGAAGAGCCGGCTAAAGCAGGTGAACAGAGAAGGAGTTGTTTAAGTCGTCAGCGCGCCAAAGATGTTTTAAATTGGGAACCTAAAGTAGAGTTAGCTGAAGGCATTAAAAAGACGATAACTTGGGCTAAAGAAAATAAGGAAAAATAATATGAAAAAAACTATTATTGCGAATTGGAAGATGCAGCTTGGTTTTAGAGATAGCCAGATGCTTATTAAGGAATTAAAACAGAAAATAAAAAAAACAAATTCTGAAATAATTGTTTGTCCTGATTATTTATCTTTATCATCAGCCGCTTTAGTTTTTAAGGGAACTCATTTAAATTTAGGTGCTCAAGATTGTGCGATTAAGGCGAGCGGAGCTTTGACTGGAGAGGTTTCCCCGGCTAGCTTGAGAGAGCTTGGCGTAACATATGTTATTATCGGCCATTGGGAGAGGCGCACTGTTCTGGGTGAAGATTCAGAATTAATTAATACTAAAATAAAATCAGCTTTGACCGCTAAGCTAATTCCTATTCTGTGTATTGGTGAAAATTTAGCCGAAAGAGAAGCTGGCTTAGCTAAGAAAGTTTTATTGAATCAAATTAAAAATGCTTTAAAAGATGTGAAAATAAAAACAACCACCGGCTTAATAATCGCTTATGAGCCTATTTGGGCGATAGGAACTGGCGAATCTATTATCCCCTTTGAAGCGGATACTATTCATTCTTTTATTAAAGCTGAGGCCGCTAAAGTGATGGGGAAAAAAGTAAGAGTTGTGTATGGCGGTAGCGTTAATTCTGTAAACGCTAATGAATTTTTAAAACAGAAAAATGTCGATGGACTCTTGGTTGGTGGTGCTAGTTTAAATGCCAAGGAGTTTTCTTTAATAGTTAATAATTAAAAACATGCTTACTGTTATATCACTTATTTTAGTAGTTATTTGTTTAGTGGTTATTGCCGCTATTGTTGTGAAAAAATTACCAGCCTTGGCAATTTTAGATGTGAATAATATGCCTGGCGAAAAAGAGGCGAAATTCAAGGATATGATTATTAAGGCGCGAGTAGAGCGTGATTTAGCAAAATGGAGCGGATTTTTTGGGAGAATTTTTTTATCTGTTAATTCTGCAATTACTAAAACTTTGAAAGCTTCTCAAAATAATTTAAAGAAAATGAAGCTGAGCTATAAGGTCGCCGCTAAAATACCTTGGCCGGAAAAGCAAAAGCGTATTAAAGATTTGTTATTTTCAGTTGAAGATTTAATTAAAAAAGAAGAATTTAATGAAGCAGAAGAGAAGTTGGTAGAAGTTATAAGTTTAGACCAAAAAAATCTAGGAGCATTTTTTAAGTTAGGCGGTATTTATGAAGAGCTAAAAAAATATCAAGAAGCTCGCCAGACTTATGAATATGCTTTAAAACTTGCCAAGCAACATCGTAATGATGAGGAGGTGATGGGTGATCTCAGTTTGCAAGAAATCTATTTTTCTTTAGCTTGGCTTGAAAAAGAGGCGGGTAATTTTGATGTGGCTTTTGATAATGTTTTAGAGGCTTTGGAGTTTGAGGCTAGTAGTCCTCGTTATCTTGATTTAATTTTGGATTTAAGTATAATAAGGAAAGATAAAGAATCGGCAGCTAAATATTTTGAAAAATTAGCATCTGCTAACCCTGAAAATCAGAAATTGGAAGAGTTAAAAGAGTTGGTTGATAATATCTAACAATCCGCCGTTGTAGCTCAGCTGGTAGAGCATCTCCATGGTAAGGAGAAGGTCACCGGTTCAATCCCGGTCAACGGCTCAGCTGTAAAAAATCGCTTTAGGGGCGGTTTTTTGTTATTCAAAATTATTTATTATGTTATAATTAACATCTATGATAAATAATCACAATAAAGTAAAAATTTTTTGGGTTCTGTTTGGTTTATCCGTCTTTTTCCCGCTGTTTGATATTGTTTTAAACTTCTTTGGATTATATTTTTCAGTTGTTACGATTTTGAAATTTTGCTTTCCCATTCTTATTCTTTGTTTGCATTCGATTTTTACTTTTGGTTTATTTAATTCGATACTACTGATTATTCCACCTTTTATTATTGGTTTATTATTTGAAATTCTTGGAGTTAACTTCGGGGTAGTTTTTGGGGGAAGTTACTTTTATAATCCAAGTAGTTTGGGCCCAATGATTTTTAATGTTCCAGTTTTGATTCCTTTTTTCTGGTCGTTTTTTATTTATACCGGATATTTAATAACTTCTTCATTTTTAGTCTGGCTTAATATTGCTAAGCCTAACACCAAGAATAA
Organism: uncultured bacterium; assembly: GCA_903945435.1. Classification (GTDB taxonomy): domain Bacteria; phylum Patescibacteriota; class Patescibacteriia; order Patescibacteriales; family UBA12465; genus UBA12465. The sequence goes on along the minus strand of CAJAVM010000023.1, from coordinate 17,854 downwards.
AAGTATTTGGCTTTTGCTCCTGCTTATAATTATTGATGGTGTGATAGTTACGGCTATTGATATATTTATGGATCCAATTATGGTTGCTAGTAAAAATTGGACTTGGATTGGAGGTGGCGTGTACTTTGGTATTCCTTTGGGTAATTTTTTGGGCTGGTTTTTGGTTACTATTCTTTCAACTGGTATTTTTCGAGTTTATGAATACTATTTTCCTATTAAAAAGGCGATTTTATCTACAGATTTACTTCTTATTCCGATTGTTGGCTATATATTTTTAGCTTTAATTTTCTCTATTCTAGCTTTTAGCTTGGGGTTGTATATTATTATGGCGATTGGTTTAATAATCATGTTATCCATAATATTGACAAATTTGTACTTATATTGTAAATATCGACTATCTTAAGCAACTAGAATATTATAATTTAATATTAGCCAAAATATAGACAAAAGGTTGTATATTTATTAAGCCCTGAGGTGATTTCGGGGCTTTTATATTGACAAATATACAAAAGTATGCTATAATTCTTTTAACAATGAGAGCTGGGAGTATCAAGCAAACATTGTTCGTTGACAATAAAATTAACAAGAGTATAAACAAAAAAAATCGCAAAATCATGGCAACAAATGCAGCTCCAGATCCAAAGGACAAGAAGAAAAAGTTAGTGATGGATAGCTTTAAGGCAATCATGCCGATAGCAGTCCCTTATGCAGTGAAAATGCTTATGAATTTAGTGCCTGAGGGCTCTAAAGTCGAAGACTTCTTCATGAAATACAAAGAGAATTGGGGCAAAGTAGCCCCGGCAGTAACAACATTGATTTTACAAGTCACAAACATGCCTGAGTACGCTGACGATATCGTCGCTGAACTCAGTGCTGAAGTGGCGCGGACAATTAAAGAAAAGTATTCCGACGGCGATAAGCTTAAGAATACTAGTTCTGAAAAAGCCGCCGCTGGCTCGTTCCCGATTTCGTTTGCGATGACATCGCTTACGAAAGATGAACTCGTAGGTTTTACTGGCTTGGTTCAATCTTTGCCGGAAAAACAACGAAAGAAAATATTGGCCCTTGAAGTTGGCTCTAAAGATGATACTAAGGCGTTTATAAAAACCTTGGTAACAATGGAAGAAGTACAATTTAAAATGTGGGCCGACGTTATGTCACCGGTTGAACAGCCAAAAACTGATACCGCCCTCGAAAAGGGAATTAAAGATGGGTGGAATGAATTCACCGACGACTCTAAATCCTACTTTCAAAAGGATTCTTATTTCGTTCGCTTGGCTAAGTCCAGAGGGTTAATGTAAAAAAATGTAACAAAACAAAAAAAATCAAAAAACACAGATTATGAACTTCATGATTATTATCGCTATTGTATTGGTCATATTAATTGGCCTGTTGATTTTTTCAAGGGATTTCCGTAGATGGCTTGGCGATACGCTTCAGGCTATCGCATTACTTATAGCCGCCGCTTTTCCCGCCGTTTCCGCCTGGTTAGTAAATGCCGTTAGAGTTATTGGTAGAGTTATCGGAATTTATTCCTTAATTCTTGCCGGAACTACTTTGTTCGCGCTCGTACTAATTATCGTTGCTCTGATTATCAACGCTCCGGCTTTTACCGCCTTTGCGTTTGTACTCGCACTCACTTTGGTTTTACTTGCTTGGTTGCCCGCTGGAATAGTTTTGAAATTATTTCGCATCAACAATTTAGTAATTCCAAAACTGCTGAAAATGATTATTGCTTGGGTTGCCTTTGTGGGTTTTCTGGGCTTGATGTGTCCGGATATTATTACTTTTCGCTCACTCATGGGAGCCGCTCTCATAGGATTTATTCTTCTTGGTGTTACAACCAGGATTAATGCCTTGGACAAAATCGTTTTTCCTCTAGTGGTTGTGATGTGCCTTACTGTTGCTTGGAAACACTTCTTTCCTGAAGATTTCCGTTCGACAGTTCGATATGCTCAGTCATGGAGTAAGCGGGCAAATACAGCGAAAGATAGAGGTTCTATTAACAACGAAACTGACGCCGCAGTTACTTACGGCGTAGTTCTTAGAGATGTTAATATTCTCTACACCCTTTTGAAGGATAAAAAGTCTGATTCGGAAATATTAACCGAAGAAGAAATTATTCTTAAGAGAGGTACAATTGTTAAATTCGCTAGCCATAAGCAAGAGATTAAAGAAATCGATGGCCAAGGTTTTGCGCAGATTCAGTTAGCAAAAGCTAATGGGTCGTTTGTTAACGGGAAAAAGTATTGGGTTGAAGCAGAATATGTTATGACTGCTAATCCACGTGAGATTACCCCAAAAGATGAAAGTCTTTTGCCGGTTAATCAGCCACGAACAAATCAACCAATTTCTGCAGTAGTCTCACCAAGAGACTCCATTTTCACCAAAGGTGTCTATCAGATTAATGTTAAAGGAGTAACTCCTTATAACATCGTGATAGTTCCTTCAAGATCAGGATGTGCTAGATACAGTCTTTCTTCCGGTAGTTACAACTACCAAATTATTTTTCCGGGAGAATCTCCTATTCAGGCAAATCCTAATTTGCAACTTCAGCATCGCGAACGACCAGTGTTCCAATTATCTTCTCAAACAGGAGACGTTGTAACACTAACGGTCGCCTAATCGCGATTCGTACTTTCTAAAAGGGATGACTTACAATCATCCCTTTTTTATTTTTAAAAACCCTGATATAATAATCGTAGAAATAAAAAAACTATTTTTATGAAAAAAATTATTTTGAGTGCGTTTTTATTAACTTTGATGATGAGCTTCGTGATGATACCTCAAGTTCTTGCTCAGACAGAGGGCTGTGCAGCTGATGCTCCGAATTGTTTAGTAAATCCCTTGAAAGTGAATACGCCTCAAGAGTTAATTGGTCAAATTATTAATTCCGTTCTAGGGGTAGTCGGCTCTATCGCTTTACTTATGTTTGTTTATGGCGGTATAACCTGGATGACTTCTTCTGGTAATTCAGAAAAAGTTAAAAAGGGAAGAGATATTATTGTCTGGTCAGCTATCGGCTTAGTTGTTGTTTTTTCGGCTTATGGACTAGTAAGAGTTCTAATCGAGGGGATTAGAAAATAACATTTCGTCCTAGTTTGACAAGAAAAAATAATTTATTTATTATTAAGCAGTAATCGATTTGCCCTGGGCCAATCTTTTTACGTTGTACAAGTAAATGGGTCGATACCAAAGCGGTCAACTGGGGCAGACTGTAAATCTGCTGGCCTTGTGCCTTCGAAGGTTCGAATCCTTCTCGGCCCACATTTATGCCAATTATTAATCCTGATAAAATCGGAATTGGACTAGCTAAGATGTTCGCTATCGGAATTTTAGCTTTAACAATTGTTATTATTCTTCTGTTGTCTTTTTAAGTTTCATCTTATGCCAGAACTTCCGGAAGTAGAAACTATTCGTCGCGATTTGGTCGAAAGTATTATCGGCTCCGAAATTGTGGCTGTAAAAATTTTATATTTAAAAACCGCAAAGAATAAGGCGGCTTTTTTTGTTAAGGCACTTGAGGGTCATAAAATTGAAGAAATAAATCGCATCGGAAAACTTTTAATTTTAAAAATAAAACAAAAGAACGGAGAAAATGAATCGCTGCATCTATTAGTTCATCTCAAAATGACGGGCCAACTTATACTAGTAAGCAAGGGAAAGAAAACCGTTGGTGGGCATAGCCTAAGCGAAGATTCCTTTGAGTCTTCAGTAGGAGGGGAATTACCAAATCGCCACACTAGAATCATTATTGAATTTAAAAATGGTGATAGACTATTTTTTAATGATTTGCGTAAGTTTGGTTATTTGAAAATTGTTGATGAGCTTGAGTTAGAAAAAATTATTGCGAAGGGCTATGGACCAGAACCGTTGTCGCTAAAATTATCGGTAAAATATTTAACGGAAAAATTAAGAAATAAGAAAAAAAATATTAAAGCATTTTTACTTGATCAAAAAATGATAGCCGGCTTAGGAAATATTTATGTTGATGAATCTTTATTTTTAGCAAAAATAAGACCAATGAGACTAGCTGGTAGTTTAAACGAGAGTGAAATTAAGCTCTTATACCAATCAATTAATAAAATAATAAAGAAAGCAATTGAAAATAGAGGGACAACCTTTAATAATTACGTCGACTCCTCGGGTCGCAAGGGGAATTTTTCCAGATTACTCAATGTTTATGGCCGCGGCAAATTACCATGCCCAACTTGTAAAAAAGAGATAATTAAGACTAAATTAGCTGGGCGGGGAACACATTATTGTGGTTATTGTCAGAACTAGCCTAATTTTGCGATAATATTTGACTTTTAATGGGTTTTTATATATTGTAAGAGGGTAAATAATAATTTAAAAGTCTGTTCGGCTTTGGAAGTTACCTAAAAGCGAACGACGAAAACAGATATGTCCCAAGACAACATGATGAAATTGGAATGTACAGTTTGTAAAACTACTAACTACCATTCTCACAAAAACAAAAAGACTCTAAAAGAGCGTTTAGAAATGAAAAAGTATTGCAATAAATGCAAAACTCACACGCTTCATAAAGAGACTAAATAATCAAATTTTTGTCTGCTTCCCCAACCCTTAAACAGGGTGCGGTCAAAAATTACAACTCATATGACAAAAAGTCTAACTAAACCGTTTCTTCTGATTCTGGTATTTTTGGTTATAGTCGGCTGCTATTTAGTATTCAAGCCATTCTTAACGGAAATAATGGTCGCTATGATTTTGGTATCTATTTTTTATCGTCCGTATGAACTGTTGGTAAAGAAATTAAAAGGGAGGCAAAATCTGTCAGCCCTTATTATGTGTTTGTTTTTAATAATTTTAATTGTTGTTCCGGCGATTAAGGGGCTTACTTACGCGGCTGAGAAATCTGTAATTGCCTATTCTCAAACCGTTTCTTTTTTTGAAAATCATGATGTAAATGATGTTTTTAGGTCGGAGATGTTTAGTAATAGTTTTTTAAAGAATTTTGATATTGTTAGTTTTGGAGAAAAAAATGAAAATGTAAAAGCTTTCGCGTTGAATATTCTAGAAAGTTCAAGTAACTGGATAATCTCAGGTGCGACGTTAGTGGTGAAAGGAACTGCTAATTTTATTGTATCTTTATTATTAATTATTTTAGCGATGTTTTTCTTCTTTGTTGATGGAAAAAACATGTTGCAAAAAATAATGTATTTATCGCCATTACCTAATAAATATGATAAGGAAATCTTTCAGAAATTTCGTGCGGTAAGTTATACTACTTTTATCTCAACTTTTGTTACTGCTGCCGCACAAGGAGTTGTCGGCGCAATTGGTTTTGCGGTAGTTGGCTTCCCGGCATTTTTAGCTGGTGTTTTAATTGCGATTTTATCATTATTGCCTTACTTAGGGTCGATGATTTTTTATGTTCCTGTTGGTATATACTATCTGTTAACCGGACAAATTTGGCAAGGATTTTTTATTCTTCTTTGGGGAGGCTTAATTATTGGGACTATTGATAATGTAATTCGAGCCTATATGATTAAAGGCAAGGCTCAGGTTAATCCAATTTTTGTTTTGTTTGCTATTTTAGGTGGCATCGCAATGTTTGGTTTTTGGGGAGTTGTCTTGGGTCCACTTATTATTGCTTTAGCAGTTACAATATTCCATATTTATGCTATGGAATTTTGTAGTGATTTAGAGAATTGTGATTTAGAAGAAATGGAACAAAAAGAAAAAAAGCTTAAAAAATAACATCTATATAATTTAAATTAATTATAAAAATATGTTAGGACCAAAAACTAAGAAGAATTTAGAAGACGCCTTTGCCGGCGAATCAATGGCTAGGAATAAATATGATTATTTTGCTAGTATTTTACGTAAGGCTGGTTATGAGCAGATTGCAAATATTTTTGAAGAAACTGCTAGAAATGAGAAAGAGCATGCTAAGCTTTGGGCTAAGCAGTTGGGCTATATTAGCAACGATGTCAAGGAAGATTTGAAAGCAGCTATTGAGGGCGAAAGACATGAGACAAGTGTGATGTATCCGCAAATGGAAAAGGATGCTTTAGAAGAGGGTCATCCAGATATCGCTAAGATTTTTAAAGAAGTTGGCGAAGTCGAAGCGGCTCATGCGACAAGATATGAAAAGTTGTTGGCCAATTTAGAAAACGATGAAGTCTTTAAAAAGCCTGAAGTAAAGCGTTGGAAATGTAATAATTGTGGTCATATTCACGAGGGAACTGAGGCTCCATTAGTCTGCCCGGCCTGCTCTCATCCACGCGCTCACTTCGAAGTTTTTGTAGAAACATACTAATTATAAATATATGAGTGAAAGAACAAACAAAACTTATTTCTGTCGTATTTGCGGGAATGAAGTAAAATTCGTTCGCGATGGTGGCGGAAAAATTATTTGTTGCGGCGAAGAAATGAAGATTAAGAAAGAGGGGTTTGATGGGGAAGAATAGGCTGTAATAATGCATATAGACAAGAGTATTTAAATTGTTATAATACAAATACTCCTATTTTAGGAGTATTTTTGCGGGATTCGTATAGTGGTAGTATAACGGTCTCCAAAACCGCTGGCGGGGGTTCGATTCCCTCATCCCGTGCAAATATAAAATTAAAAGAAGACTCGGAGGATGGGTCTTTTTTTATTTGACTTCTTTCGTCTTTTGGGGTAATTTGTGATGATGCCTAATTGTATTTAATTCGGCAATTATTCGCATTTTCTTTAATAATTTAATATTTAATATTCACCTAAATTAGGAAACATGACAACAACAAAGGTTATGCATTTGTACCGCCCTTTAGAAAAGGGAGTTCGTGAAGTTTGTTTCAATATTGAAACAAACAAGTTTTTAACAGAACAAGAATTAAAAACTCTAAAGTGGCTTCTGGCTGAGACCTTCGAATCTTGGAATTTATCTACCAAGAGTTCGCTGGATAGTGGCGCTCAAGTTGTTGAAGTTGGTCCGCGCTTAAATGTTGCGACCCCTTTCAATACTAATGCTCTGTCAATTCTGAAAAGCTGTGGCTTGGATGAAAAGATTACGCGCCTTGAAGTATCAAGGCGAATTGTAGGAGACGAAGCTCCTTTTGATAGAATGACTGAATGTCTTTATCCTGAACCTCTAAAAACTTTTTCGACGGGACAAGTTCCAGAAGAAGTTTATGAGGTTGATTTACTCAAAAAAGGCTTAGCCGCGTTTGATGAAATTGATGGTTTATCAATGGATCAACGAGACAAACAAGCTTACTATGATTACTTTGTCGGCCGTTGTAACCGTAATCCCACGATTGTAGAGATTATGGATTTGAATAACGCCAATAGCGAACATTCTCGCCATGGCTATTTCAAAGGTAAACAAGTGATCGACGGTGTGGAAATGCCAGAGACTTTGATGGACATCGTTAAATCAACGTTTAGTGCTAATCCAAACAACAGCCTGGTTGCATTTCGCGACAACTCAAGCGTACTTGAAGGGTTCGAAATCTGGACTCTTATTCCGGAAAGACCGGGGCAAGCTTCTAAGTTCGTTGAAGAAGACGTGACTTATCATCTGCTGTTTACAGCGGAAACTCACAATTTCCCGACTGGAGTTGCTCCTTTTCCCGGCGCACAAACTGGAACCGGTGGGCGCATTCGTGATGTTCAGGCAACTGGACGTGGCGGATTAGTAATCGCTGGAACAGCTGGTTATGCAGTCGGAAATCTTTTGCTTGAAGGCTACAAGCTTCCCTGGGAGCAAGATTATTTTCCTTATCCTAAAAATCTTGCCAGCGCTAAAGACATTTTGATTTTTGGATCAAATGGAACTACACGCTACGGGAATGAGTTTGGTGAGCCGGTCATTCAAGGTTTTGTTCGAGCCGGAGCATCATGTTTACCGGATGGAACTCGCTACGAATGGTTGAAACCCATTCTGTTTACCGGTGGCGTTGGACAAATTCATGATGATCATTTGGAAAAGGAAGACGCTGAAGAAGGAATGGTTATCATTGAGATAGGCGGTCCTGCTTATCGGATTGGATTTGGTGGTGGAGCCGCTTCTTCATTAATGCAAGGAGAAAATAAATCCGAATTGGATTTTAATGCTGTGCAACGTGGGGATGCTGAAATGGAACAAAAAATGAACCGCGTGGTTCGTGCTTGTGTAGAAATGGGGGCGAGTAATCCGATTGTGAGTATTCATGATCAGGGCGCGGGCGGTCCAGCCAATGTCTTAAAAGAATTGGTTGAGCATGCTGGCGGCCGTATCAATATTCGCAATATCAAATCAGGCGACCCGACTTTATCGGTATTAGAAATTTGGGTATGTGAGTTCCAAGAGAGAAACGGATTACTCATTCGGCCAAAACATTTGGAATTATTCATGAGTATTTGTGAACGTGAAAAAGTAAACTGTGAAATTCTCGGTGATGTAACCGGGGACGGAATTTTTACTGTTCGCGATAGCAAAAATCTTGATGAGAATCCGGTTGAGATGGAGTTGAACGCGGTCTTAGGTGGCATGCCACAAAAGACTTTTTACTCGGAAAACATTCCGCTTGCTTTAAAACCGCTTGATATATCTGAGTTCAGAGGAACAATGAATGGTTTAACTGGCTTAGAAAGAGTTCTGAGATTGCCGTCCGTTGGTTCAAAAAGATTTTTAACTAACAAGGGCGACAGAAGCGTAACTGGGCTTATTGCTCAGCAACAATGTTGCGGTTGGCCTCAGCTGACCGTTTCCGATGTAGCTATAATTTCTCAGAGTCATTTCCGAGACGATAAAGGCGCTTATACTGGAGCAGCAATTTCTATTGGTGAACAACCAATAAAGATGCTGGTTAATCCTGAAGCTGGCGCCAGAATGGCAGTAGCAGAAGCAATTACTAATATAGCGGGTGCCTTGATTTACGATATTCAATCAATCAAGTGCTCGGCTAATTGGATGGCTGCGCCTAAACTTCCGGGCGAAGGTGCACGGATGTACAAGGCGGCTACGGCTATGCGCGATTTCATGATTGAACTTGGAATTGCAGTTGATGGCGGAAAAGATAGCTTATCAATGGCAACAAAAGTTCATTATCCACATGGTGACGAAACTAAACTAATTAAATCACCGATGGAGTTAGTTATTTCTGCCTATGCGCCGATGCCGGACATTACTAAAAAAGTTACTCCGGACATTAAACGGCCAGGAGATAGCTATATTATGCGCATCGATGTTTCCGGTGGAAAACGTCGTTTGGGTGGTTCAGCTTTTGCCCAGGTTTTTGGAAAGTTGGGAGATGAATGTCCGGATGTTGATCCTAAAAAACTTCTACCAGCTTTTTATGCTGTGCAGGCTATGATAGACAGAGAACTTATTCTGTCTTGTCATGATATTAGTGATGGCGGCATGATCGTTACTTTATTGGAAATGTTGTTTTCTGGAAACTGTGGTTTTAAGGGAGGACTTAATATCAATCAGTCTCAGGAAATTCCTGAACTTTTTACCGAAGAGGTTGGTTGGTTGATTGAATATCTTCCAGAGAATGAAGACAAAATCGTGTCGATTTTTGCTGATATCATTGGTGATAATGTCGTTGATATGTGCCATCGGATTGGAGAAACGAGTAGTAAAGATTTTATTAAACTTTATAATCTTAAAACTTTACTACCGATTGTATCTGATACTATGGAAAATCTGCGCAGTGAATGGGAGATGACCAGTCATCAACTAGACAAGCTTCAGTGTAATCCTAAATGTGTTGAGGAAGAGAGACGATCAATTTCTGTTCGCCAATCTTGTCCTTACACACTTTCATTCACGCCGGAAAAAACGAAACCAGAAATTCTTGAACTCACTGTAAAACCTAAAGTCGCAATCATTCGCGAAGAAGGCTCCAATGGAGATAGGGAAATGGCTTCGTATTTTGCTAAAGCTGGTTTCGAAATTTGGGACGTTAACATGCATGATTTAATCAACAAGAAAGTTGATTTGGCTGATTTTCGCGGAGTTGCTTTTGTTGGCGGGTTTAGTTATGCCGACGTGCTCGATTCGGCTAAAGGCTGGGCAGCGACTATTTTGTTTAACCAAGAATTGAAAAAGATGTTCGACAAATTTTATTTTCGTCCTGATACTTTTTCACTCAGTGTTTGTAATGGTTGCCAGCTAGCCGCTTTGCTTGGTTGGGTTCCTTTTAAAGGTACGACTGATATTAAAAAAGCTAGATTTATTAAGAATACATCTGGCCGATTTGAATCACGTTTTACAACCATTAAAATTCTGAAGAGCGATGCCATCATGCTTAAAAACATGTCTGGTTCGGTATTAGGAATTTGGTCAGCACATGGTGAAGGCCGCTTCTATGGCGATAAGTCCCTTATTCATGTTCTTAATGAAAATCACATGGCACCTATCCGTTATGTTGATGATGATGCTGAAGTTACTGAAAGATATCCGTTTAATCCTAATGGCTCGCCATTGGGCATTGCTGGAATTTGTGATGAGAGTGGTCGTCATTTAGCGATGATGCCTCATCCGGAAAGGACTTTCTTGAAATGGCAGTGGGCCTATATGCCAGAAAAGTGGAAGCACGAATTAAAAGCTTCTCCTTGGATGCAGATGACTCAGAATGCCTATCAGTGGTGCATCAAAAAATAAAAAATTTGTACCATACTACTTTATCCCCGTTTGTTTAACGACAAGCGGGGATTTTTTTGCTTATACAACGGTTTTCATACTATACTTAAGACTATGAAACAAAAAGAGGCATTAGCTATTTTAGAGGCGGGACATAATGTTCTGTTAACGGGACCGGCAGGAAGCGGGAAGACTTTTTTATTGAATCAATATATCGCTTACTTGAAAAAGAAAAATATTGGCGTTGCAATTACTGCCTCAACCGGAATCGCCGCCACTCATATTGGTGGACGGACTATCCATTCTTGGGCAGGAATAGGCATTAAAGATCTTTTAAGCCCGAGTGAGATTAAAGCGCTTACTAAAAAACCGTATTTAAAAAAACAGTTTGAAAAGACCGAGGTTTTAGTGATAGATGAAATATCAATGTTACATGCTCATCGTTTAGACATTATTGATGATGTTTGTCAGGCTTTTAAAAAAATCCTTTACCGTTTGGGGGTATTCAAATTATTATGTCTGGTGATTTTTTTCAACTTCCACCAATATCTTCGGGAACGGACGAAGCAGAATTTGTATATAAAGCGAATGTGTGGTCGGAAATGGATTTAAGGATTTGTTATTTAGATGAACAACATCGTCAAAATGATAAAAAAATTTCTCAAGTTTTAAAAAGTTTAAGAAATGATAATGTTGGTCCCGATATAGTTGAATTATTAAAGGGAAGAATGAATCAGAAGTTGAAGGAGGGAATAAAACCAGTTCGCCTATTTACTCATAATGCCGATGTCGATGCAATCAATAATGCTGAACTTGAAAAAATAGACGCGCCTAAATTTTCTTATTGCATGACCAGTGATGGTGAGAAAAAATTAGTTGAGTCTTTAAAGAAAAATTGTTTAGCTCCGGCTGATTTAATTTTGAAAAAAGGAGCATTGGTTATGTTTGTAAAAAATAAATTTAAAGAAGATAAAACCGTTTATGTTAATGGAAGTATGGGCGTTATAGTCGATTTTGATGATAGCGGTTTTCCTTTTGTGCGTTTAAATTCTGGTGAAATAATTTTAGCAATACCGGATAGCTGGACCATCGATGATGATAATAGAGTGCTTGCTAAGATTACTCAGATTCCACTTCGCTTAGCCTGGGCAATTACTATTCATAAAAGTCAGGGCATGACTCTAGATAGGGCTGAGATTGATTTAAGCCGTTCTTTCGGTTATGGTATGGGCTATGTTGCTTTATCGCGTTTAACTAGTTTAGATGGTTTATATCTTTTAGGTATTAATGATATGGCCTATAAGCTTGATCCGCAAATATTTTCTTATGATAAAGAGCTTTTACTTTTATCTGAACAAGCAAAATTAAATATTAAAAAGAAATCTTATAAAAAACAGGGAAGTCTTATTTATTAAATACTTGTTCACTCCGCTTAAGTTATATGGAAAAATCTTATAAATATTTTAGCGTTATCAGCGTATTTTTTGTTTCAGTTCTTTTGATTTCTAATATCGCTTCAACAAAAATAGTTGATTTAAAATGGTTTACATTTGACGGCGGGACTCTGCTTTTTCCGCTTAGTTATATTTTTGGAGATATTTTAACTGAAGTGTATGGTTATAAAAAATCAAAACAGGTAATTTGGTTGGGTTTTTTTTCGGCTTTAATGATGGCTCTAGTATTAATGTTGGTCGGTAAATTACCATCTGCGTCTGACTGGAACAACCAAGATGCTTATAATCTAATCTTAGGTTCAACACCAAGGATTATTTTAGCTAGCCTGGTAGCTTATTTCTGTGGTGAATTTATAAATTCTTTTATTTTGGCAAAAATGAAAATTCTAACCAAAGGAAAATGGCTTTGGACTAGAACTGTTGGCTCAACTTTAGTAGGCGAATTTATTGATAGTTTAATTTTTGTGGTGATTGCCTTTGCCGGAATTTTGCCAACTTCTTTGCTCATTACTTTGATTATTTCTAATTATATTTTTAAAACTTTGATTGAAATCTTATTTACGCCGCTTACTTATAAAATTGTTAAATTTTTGAAAAGCAGGGAAGGTGAAGATTTCTATGATTATAAAACCAACTTTAATCCTTTTAGTAATTAATATTTAAGATTAAATAATATGAGTTCTATCGAATTCCTAAGGCAGTTTCGTTTAGGTGAGTATGCTATTTTTGATTTTGCGGTTTCGTTTTTAGGAATTTTTTTATTATCTCCTTTATTATCTAGATTATTTTTAAAACTAGGCATAAAAATACCAAAAATAAATTGGTTATTTTTAACTTTGCCGCTTAGCATTTTAGTTCATTGGCTTACAGGAAGAATGACCCCCATGACTATAAATTTTATCAATTTGCACGATTTTTATTTTTTAAAAGTTGTAATAATTGGCTTAACTATTCTTGGTTTGCGAGGAATAAAGTTTATTCGTAAAAATAAAATAGCGAAAAACAATTAAGTATTCGGCATTGTTTTTTTGTTTCTAAAAAACACAGATTTATCTCTCTGTGTTTTTTGTTTTCTATTTTTGATTTTCATTTTCTAATTCAGTATTTAAGGCTAACCATCTTTCTTCTTTATCTTCAATTAATCTTTTAATATCTTCTAGTTCTTGGACTTTCTCTGATTTGTAATCGCTATAATGTTCTAAAAAATATTCCATTAGCTCTTGTTTATAGGTATGCATTTTTTCTAGTTCTCGTTCTAGTGATAAAATTTTTTTCTGTCGCGCTTTATTTTCTAAATAGCGCTCTCTATCAACTGATTTATTTTCAGCGGGGACTATTTCTTCAGTTTCCGCTTGTTTCCATAATTTTTTTTCTAGTCTTGAAACGTATTCTTCATATTCTTCGTGGCGACGTTTAGCGCGGCCATTATTTATTTCCACGATTCCAGTTGCTACTAAGCTAGAGAAGGTTCTATCATGGCTTGCAAAAAATACTGTTCCATTAAATTTTTGCAGAGCACGAGCTAATGCTTCAGTTGTTTCAAAATCAAGATGACAGGTTGGTTCATCTAAAATTAAAATATCAGGTTTAGAAAGTAGTAGGCCAGCTAAAAGCAATCTTGACCGTTCGCCACCCGATAAAACGGAAATTGGTTTTTTTAATTCTTCTTCTCTGAATAAAAAATCACCAGCCATTTTTAATACGGCTTCAGTTTTTAAATCAGGCGAGGCTACGCGACGAATAAAATCACCAGCTTGTTCTTGTCCGTTCATCGCGTCCATTTCTTCTTGGCCATGATAGACTAAGCGTGTGTTAGCGGCAAAATTAAAAGAGCCGCTCATTACCGGGATTCGTCCGGTTAGGGTTTTAATTAAGGTAGTCTTTCCTTGGCCATTTAAACCTAAAATAGCTAGCTTTTCTCCAGAGCGACAATCAAAGTCTATTTCAGAAACTATTACTTTATTACCATAGCCAATATTTAAATTGTTGATTTTTAAAGCGAAGTTATTTTTCTTGGCAACCATTGGAATGGTTATCCTATTTATACCAGCTTCATGTTCGATAGTAATTCTTTTTTCTTCAAGCTTACTGATTTTACGAATGACTGCTTGAGCTTGTTTGGCCTTAGAAGCTTTATAGCGAAAACGATCAACAAATTCTTGCCAATGTTGTTGTTGTCTTTCCAGACTTTCATTAGCCTTAATTAACGTTCCTAGTTTTTGTTCTTTGAAGGCTAGGTAGGCCTCGATATTCCCCGGATAATGATAGCAACCAGTTTTAGATATTTCGATTGTTTCCTGGCATGTACGTTTGAGAAACTCGCGGTCATGAGAAATAATTAAAAAGCTACCGCGATAAGCACGCAAATAATTTTCTAATAGAATTAAAGTGTTGAGGTCTAAATAATTACTTGGTTCATCAAGCAGAAATAAATTTGGCTCTTTTAAAAGCATGGCCGTGAGACGTAAGCGCATACGCCAGCCGCCAGAAAGACTTTCTGCTTTTTGACTAAGCTTCACATTGTCTAATTCAAATTTACTAGCTACTTGTTGAGCGCGCCATTCCGGCTTTTCGCTTTGCCGCACGAGATAATCGAGTGCACTTTCATTTATATTCCAGTCGTTGTTTTGCTTTAAATAGCCGATACTAGCATCTTCATGAATTATGATTTCGCCATTATCAGCTTTTTCTTCGCCAGTTAAAATACGGAAGAGAGTTGACTTACCGGCACCATTTTTTCCAATTACTCCTATCTTTTGTTTTTCGGAAATAGCAAAAGAAAGGTCGGAAAATATTTTCTGACCGCTGTATTCTTTGCTTAAATTGCTCGCCTGTAAAAGGATAGACATATATAAGGATATGATATGCTAAGACCCAGTTTAAGGCAATATTTGGTTTATTTTTTATGTAATTAATGGTAAAGTGTATTTTAGAATTTACATATTAGGTAAATTGATTTTTTATGTTTATTAATAGCCAATTATCATACATTCTGGGATTCTTTTTAGCGATAAATCTATTGTCTTTTGTCATAATGTTGGTTGATAAGATTAAATCCGCTAAACCTGGTTCTTCTCGTATTTCTGAGGGGATGCTATTCTTTTTAGCAACAGCCTTGGGAAGTTTTGGTGTTTATGTTGGAATGTTTGCTTTTAGGCATAAAACGCGTAAATGGTATTTTTTGATTGGTATCCCGATTTTAATGTTAGAGAATGTTGCTTTAGTATATTTTTTATATTTATTTTTACTTGGGAAATAATTTATGTCTATTAATAATAAATTAGGTTTGAAATCAGGACAGATTGCCGGTTCTTTGGCGATTATGCTAGCGGCACTATTTTGGAGTATTGATGGTTTGTTTATTCGTCCTAAATTTTATGTTCTCCCAGCGGAGCTGGTTGTTTTTTTAGAACATATCTTAGGTTTCATTGTGTTGAGCCCTTTTATTTTTATGTATTGGCATAAGATTAAAGCACTTAGCACAAAAAGTTGGCTCGCTTTAGGTTGGGTTAGTATGTTTGGTGGTTTAATCGGAACAATATTTATTACTAAAGCCTTTTTTGCGGCGATGGATGGTGAAGTAAGTTTTGCGACTGTAGTTATTTTACAAAAATTACAACCAATTTTTGCTTTATTGCTTGCGCGCCTGATTCTTAAGGAAAAGTTAGATAGGCGCTTTTATAAATGGGCAGTTGTTGCAATTATGGCTAGTTATTTTATTGCTTTCGCAAAAACTGGTTTAAGTTTTGCAAATATTGATTGGGCTCATAATGGTGCTTTGTTTGCTTTTATTGCCGCTTTTGCTTTTGGTTCTTCGACGGTTTTCGGGAAACGAATTTCTAATCATCTTGATTATAAAGCGGTTGCGGCTTTGCGTTTTGGCTTAACTTCAGTGCTCGCTTTTTTACTTATTGCCGTTAGTGTTCCTTTTAAAAATTTTGGGATGGTAAGTCTGGAGCAATGGAGCCTGCTCGGTATAATTGTTTTAACTTCTGGCGCTGGTTCGATGTTTATTTATTATTTTGGTTTGCGTAGAGTCCCGGCTTCGGCAGCAACTGTCTTAGAATTATTTTGGCCATTTTCCGCGTTAGTTTTAGACTACTTTTTTAATCATAATTTTCTTAATATTCCGCAGTTAATTGCTCTTGGAATTTTACTAATTGCTTTTTTTAAGATTTCTATTTTAGGGCGTCCTAAAAAAACAATTTTTTCTGGTTGCGTTATTCATGGCCAGGGAAGAGGAAAGCTCTTAGGTTATCCAACAGCTAATTTAGATAAAGTTGATTTAGATATCGCTCACGGTGTTTATGCGGTAAAAATTAATTTTGATAATAAAACTTACTTTGGTTTAATGCATTTTGGCTTTAAAGATGTATTTCGCGAGGCCGTATCTTTAGAAATTTTAATTAAAGATTTTTCGGGTGATATTTATGGCGAAGAATTAAAGGTAGAAGTTTTAGGGAAAATTAGAGAGTTGGAAAAATTTGCTAACCCAGAGCTTTTAGTTGAGGCGATTAAAAAAGATTTAGCAAGTTTAGAGCAAAACGCTTATTAGTTTTATGAAATACGATTTAGCGATTATTGGTGGAGGGCCGGCTGGTCTGATGGCCGCACATAGAGCGAGCGAACTAAGTCGTAAGGTTATTTTGATTGAAAAAAATCCGCGCCTAGGTGTTAAGCTATTAATTACTGGCGGTGGACGTTGTAATCTTACTCATAATATTCCTGATTACCGGTTAATGGCTGAAAGTTTCGGGAAAGATGGTCGTTTTTTGTTGTCCGCTTTTAGTAGATTTGGAGTTACGGAGATAATTGCTTTTTTTGAAAATCGTGGCGTAAAATTAAAAACTGAAAATGATAATAAAGTTTTTCCAGTTAGTGATTCTGCAAATGATATTTTAAGAATTTTGGTCAACGGTATTAGAGAAAATGGCGGTCTTATACAAACAAGTAGTGAAGTGAAAGATTTTGTTTTAGAGGATCACAAGATACAAAAAATAATTTTAACGAACGGGCAAGAAATATCGGCCAATAATTTTTTAATTGCAACGGGTGGATTGTCATATTCAGGTACCGGTTCGAGTGGCGATGGTTACAGATGGCTCAAAGAATTCGGTCATACAATTAAGCCTTTAAGCCCAGCGCTTACTCCTATTTTAGTTAAAGAAAAGTTTGTTAAAGATTTGGAAGGTTTGAGTTTAGAGAATGTTATTTTAAATCTATTTTATAAAAATAAAAAAATTGCTACGGAGCAGGGGCCGATTATATTTACTGCCGCTGGTCTTAGTGGGCCTGCCGCCTTAAATATTAGTCGTCATATCGATTTTCAATTTGCGCAGAATTTTAGAATAGAAATAGTTTTGCAGCCAGGGAAAACTTTAGAAGATATAGATAAAGAAGTCTTAAAGTTAGTTTCGGCTAGTAATAAGTTTCTCAAAAATAGTTTGGAGGGAATGCTGCCTTCTCGAATCGTTGAATTAGTGTTATTTTTATCCGGGATTGATCAAGAAAGAATGGCTAATTCTCTTAGTAAGGTAGAAAGAAAGTCTTTGGCACCTATAATCAGTAATGTAAATTTAAATGTTAAATCTATTGAAGGTTTTAATAGGGCAATGATAACCAGGGGTGGCGTAGATTTGAAAGAAGTTGATTCTAGAACTATGTGCTCCAAAATTATTTCTAACCTATTTTTAGCGGGTGAGATTTTAGATTTAGCCGGACCAACTGGAGGGTATAATCTTCAACTTTCTTGGAGTACTGGTTGGGTTACTGGCAGCACAGTAATTACCTGATTTTTAGTTGTTTTATCTTATTTTT
>CAJAVM010000022.1 GCA_903945435.1 uncultured bacterium | reverse complement strand
TAATCATTGTATAAATAGTACCAATATTTAAGGTTTTCGTAAAATAAAAAAGAAAAAGATGACAAAAAAACAGAAATAACATCGAAAAATTTAACTCTGAATTAGCTAGGTTAGAACCATTAAAATTAGGCGAAAATAAAAGAAAAAACGAGTCTTTAACCTCGCTTAATCTATTGCTCGCCTGGAGGGATAGTTTTCGGACGTTAATGGCTAAAATTAGATAGTGTTCCAAGAATAGTATTGGCCTGGTTAGATTAATTACTGAGAATAATCGCAAAGCTTGTCTTTATTTGAATCAGTATAGCGACCGCATTTACCGGGGAATTCACAGTTTTCTTCTTCAAATGGACATTTAGATTGCAAATGGTTAGCCTCTTCCTGTTTTATTTTACTTCCGTTTGCAATATAATATTCAATAAATTTTCTAAAATCTTCAGTATCAATATTTTCACTATTTTCATTAATTAAATTATAAACTGAACCAATTTCTTTAAGCTTCAAAGATGTATCAACATTTTTTGGCATATTGAATTCTGATTTAAATTCTTCTAAAGGAATTTTTGTCACGTCTATGACATATTGCAAAGTGTTGCTACCCCTAATATCAGCAACATTTATTTCTCCTTTAAAGTTAACAATATTCGATTCTGGTTTTGTCTTCCAAAAAGATGTATACGGAGCAATCGCTAAAGGAATTATAACAAGCATTATTAGAATCGCTAGAAATATTTTTTTTGAAATTGGTTTCTTTAATATCCTATAACTAAGACTACTTTTGGGGCAATGAGTAACACAATTTCCGCAACTAATACAATCAGCATGATTAATTACATCGACATTTTGTATTTTTAAATTAGCTGGGCAAACATTATCACAAATACCACAACTGATACATGTTTTATTATCTCTTTTTATACTAAAAAAACTTAGCTTTTTAATAATTCCAAAAAATGCACCCAAGGGACAAAAATAACGGCACCAAAGACTTTTAGAAAACAAGGAGATGATAACAATAATAGCCAAGATACTGTAACCAAATATTTTTTCTTCCAATTCAGCACCAAAATGCATTAAAGACGAATAAGGGTCATAATTTCTGAAAATTAAATCACCTAAATAGAAGGAATAGTAGACAACTAAAGCTAACACGGCATACTTAATATATCTAAAATATTTATCAAATTTTTCAGGAATTTCCAAATCTTTTTTAATGCCCATCAATCTGCCGAGCTTTCTAAGCCATTCCTGAATTGCGCCCAAAGGACAGAAATAGCCACAAAAAACTCTCCCTAAAAATAAGGTGGCCAAAAAAAATATCCCCATTAAAATAAAGGAACTCGTAAAAATTCTTTTCAAAAACTCTCCTTTAAATATTAGTGTGAATAAGCTCTCAATCGCACCGAAAGGACAATAGGCATCGACCGGAGCTGCTTTCTCCACTCCTAACTTCTGATGAATCAAAGATAAGACTACCACTAAAATAACAATTGAAAATTGGATTATAGTGCGTAGTGATATTTTTTTAAAATAATTCATAGCTGTATTTTTAAATTATATTGATTATATTTTAATTGTGATGCAGCTGTAAACCCAATAATGGAAAATAAAAAATGCACAATAAGGATTACTTTTGGCAGTCGGAGCTCTGACATTCCTTTATTGCGCTTTCGTGTTTCCGGCATTCGGATCCGGACATTCCCCGTTAAAATTTGCTTGCACTGCACAAAGTGTTCCATCGGTTCGTTTACACATTGAGGCGCCCGTACCTAATCCCTCGATTTTTCCCCCAGTGATTACACAAAAAATCTCAGCATTATTCTCGTAGCCAGCTATCTTTAATCCACCAACTGGACAGTCGCCACGTAGAAGTGACCACTCCTCACACTGTCTATTGTCTTCAAAAAGGCAGATCCCATATTCTCCCCCATCACCACGTTTCTGAAAAACTAAATTTCCTCCTAATTTTGAACAATTGACCGAGGCCGGATTAGCTATCTGGGCTGGTGCTTGAGTCCGATCGTCAGTCTTAGCCGACGTTTCTAAATTATTAAAAATCAAACAATTATTGAAAGTAATCTTATTATTTTCTTCTACGAAGGCGGTATCGCCTTTATTCCAGAAGACGAACGATTCGCCGGTATTAGCATAACGCGTTCCAGAGGCTGAAACAACTTGAGAAATGAACATGTTCCTTCCGTCGCTCAAAGTAAGTTCTACCCCGTCCTTAAAGAATATTGCTTGAATGGTTTTATCTTCTGCGCAATTAAAAGTGGCAAAATTTATAACTCCCTCGGTAGTCTTTTCCACAACCAGAGGTTTCTCCACGCTAGACACTTCAGATGTTTTTTGTATAAATTTTTGATATAAATAAAAACTACCGACACCAATAATAATCAGCCCGGCAACTATAAATAATATTTTTTGTTTAAATTTCATATTTTTACAATTAAATTATTTTCTTATTAAATTGTATCATGGACAACAAAAAAAACGAATAAACTTCGTTTTTCTCTGCTCCCCGTTAAGCACATATTTAGAACCCTAAACTGGGAGCAGATAGCCGTTGATTTGCGTATTTTTCAAGAGGATTGCCATTTTGCTCTAAAATGATAGGATATAAAGGTAGACAAAATTGTAATAAATCTATGGATAATCTCCCAAAAAATAGCGAAGTTAGCGCTGACGAAGTTAAAGATTTAACTCCGCCATATTACTACCCTACGCTTATATCAAAAGAAAGTAGAGCTGATGGTTTAATTACCGACCCCAATGACGATAAACCATATTGCACCATAACTACTGCGAGCTTGCCTGGGCGAGAAGTGGTCATTAAAGATTGGAGAAAAAGCCAGAACATCGGAGCTTTACTCGGTTTTCTTGTATGCCTTATTCCTTTTATAGCGATAGCTCTATTTATTTTCATACCCTGGTATTATGCTCTTTCGATTACATTACTTTCTATAGCTGTAGTCGCCTATTTTATATTTACGGTTAAATAAGTAAGTCTTTAGATGGCACTTTTTACTTAAGCCTTTCTTCAATTAAAAATGTAATGACTAACTGAATATGAACGAAGAAGAAGATTTAGACAATCAAAATCTTAACTATTTCAATAACGATTACCTGTTTTTGATAATTCTGATTTTGTTAGAAAAATATCATACAGGCGAACGGGATGGCTACGGCGTAAGTAGCGCTTTTACGCTGAATGACTTTATAAAGGGCGACTTATCCAAATGTGAAGAAATTATAGGCGAAATTGAAGATACTAACGATTACAGTAGCCCAAACGAATACGTTTTAAGCCATATAATCCGAATAGGCGATGACTTAAATATAATAAAACTCAGACAAATAGGCGCTTTTAAAATGAGCGTAATGTTGGAACAGGTTGTTGAATACGCCATAAATAACGATAAAACATTCCCTCTTGAAGCTGGCTATTACTGCGCCGTAATTGACGAGATAATGAAGTTGCAGATTATCGAAAAAGAGCGAAATGAAAATCTTTTTAAGACAAATGGATATACCTTTGAAAAAACCAGAGAGCCTATATTTTTTGACGATAACTACAGCAAGCATATTGCCTTATTGCTTGATATAGTCCCTGAATATATATACCTACGAGCAACCTTTATTGATGAAGAAGTAAACGCCATTGAAAAAGAAATAAAGTCTTTTTTAGATGACTTTAGTAATGACCTACTTAAAGACTACCAACCAGATTATGCCCTAACCAGTCGCCTATATTTTACTAAGCAAATCGAGAATTTCTACGCCCACCTAAACACGCTCCCACTTGTTGGAAATACCGTGAATATACCTTTTACCGTATTAGGCAATAAAGATTTTGAAGTAGTTAAAATCTTAAAATTTCTTGAGCTTAATAAGAGAATTAGAATAAACAAATGGAACGATGAAGCTTTTTGGAAAGTCGATTTTATAGATACCCCGATTACAATTGAAAGCCTTGTTAGCAATACAAAATCGCCCAGGCAGTCAAAGCCAAGAGTAAGCACCAAGTTCAAAGACGGCACGTTATATTTTGAAGATAAGCAATTTAACTTTAATAGAAAGCAAATACAAAAAGACCTGCTTAATACCCTATTCAAAAAGCCTAAGTATAATTGGAGCAATGATGAAATTTGGGAAGATTGGGGCGAAGAAGATTTTAAAAATAAGACATTAAAATTTTATACGGCCAGCGATGAGATAAATAAAATGATAGCCTTAGAAACAGGCGTTAGAGATTTTTTAATAAAAGGCACAAAACAAGTCCAAATTAACCCTAAATATATAAGTTAAAGTTAGGTAAAGTTAGATAAACACATTTTCTATAGAATAACCTTATAACAAATTAAGGTTATTTTTTATTTGCAATCAAAACGAACAACTAACCAATGAGCAACTCGAAGCCAAGCATAATCTGACTGGCTTTTTTAAGTTGCTCTTGGAAATTGATATGCGAAATAACCCACATCTTTATGAAGATAACGGAAGTCCAGATAATACCGATTAAGGCCAATAACGGCTTAATAGCCTTTGGGAGCGTATTGTTTGACGATTGCCTGTTCTTAGGCTCAATCGGCATACACAAAAAGCTCGATGGGAGCGGTTATCGAATAACCTACCCTACAAAGAAAATCGGCGAAAAAGATATAAATATCTTTCATCCAATAAATAAAGAAGTAAGTAAGCTCATTGAAGATGAGATTATAAAAAAAGTGAATAGGCTGTTTGCCTAAAAATCACTTTCTAAAAATGTAATGAAATGTTGGATACTGTAATACTACAAGTTGATTATAATAAATTTTATATTCAGAAATATGAAAATTTTGGCGCAAGCAAAGAACAGATTTTAAGTTCAAGAAGTCCTTTTAAAAAATGGATAAATAACCCAAGCAAGAAAGATGAAATTTATAAGCCAAGACTAACACTAATAAAACGAGGTATCCGTTTTGTTCTAAAGATAGAATTTTCAGCTCCCAAGTTAATTTTTGGTAATAACATTGATGAGCTTGATGATGGCGATTTTGATTTAGTTATTAAAACACTAAGAGAAAGACTGCAATCAATGGGAGTATTGATATTTAGTGCTAACCTCGAAAATTCAGAAGTTATATCATTTCATCCATCGAAAAACATACCACTCAGTAAAGGATATACTGCTAATCTCGCAATTAAAGAACTTAATAAAATAGACTGTAGCAAGCGCTTTGATTTTGACGAAAAGAACTACAGAAATAACGGCGAAGTCCTGCAATTTTACACTCGCTCCCATTCTTTCGTTATTTACGATAAAATAAATGACTTAGTAAAACCACAAAAAAGGGCTACTGATAAAGACCAGACCAAACAGCAATTATCTATATTTGACTACATAAAAACAAACGAACAGGCACTCCAGATATTAAGATTAGAGATTAGGCTAAGTTTAAAGCAAAAGCTCAACAATGTAATGGACTTTTTGGAGCAAAAAACAAACCCTACGTTTAAAGATATTTTTAGCAAAAAACTATGTAAAAAAATCGTCAATTCTTACTGGGATAATTTCTTTGGTAATAACCTTTTCATCTTTAATACTAATAGCAGTCCACAATATATATTACAGCTTATTTTTATGAAATATCCAAAAACTAAAATTCTACAGGCAATAAAAGCGGTTGGGCTTTATATGTTATGCAAAGACAATGACGGCATTAAGGGGTTTAGACAAATCATTGATAGCCACAGGCGCAATCGAGCTGATTGGCAAACAGTAAAAGAAAATTTAAAACAGTTTGAAGGCGAGATTTTTACAAGCTCAACCTGGGGATTTATAAAAGATATACGCCAAGAATTAAGGGATTTTAAGCCTTACCGACTAACCAAGACTGAAAACTTGATATGTAAAGAAAAGTAAAGTATAATATCAATATGAAAATCAAAAATGAGGATAACCTAAAATTCCACATTAAGAGCAATGATTACTTCGGCACTTTGGCTACAGTGTTAAGCCTACAAGAACAAAACTTATCAGAGTATAAGAAATTTAAAGTATCTGAAATACTAAAAAGCAAAATTGACGAGCTTATGTATCTACAAAAAAACTATAAGATAATCAAAAAATTATGAGCGAAGATAAAAAACAATTTTACACCGCCCAAGAATTAGCCGAACTACTTGGTTTTAATATAATGACTATTTACCGATATATTAAGTCTGGTAAGTTGAAAGCCTATAAATTTGGTAAAGATTTTCGGATTGATAATGCCGAATTTCAATCTTTCTTAAAAAAAGTAAGAACAAAATAACTATGCAAAACACTAAACGCAAACCAGAGGAAAATGAAAAAGAACAATTAAAAAATGAAATTTCTCGTTTGAAAAAGAAAATGGAAAAATACGAAGCGATAGAATTAAAGCAAAACCGCTTTGGTTTAGTTTGGTTAGATGTTCCAGAAGCCTTTGAAGATGATGTTGAAAACAAATTACCAATTTTAGAAAAGGTATCAAAACTATCAATCAATAGTAAAGATAAAGAACCAACACACTTACTAATCGAGGGTGATAATTATCACGTTTTAACTTGCTTAAACTACACTCACAAAGGAAAAGTTGATGTTATTTATATCGACCCACCATACAACACGGGAACTGATGGATTTAAATATAAAGATAAAAGAATTTTAGCGGAATATCCAGATGGAACAGAAGTCCCAGCAGACCACCCATTACGACACAGCTATTGGCTTTCATTTATGAAAAAACGTCTTGAATTATCGAAAGACCTACTCACCGAGCAAGGCTCTATTTTTGTAAGTATTGATGAAAATGAAATAGCGCAATTAAAACTGCTGATGGATGAGATTTTTTTACCAGAAAATTTTATAGCCAATATAACAGTTCAAAGCAACCCAAGAGGAAAACAACAAATGAAAATAGCCACCACGCACGAATATCTACTGGCATATGCCAAGAATATAAATAAGGTTCAAATAAACAGCGAAGAATTATCTAATGCCCAAGTAAAAGATTACTCTAAATTAGACGGAAGTGGCCTAAACTACAGAGAAATGGGATTAAGAAAAAGAGGTGCGGCTTCAAGGAGAGTTGATGTTCCAAATTTATATTACCCAATTTACGTTAATCCGAAAACTGGCGAAGTCGCATTGAAAAAAAATACTATTTTTACAAAAGAGGCTTTACCAGTTTTAAGTAATGGTGAGGATGGTCGTTGGAGATGGGGTAAGAAAAAATTTGAGCTATTTCACGACAGACTATTTGGTCGCCTTGTAAACAAAGAAAGATGGGATATTTTTGAAAGAGATTATCTCGTAAAAGATGGCGAACAAAAAGGAATGAAAGCTAAATCTATTTGGGATGATAAGGAATTGAATTATGAAAATGCAAAAAAAGAATTAAAAAATTTCTTTGACGGTAAAACAATCTTTGATTACCCAAAGACTGTATATCTAATAAAAAAGATTTGCAGGATTGCTTCAAATAAAAATTCTATTGTATTAGATTTTTTTGCTGGCTCAGGAACTACAGGCCAAGCCGTGTTAGAGTTGAATAAAGAAGATAAAGGTAATAGACAAGTATTGTTAGCGACCAACAATGAAAATCGAATTATGACTGAAGTTTGTTATCCAAGAATAAAAAAAGTGATTAAAGGATATTACAATCACAAAAATGGATTAGGTAATTCAATTGAATACTTTAAAACTGCTTTTGTTGGTAAAAACAATATATTAAAAGCTACTGACTCAGATAAAATTGAATTAGCCCATAATGCTGGGGCGATGCTATCAATAGCAGAAAATACGCTAAATCTAATTGAGTCAAATAACTTCTGGCAAATCTTTGAAAATAACGAACAGTATCTTGCAATATATTTTAGAGAAGAATTTAATAAATTTGATGATTTCATAAAAAAAGTCAAACAGTTTAAAAGACCTACGATAGTTTATATTTTTAGTTGGGAGAAAGAATTTGATTTTAATGATTTTGAAGATGATAGAAATATAAAAGTTAAAACCATCCCTCAGCCAATCTTAGAAATTTATAAACAAATTTATAATCTTATTTAATATGCCGACATTTAATCTTCTTCCTTTTCAAAAAACTGCAGTAAATGACTTAAATGAGGCTCTTCTGCATCTTTGGAAAAAACAAGAAAGACAATTACCATTGGTTTTTAAATCCCCTACTGGTAGCGGAAAAACCCTAACAATTGCTCATTTCGTAAAAAACTTAAATCATCTTCCGCAATGGAATATCGATAAAGCTTTTATATGGATTACTTTTAGTGATGATTTGGCGATGCAAAGTAAAGATAAATTCAATGAGTATTTTGAAAACAATTTAGAAAATGCCCTTTTGTCCGTAAGCGATATTAACAGGGGTAAATTATATGAAAACGATATTTTATTTTTAAACTGGCAAAAAGTTGTGCAAGATAGCGCCGCTTCAAGAAAATTAAAAATACGCACACCTAAAGATGAAAGGTTTAAAAAAGAAAAAGGTAGTTATTTTGAAGATGTGATAGCTGAAACAAAAAAAGATAACCGAGAAATTATCTTACTCGTTGACGAAGCGCACACTCATAAAGCAACAGAATTAGCACAAGAGGTAATTAACTTAATTGACCCTAAAATTATAGTGCATATTACTGCGACCCCAGATGATAAAGATATAGCCAAAGCCGCTACACTAAGCAGTTTTGTCCAAGTAGAAAGAGAAAAGGTTGTTGATGAGGGGTTAATCAAAGAAAAAATTTTAGTTCAAACAGAGGAAGATTTGTTAAAACATAAAAATAAAGACTTGGATGAAGTTTTGCTGACTTTAGGTATGGATAAAAGACAGGAACTTGCAAAAGAACTAAAATCAATTGGAAAAGATATAAATCCATTACTACTTATTCAGCTCCCAAATGACGACAAAGAACTTGTTGCTAAAGGAGATAAGACAAAAGAAGAAGTTGTTAGCCAATTTTTAGCCTCTAAGGGAGTAAAGGGTTCTCAAATAGCAAAATGGTTTGATGGAAAAAAAGAGAATTTAGATTATATAGCTGATAATGATAGCAAGGTTGATTATATGCTTTTCAAGCAAGCCGCTGGAACTGGTTGGGATTGTCCACGTGCAAGTGTTTTAGTAATGTTTAGAGAAATAAAAAAAGAAACTTTTTACACGCAAACAGTCGGAAGAATTTTAAGAATGCCTGAACCGCAGGTTAAAGAGGATTATAAAAATACCCCGAATTTAAGAACTGGGTATTTATACACCAACTACAAACGCAATCAAGTCGAATTACCAGATTTAAATAAAAACGAAATTCCAAGTCAACACGCTTACATAAAGAAAGAAATAAAAAATGTTAAATTACAATCGGCCTATATTTCACGTATTGACTACGGCGATATTCCTGCCTCTTCAAAATTTCAAGATAGCTTTACAAAATCAATGAACTCCTATTTTGGCATAACTAAAACTGGCTCAACGGCTGAGGAAAAATTAAAAAAAGCAGGAGTAGATTTAAATCACAAATTAACAAATAGCATTATCGCAAATGCTAAATTTGAAGATTTAGAACAAATGGCATACGAATTTAAAAAAAGAGGTGTTGATATTGAGCTTGAAATGTCTATAAATGATGTTGAAAAAACATTTAATTACTTCTGCCTTACACTATTAAAAGAGCAAACCGAAGAACAAGCTAAATATACTAATGTTGCTCGTGCTTGGGGCGTATTTAAATCAGCAATAAGAGTTTGGTTTAGCTCTGTTTTGGGTAAGGATAGCGACTACTATTATCGAGTATTTGTTAAAGATATACAAAAGGGCGCAAGTAGCAAATTCAGACCAGCTATAACAAAAGCATTGATTGAATTTAAGCCAATGGCCAAGGAAATTCTAAAAGAAAAGAAAGAAAAAGAAGAAGAAAAAGAAGCTCCAATTTTTACTATTTTAGAGCAATACGATTTTACCTCTGATTATGAAGAAGTTCCTCAAAGACTTTGCGCTCTGGATAAGTGTTTTATACTGAAAGATTACAGAGGAAAAGAAAATGAACTTAACTTTATCAAATATCTTGAAGCTAAAAAAGACAAGATTGATTGGTGGTTTAAAAATGGCAATCAAGGAAAAGACTATTTTGCCATAAAGTATTTCAATAGTATTGATAATAAAGAAGCGCTATTTTATCCAGATTTTATAATAAAATTTAAGAATGGCAAGATTGGTATCTTTGACCCCAAAAAAGACCAAACAGCCGAAGATGTTATCACGGCCAATAAAACTAAGGCTTTAGCTATCAAGCTAAAAGAGTTGGGTAAAAACTATGTAGGCGGTATAGTTGTATTTGAAAATGGAATTTGGAATTACAACGGCTCGGAAAAATATAATTACCAAAAAGGAAAAATTAGCCAAGATAAAAATTGGCAACCAATGGAAAATTTATTTAAGTAAAAATATGAAAGCGATAATCCTTGCGAGAGTATCAACCGAAGAACAAAAAGATGCGGGTAATTCTTTGCCAGCTCAGGTTGTTCGTATGGAAACATATTGCAAGCAAAGAAATTTTCAGGTTGCAAAAACGCTTAGCTTTGATGAAAGCGCATATAAGACAAAACGAGATGACTTTGATAAAATCATTGATTACATAAAACAATCAAAAGAAAAAATTATCGTTTGCTTTGATAAGGTAGATAGATTTTCACGAAACGTTTTTGATAAGCGAGTTGCTTATTTATACGAGATGGCAATGAGCGATAAAATTGAATTACATTTTGCCTCAGACAACCTTGTTATCAACTCCCAAATATCAGCCGTTGAAAAATTCCATTTCGGTATTAACTTAGGTTTAGCTAAATACTATTCCGATGCTATTAGCGATAATGTAAAAAGAGCTAATGAAACAAAAATCAAAAGAGGCGAATGGCCAGGATGGGCGCCTATTGGTTATCTTAATGTTGAAAATGAAAACGGCGTTAAGAATATAATCACTGACCCCGTTAGAAGTCCTTACATAACTAGGTTGTTTGAAATGTATGCGACTGGCAACTACTCAATGAGAAAAATCAAAGACGTATTAGATGAAGCAGGTTTTACGAGTAAATCAGATAAGAATGCTCCAATGACAATAAGTATGATTAACCATACTTTAAAAAATCCTTTCTACTACGGGATGATGAAAATTAAAGACGAATTATACCCTCATAAATATCCCACATTGATAACAAAATATATCTTTGATAAGGCTCAGTCCGTAAGCGCTGGTTGGCACAAGAAGCCTTTTAAATACGCTTCTAAGGCCTTTTCACTACGTGGAATGATAAAGTGTGCCGAATGCGGTTGCACAATTACGCCAGAAACTTCTAAAGGCCACACCTATTACAGTTGCACCAACTTCCATAAGTTCCACGCCAAAAGGCTTTATATCCCCGAGAAAGACCTTTTAAAGCCATTATACGACATTCTAACCGAGATACAGCTCCCAGACGATAAGATAAAAGAGCTGACTGATGATTTAAAGCAATCGACCAAAAATCAGAATGCCTTTTTTATGAACACCGTCAGAACATTACGGGCTGAATACGACAAATTAGAAAACAGAATTAGCAATTTGGCCAATGACAAATATGACCAGAGTATTACTAACGATTTCTACAACAAAAAGTTTAAAGAATACTCAGAAAGACAGGCTAAGATATTAGAAGAATTAGCCAAGCACGACACGGCCGATAAAACCTATCATATCACCGCAAATACAGTATTAAACCTCGCTCAAAGAGCATTTGAGATATTTGACAGTTCTGAACCACAAGAAAAACGCCAATTGTTGAATTTCGTATTTCAGAACCTTGAATTAAGACAAAAAAACCTCGAATATAAACTAAAAACACCGTATGATACGGTGCTTTTAGCGAACAATTGTTCTGACTTGCTCCCAGGGTCGGATTCGAACCGACGACCAATTGGTTAACAGCCAACTGCGCTACCGCTGCGCTACCTGGGAATATTAAATTATCTTAGCAAAAGTTTATAAATAAGCTTTCACTTCTACTAAAAACAAAAATGTTTAAAAAACATTTTATGCTTATATTCTAGCAAATACCTCAACTATGTCAATAAGCTAAAAATCGCCAAACTTAAGCTATTTTTAGCCCTCTTGCTAATAATCCCTTAACTTCTCCAATCCCTTAAACTTTCTAATTTTTTCTAACGCCTTAGATTCAATCTGGCGAATACGTTCACGAGTAACTTCAAATTCCTGCCCAACCTCTTCTAAAGTATGAGCGACTCCATCAACTAGTCCAAAACGCATTTCTAAAATCTTCTGTTCACGTGGTGATAATTGAGCAACAATATTCTTAACGTAATCTCTTAATAATTGTAAAGCGGCCGCTCTATCCGGAGTAACATTTTTAACATCTTCAATAAAATCTTCCAAAGTTGAATCTTCCTCATCATCTCCAATAGTCGTTTCTAAAGAAATTGTATCCTGAGAAATCTTCATAATATATCTAACCTTCTCTAATTCTTCTCCCATCTCCGCTGCAATTTCATCTGCTAATGGTTCACGTCCTAATTCCTGAATTAAATTACGTTGAACCTGTTGGAACTTATTAATTGTTTCAACCATATGAACTGGAATACGAATTGTTCTCGACTGATCGGCTAACGCACGAGTAATCGCCTGACGTATCCACCAAGTAGCGTAAGTTGAAAATTTAAATCCTTTTCGATATTCAAATTTTTCTACCGCTCTAAATAATCCAATATTTCCTTCCTGAATTAAATCCAATAAACTCATCCCTTTCGCCCCAGCAAACTTCTTCGCAATTGAAACAACTAAACGTAAATTAGCTTCAATAATTCTCTTCTCAGCCTCTTTATCGCCCTTCTCCTTGCGTTTAGCAAGTTCCGTTTCTTCTTCACCAGTTAATAATGGAACTTTACCGATTTCCTTCAAATACATTTGAATCGAATCAGCACTTAATTTTGATAAATCAACTTGCATGGCATTCTGTTGCGCAAGTGCCCGTCCAGTTAAAACTGGCTCGTTGGCTTTCTTCTCGGCTGTATCTAAAATACGTCCAGAATCTTCAGCAATTCTAATGCCGTTCTTTTGTAAATCACCTAAAAAGACATCATACTCGTAAACATATTCTTCAACTTCTGGGAAAAGATATAATAATTCTGTCTCCGTAATAAAACCACGCATTCTTCCCTTATCAATCAACTTCTTAAATTGTTCTTCAGTTGGTCTTATAATTTCTCTAGGAGTTTCTTTTGGTTTTATTTTAACCGGTCTAGCTGAATGCAAAACTTTCTTCACTTTTAGTGAAGCTTTTTTTACCTGAGGTCTAGTCGTTACTTTTGGCTTTAATTTAGCTACCGGCTTTTTAGCTGGAGCGGATTTTTTTACCAATTTAACGGCCTTCACTAACTTAGCCGGCGCAGTGGTCTTCTTGGATACGGTTTTCATTTTTATTTTTTTTAACGGTTTTGTTAACTGTTTTTTTGGCTTCGTTTTAGCCATATGTTTTAGATTAGCTTTTTTAACTCATCAGTCGCGCTTTTAAGCTCGTCCATAAGTCTTTCCATTTTCTCGCCGCCACCAACCTCTTTATTCCCCTCTCTCTCGGCGGCGAGCATTGCTTTTTCAATCTGCTTAATTTTCTTTTGATAACTATATTTTTTAAGCTCAACTATGATTTTAATTATCTCTGATTTAGCCTCATCATGATTATGGGCATAAAAGTCTTTTTCACCTAAAAGTATCAATTTATCTAGCAAATTTTCTAATCCTGCCTCGTTCTCGACTAAATATTTATGGAAGTTCTCATAATCAAACAAGGCAGACTTATTATAATAGATAATTAGCGTCTTGTAAAACCTAGAATTATCAAGCGGATAGGTCTGTTCTGGGTCAAGACTCTCTAAACAATAGCCAATAAACTCTGGAAATTTAATGATAAGCGACAGTAATAATTCTGATAATAACTCCTCGCGCACTAGCGGTTTCGAAGCAGGCGCCTCCGGCTTTCCATTCTTATTATAGGCATTATTTAAATCTGGTTTTTTTGCTTTTTGATATTTTTTAAATTCTTCTCTAATATCAGGTTCGGAAAAATCTAATTCTTCACTCATCTTTTTTAACCAATAACCTTGCTCCGAATTATTAGGAACTAAATCTATCATCTCAAACATCTTATCGCGCACACTAATTTTATTATCTAAAAGATTCAAATCTAAACCAGCGCTAATTTTTCCAAAATAGTAATCTAACATCGGACTTGCTTCCTCAACCGCTTTTTTAAAATCATCGGGATTATTTTTTAAACAATCATCGGGATCCTTGCCATATGGGAGCGTAATGACTTTAAGATTCATATTCTGCGCTAAAGCTTCTTTTATTCCCCTATCGGCAGCCATCTGACCAGCGCTATCCATATCAAAAGCTAAGGCTAAATTATTGGTAAATCTTTTAATTAAAGTTATTTGTTCAGTTGTTAAAGCTGTTCCTGAGGAAGCAACGGTATTTGCAAAGCCATGATTATGACAAGCAATTGCATCCATCTGACCTTCAACAACAATCGCAAAATCTAATTTTCTAATCGCATTCTTCGCTTTATTTAAAGCAAACAGAATTCGGCTCTTGTCGTAAATCTCTGTTTGAGGACTATTGATATACTTCCCCATTTTCTCTGTTTTTTCTTTTTCCGGATTAACGCGCGCCGTAAAAGCAACAATATTATTATTTACATCCCAAATAGGAAACATAATTCTATCGCGGAATCTATCATAATAACCACGACTACTTCCGGAAGCTTCTTTTTTGATTGCTAAACCAGCGGCAACAATTTCCTCGTCGCTATATTTATTTCCGATAAGTGGACGTTGTTTTAAAAATTCGTACAAAGAACTCCAAGAATCAGGACTATAGCCTAAGCGCCAATCCTCGATTGTTTCTTCTTTAAGTCCACGATTTACTAAATATTCTTTAGCAACTTTACCGTTCACTGATTTTAAAATATGAGCATAATATTTTCCCGCAATTTCCATTATATCCAAGATACGACTGCGTTTAGAAAATTTTTCTGGATTTTCATGCTTTAAAGTTACCCCTGCTTTTGGTGCTAATAATCTTAAAGCTTCAACAAAACTCAAACCTTCTTTTTCCATCACAAAAGTAAAGACATCACCACCACGGCTACAACCGAAACAATGCCAAATTTGTTTATCGGGTGAAATTACAAAAGACGGCGTCTTTTCGTTATGGAAAGGACAAACCGCTTGGAAGTTGGCACCTACCGCCTTAACCGGAACATATTCCCGGATAACTTCGACAATATCTAATTTTGACTTTACTTCTTCGCTATCTGACATATAAAGTCTAATTAATTAAAAAAACTAAACAAAAAATTCTGGTAAAACTAAACTCTGCAAACGCTTCGCTTCATTCTCAACCACCTCGCCATCATACTCAGCGTTATGGCGACTCTGGCCTTCATATCCAGGTCGCTTCTGATCTAAATGAAGATTAAAGGTAACGAAAACTTCTCCCTTACTATCAGTTTGTTCTATAAAATAAACATGGAAACGTGGATAAAAATCACGCGATAAACGACGAGCGAAACTTCTTTCTCCATCCTCTCGTTCAGGGATAAAAGCATAACCGGCACGTCTAAGCCAAATCTCCGGTGCTTCTGATAGTTGTTTCTTGCGAACAATTAATTTCATCAGTGTGTTTTCTAAAAACTATAAATTTATAAACAAAAAAGTTATATACCCCAATCATCAAATTAACCATAATCTGAGCTAGAAGATACCAAACGCCTAATTTAATCGCTAAGAAATGCATTAGTAATCCATTAAGATTAAGTCCGATAAAGGCATTGCTAATATACAATACGAACTGCACGGGCATTTTCTTCTGACTATAGTTACGAAAAGTCCAAAACTTCTGTAGGGTAAAGCTAACCACAAAGGATAAAATAAAGGCTAAGCTAGTTGACAGGACTAATCCCCAGTGAAAAACTCCATGAAACAAGAAAAGGAACAAAAGGTCAACCGTGGCTGCCGAACTACCAGCGAAAAAGAACTTTATCACTGATTTGCGTTTTTCGCAAACACAAAATAAACCAGGACAACGAGTAGAAAACAGGGCTTTAAACTTTATATAAAATCTATTTATAACGGGCATAACGTAAGCTAGCTAATTTACTTCTTAAAATAATTATCCAGAACCCAACTAATTAAATTTTTGCTCTCTTTAAAACGGTCATTTTTACCTGGACTATTTAAAACTGCAGCAATTAAATCTTCTCCTTGCGGACCTTGAAAACGACCAACAAAACAATAGCCCGCTCTTTCCGTATAACCAGTTTTTCCTCCCATCGGTAAGAAATTATTTTTTGCCGAATCAAATAATAAATAATCGGTTGATTCAACAATTTTATCTCGCCCCTCTAAAGTAGTAAACTTATATTCCTTACGATTAACAGCATCACTAATTTCTGAATTCTTTAAAGCCTCCTTAGCAAGCAAAGCGACTTCACGGGCAGTTGAAATATTTTTTTCACTTAGTCCAATCGGATCAGCAAAAAATGTCTGACGAAGATTTAAATATTTTGCTTTCTCATTCATTCTTTTAATAAAATCTTCTTCACTCAAGCCAGACGCATGTACCAAGGCCATCGTAGCCCCATTATCAGAAGCAACTAAACTAGTAAATAAAATATCTTTTAACTTAACAGTATCCCCTAAAAATAAATTCAACTTTCCGCCTTCAATATTATCAGCTCCGGTAATTTTATAGCTACTATTTAAATCTGGCTTAACTTCTAAAAAAACTAAAGCTGTCATCAGCTTAGTAATACTAGCTATCGGCTGAGTAACGTCGGCATTTTTATTGTAGAACAGAAAGCGCCCATCTTCTGAAAGTACAGCGGCTTTATCAGCCGCAACAATTTCTTTCGCTTCAGGAATTAAAGAAATAAGTTCCACATCATTATTAACCATCGCCGGGATACTACTCCCAGAAAAAAACAAAATCAAAATTAAGTTTATTACAAAGTTCCAAAGCATTTTTTAATTTATTATTTTTCAGATATTTCCGCTTCCGTCTCTACTTCCATTTCCATTACTTCGTCTGCGACTTCAGCCGCCATTTCATTTACAACTTCATCAGAAGCTTTTTCTAAAACTGCGGTTAGTTCCTCAACCTTATCTTCTAACGCCTCCTTCAATTCTTCGGCTCGATTCAGTTTTTCATAATCAGGTAATTCTTTTACGCTTCCAATTCCTAAAAATCTAATAAAATCTAAACTAACACTATAATAATTTTCTTGTTTAGTTTTATCAAATTTTTCTTCAATTAATCCACGCATCAGCAAATTACGAATAATTAGACTACAGTTGATACCTCTAATTTTTTCTAATTCTAATTTACTAATTGGTCCACGATAAGCGATAATTGTTAAAGCTTCTAGACTTGGCTGAGATAATTCGCCGCTCGTTTCACTCTTTAAAAATTCTTTTACTAAAGCAGCATTATCTCCAGCAGTAGTAATTTGATACTGACTATTATTTTTTATAAGCGCTAAGCCGCTACCAGCCGCTTCATAATCATGAGCGAGTTCCGATAATGCGTCTTCAATTTCATTAGTCTTTCCGCCCGTTAAGCCAGAAAGTTCTTTCACTGAAAGCGCTTTAATAGAAACAAATAATAGCGATTCTAATTGAGATTTTAGGGTCATATTTGATTGCTTGTTATATGAATTTCACTGAATAGTTCGTCTTGTTCAAAAACTAATTCTTTTTGTTTCGCTAATTCCAAAACTGCTAAAAAGCTTACTATCATTTCTGTTTTATTAGCCGCTCCCCGTAGTAGTTTGGAAAAATTTACCTTTATCTTTTCTAAAAGCATCTGCCTGATAAGTAATATCTTCTCTTCAATATTCATCTTCGGTTCCAATCTTTGTTCCGGTAATTTCTTTTCGTTGCGCTTTGCTAAATCAGCAATAATCTTTCTAAACTGGTCAGCGAGAATAGGGGCAGTTAATTTAAGCGGTGGAGAGAAAGTTGGTAAACTTGATTGAACGCGACGACTCTTAGTAATTGGCGGTAAAAATAAGAATCTTTCAGTCGTAATAATATCTTTAATTTTTTTACTCGCTTCAATAAACTCCTTATACATCCTTAACTGCTTCTCTAAATCATCACCCTCTTCTTCCTCGGAACTGACAAATAAATATGGAAGTAGCGCTTTTGATTTAATAAATAATAACTTAGCGGCGACTACTAAAAAATCCGCCAACTCTTCCGGATCGATATTTTCAGCTGCCCGAACATAAGCGACGTATTCGTCTGCAATTTTTGCTAAATTAATTTCTGTAATATCCATCTCTTCGCTTTCAATCAAAGAAAGCAAAAGCCCTAAAGGTCCAGAAAATTTGTCTGTAGTAAACTCAATCATAAATTATTTAACAATTTGAGCTGGCTGAGCTGTTGTAGAGTCGTCCTTAAGCATTTGCAGCTTATCTTCTAGGGGTTGGTTTGTATTATTCCAAACCGTATTCTTAAAACATTGATAACCAGCTTCATGGTCCTTACTACCAGCCGCGTAATTAATGGTTGGGCGAGTAGTAACGTTACTTGGATAACTAGCGGCTAAAAAAGTAGTGCAAAGCTCAAAATGAGTATCATCTATTTTTTTATACTCTATTACTTTCTCCTTACCTGTTGCTGGGTCAATTATTACCTGCTCCATAGAGTTATAATAGCCAGGGCTATTTGTAATCTCTTCTAAAGTATTAGGTAGAGCTTTCTTAGTCTCATAATAAGTATTAGTTGCACTCTCTAAATTATAGATGCGATTAATTACAATCTGGTCTAAACGACGATTACGCGCTTCTTTAGGCGACTCCATAAAAAACCAAGCGGAAACAAAAGCGGCGACAACTAACGTTAACGAAACAAAAAAGAAAATTTTTACAATTTTATCTTTCTGAGTTGCATCAGCTCTTCTAATATCGTAAAGATAGAAAGAAAAAACTGAACCAGAGATAATTAACATTGTTACAGCTTTAAGAACAAAACTTAGAGTTAATTCGCCGTTTAAAAAATTATTAATCACACTAATAAAAATTCCTAAAACAGTAACCGAAGAAACTAATAAAATAAAATAAGTTAACCAACGTCTAATTCCTGATTCTTGATCAAGTTCTTTATTTTGTAAACCACGATTAATTAAGCGGTTAATTAGAAAGAAAATTGGCGCAGCAATTAATAAGGCCGAAATCGCAAAGCGGAATTGACTATTGTAATCGCTATAAATATTAAGAGCGAGCGTATCGGCAACGGTTTGATTAATAATGCCAAAGGTAATCATTCCCACAGAAATAGAAACAAACACCAGGGCGACTAAAGACAGGAGATAGTAAAAAGCATACTTCGCGTTGTGATTGTTAGACATATGATTAATTATTAATTAATAAATTACTTCTTGTCTAAATCTAATTTTAAAGATAATTCTTTTAATTGTTTTTCATCAACTGTTGCTGGAGAATCAGTCATTAAATCTCTTCCCTGGCCATCCTTAGGAAAAGCATAAATATCACGAATAGAATCCCAATCGTTCAAAATCATTAAAATACGGTCGATTCCAGGGGCATTACCGCCGTGTGGTGGCGCGCCGTAAGAAAAAGCATTTATCATCGCTCCAAATTTTTCATCAACTTCTTCCTTAGAATATCCAGCAATTCTAAAAGCCTCATACATTATTTCCGGTTCATGATTTCTAATTGCACCACTCGATATTTCAAAACCATTCAAAACTAAATCATATTGATAAGCTAAAATATCAAGCGGGTCTTTTTCTTTCAAAGCTTTGAGTCCGCCCTGTGGCATGGAAAATGGGTTATGGCCGAAATCAATTCTTCCCTCTTCAATTTCTGAATAATCATACATCGGGAAATCGACTATCCAAGCAAAAGCTGCTTTACTATTATCCTTTAAACCTAACTTAACCGCCGCTTCATTTCTAACTACTCCTAAAACAGAACAGGCAGTTCGCCAGCTATCAGCCGCAAAAAATACTAAATCATTATCAACTGCCTTACAGGTAGCAGCTAATTCCGCTAATTTTTCAGGGCTTAAAAATTTAGCAAACGAAGCACCAACAACTTTTTCTTTAATACTTAAGTAAGCTAAACCTTTTCCACCTTTACGTTTTGCAAGTTCTACAAATTCATCAATTTCTTTACGAGTAAACTTTGCGCCACCTTCAATTTTCAATGCTTTCACAACTCCTTTATTATTTAAGGCTTCTTCAAAAACCGGGAATCCACAACCCTTAACCGCTTCGCTTACATCTAAAATTTTCATTTCAAATCTTAAATCTGGCTTATCAATTCCGTAAGTATCCATCGCTTCAGTCCAAGACAAACGTTTAAAGTCTCCCTTTTCATCAAGATTAATAATTTCTTTTTCACTAAATTTTGTAATCGCCTCCTTCATAAAAGGTTGCATAACCGCAAAAACATCATCCTGTTCAACAAAACTCATTTCCATATCTAGTTGATAGAACTCACCGTAATGTCTATCCATGCGCGGGTCTTCATCACGAAAACATGGAGCAATCTGAAAATATTTATCCAAACCAGCAACCATTAACAACTGTTTAAATTGTTGCGGCGCTTGTGGTAAGGCATAAAACTTACCAGGATAAACACGCGAAGGAATTAAAAAATCACGAGCCCCTTCCGGAGAAGAGTTCGCTAAGATAGGTGTTTGAATTTCCATAAAGCCTTGTTTATGAAAATATTCACGGGCATAGGTTATAAAAGCATCTTTAGTCGCTAACATTTTCTGCAGTTTAGGGCGACGTAAATCTAAAAAGCGATATTTAAGACGTAAGGCCTCACTTGCTTCGGCCGCTTTTTCTTCGTTAATTTCAAAAGGCATTATTTTTGCCTGGCTCAATGTTTCTATCGCTTCAGCCAAAACTTCAATCTCACCAGTTTCCATTTTACTATTTATCATTTCCTGAGGACGAGCGATTACTGTTCCAGTCATTTTAATAACACATTCCTGACGTAAGCCATTCGTTATTTCAACTAAATCCGGACTTTGAACAGGATCAACTTTAATTTGAGTTAAGCCGTATCTATCACGCAAATCTAAAAATATTAAACCGCCATGATTTCTAAGACTATTAATCCAGCCGGTTAAAGTAACCCTTTCTCCAGCTAGACTCTTTTTTAGCTCGCCGCAAGTATGTGTTCTTAACATAAAAATTAAACGTTACAAACGTTTATAATTAATAATTTTATCTGTTTAAATCTTATCTCATTTTAGCTCTTTTAGCAAGAAAAAACAGCTCTGATTTTTAGCTGTTTATCGCCCAAATAAGCTGAAATTTCGTAAATTAATTTAAGTTCTAAAATTTAAGAATCCCTTAGTTAAAGTCGCAAGCTCCTTAATAAGTTTTTTATCAATCTTTAACTTTTGACTTAAATTAAGACCATTTTCTAACATAAAACGCAAAACTTTCACACAATTATCAGATATTGTCAATAATTCCCTGCCTATTCCGCCTTTGTTAGCTAAAAAACAGGTTTCACAAATTAGCCCCCCGTTTTGTAAATTAAAATAATTTTTTCCTGGAGTTATTTTTTGCTGACAAGCTAAACAATTTTCCATCTCTGGCTTATAGCCCATTTCTGTAAGAAATTTAAAAGCAAAAAAAGAAAAAAGCAACTCTCCGTCATCTTTTGGTAATTCGTCGCTTACATCATCAAGATGATATTTATCTAAAATATTTAAATATTCAAAAACTAAAAAGAATAAAGTTTTATCGGGTTCATTTTCAGAAGTTAGGCGTCTAAACCACCTCAACCCTAAACCAGCATAATATAATTTATTCAAGTCAGCTTTAATTCCAGAAAATACTTCCTGGCTAATCGCTCCGGCAGCATAATCCCTTCCTTTTCCCGGAATTATCATTAAATCAACAACACTAATCGGTTCAAGATGGCCCGCTAATTTTGATTTTAGTCTTTTTGTCCCCCGTGCCATTAAAGTTAATTTACCAAACTCCAAAGTATAAAAAGAAACCAGGCTATCATACTCACGATAATCCTGGCGATTTAAAACTATTGCTAAAGTTTTTTTACTATCTTCCATAAACAATTTATCTTCTAACTCTGTTCATCGAGATAACCCTGTAAAATAATGGTTGCCGCAATTTCATCGCGTCCAGCTTTAGTTTTCTTGGTTCCAATTAACGCATCAGCCGCTAAACTACTTAAACGTTCATCTAAAAAAATAATCGAAAAATCAACTCGCTTCTCTAAACGAGTAATAAAATCAAGATATTTCGGGTTATTTGCCTTTTCGCCATTCATTTTTTTAGGGCTACCGATAACTATCATATTAATCTCCTCTTCTTGAATTACGGCTAAAATCTCAGCCATATTACTTACGGTTTTAAAAGGCGTTGCAATTTTAGTTTCTTCTTCTGCAAGCGCTAAGCCTATTCTTTTTTCGCCCCAATCAATTCCTAAATATTTTTTCATCTTCTTATATTATACGGCTGTTAAAATTTCATAACCATCCTCGGTAACGGCAACAGTGTGTTCAAAATGAGCACTCAAAGAATTATCAGCAGTTAAAATAGTATAACCATTTTTTGCAACTTTAATTCTCCAATCGCCAGCATTAATCATCGGCTCAATTGCGATTACCATACCTGACTTTAAAGTAATATTCTCTGGTGATTTTTCACCAATTTCAAAGTTACAAACATCTGGTGCTTCATGAGCAAAGTATCCGACGCCATGGCCAACCAAATCACGAACAACGCCATAACCATGCTTTTTAGCAACACTCGCCACTGCTCGCCCGATATCATTAAGTTTATTACCCGGTTTTACCTGATTAATTCCTGCTTGTAGGCATTCCTGAGTTACATTCATTAATTTTTTAGCTTCATGACTTACTTTACCAACTCCAACAGTAGCGCACATATCGGTAAAATAACCACCGTGTTTAGAGTGAGGATTTTTTGGTGAAGAAAAATCTTTACGTAGTTCTGGGGTTGCTGGCCATTCCATTCCAATATCTAAATCAACAATATCGCCACTATGAATTAAGCGTGAAGGTAAAGCGCTTCCATGAACAACTTCATTATTAATAGAAACGCACAATGATGATGGAAAAAACACGCCATCACCCATAGGATAATCTTTAAATGCTGGTTTTCCACCCGCCGCCTCTATTAATCTATTTGCTAAATCTTCCAAGCTTCCAGTACTAACGCCGGCCTTTGTTTCCTTTATTAAAGCAAATAAAATAGCCGACAAAAGACGTCCGCCCTCGCGAATAATTCTAATTTCTTCTTTTTTCTTTATATAAATCATAGTTATAAATTCTGAAATGATGATGGCGGAACAATATCCTGATTGAATTCATGATTACTAACCATATCATGGCCTCCAACCAGACCATTCCCGGTATCTTTTACAGGGGACCCGACCATTCCTATAGACGGCGGGTTAGGCATATGAGGCTCCCCTTCTCTTGTAATTGCTGGAGGTGGAGCAACGGCGCCCATATCACGCTGAATACGATTAGAAGGCAACTTAGACTTAATCATCTGCTCTCTAGAATTAAATCTTCTCTGCAAAAGTCTGCCGCTTACAGAAATATCTTGATCTCTAGTATTATTTGGATGAGAAGCAAATTTTAATTTAGATTCACCGCCGTTACCACTTCTTTCAAAACGATTTGTTCTAACCTTCATTGCAATCTTCCTTTCCTCTTCAAAACTATCATCTCTATCGAGCTGCATTTGCAAATGATTCAATTTTATTGGCCCTTCAGCCTCCTCATCACCACCACCTAAATGCTTAAGAACTAATTTTAAATCCTTTTTATCATCCTTTGTAAGTTTGCTTCCCTCTAATTTTCTAACTGCGTTATAGGCAGTTTTCTGACGCAAACGATCAAATTTTCCGATTCTAATTGCGCCTTCACTCGCCTTAATAACCTTTAAAATCGATTGTTTATTATCCCTTAAATTATAAAGAGCACTCCCGGCAACCCGAGAGGTGCTATTAAATCTTTTAGCAAAATTACCAGAACCGGCAGTAGCCCTAAATCCGCTCCCCGCGCTTGGTAAATCCTTAATTCCGCTCATATATTATTAATCTTTAAAGCTTTCCAATAATTCTTTAATCTGGTCCAAATCGCCATAAGTTAAACCTAACTTAATACGATTCTGATAAAGATGATACATCTCATCCCTAATTGATAAGCCGGAAGTATGAATTCCCTGCATCGCCTTTTTCCTTTCTTTAGCTATTAAATCAAAAATTATTTTCTGGTCCTCTTTATCCAAATTACGATAACGAGGATTAGTACGCATCATCTCCTTCAGGCGCTGTTCGATGCGATAAATTGTCTGATCTCTTAAATTTTTGGTTACATCTTTTAATTCCATAAATTTAATATTTAA
Organism: uncultured bacterium; assembly: GCA_903945435.1. Classification (GTDB taxonomy): domain Bacteria; phylum Patescibacteriota; class Patescibacteriia; order Patescibacteriales; family UBA12465; genus UBA12465. Next base: position 3,939 of record CAJAVM010000022.1, on the reverse strand, counting down.
TAATCATCATCCTGCTAATTTCTAAATATTTAGCGACTCAGATTAAACTATTATACCATATAAAATGGCGGCCTTAAAGCCGCCATTTTTCTATCTAATTTTTTGAACTAAGATTAGAGACCGTCGTATTCTCTCATTGTTAATTGTGATTCTATTTGCTTCACGGTTTCAATAACTACAGAAACAACAATTAATAAACTAGTACCACCAACAGCAAAAGCTTGAACACCGGTAAAGTAACGCATAATCAAAGGCAAAACGGCAATTAAACCTAAGAACAAAGCACCAACTAAAATAATCTTATGGGTTGTATCGGATAAATAATCACTAGTAGTTTTTCCAGGTCTGATGCCAGGAATAAATCCACCTTGCTTCTGTAAATTTTCTGCAATTTGCGCTGGGTGAAAAATAACTTCAGTATAGAAATAAGTAAAGGCAAATACCATCAAGAAATAAACAATGCCGTAGAAAAGCTGATTATTGAATAAGCTGATGGTTCCATTGGCGGCGGCTGCAATCCAAGGGGTGCGAGCATGAATCAAAAACTGAGCAATCATGGATGGAAATAATACAACAGAAATAGCAAAAATAATTGGAATAACACCAGCCATGTTAACTCTTAAAGGTAGGTGGGTACTAGTTCCGCCAAAAGTTCGATTTCCTCTAATTTGTCTTGCGTATTGCACTGGAATATTCCTCTGACCTTCATTAATGATAACAACACCGACAACAGTAATTAAAGTTATAATTACAAAGCCAATTAACATGAAAAGTTGAGTCTGGTCAAAAGAAACAATAACTTGTTGAACCATCTGTGGTAACGCGGAAACGATACCAGCAAAGATTAACAAAGAAATGCCATTACCGATTTTCTGTTCAGAAATAAGTTCTCCAATCCACATCAATAGCATTGTTCCAGCAGTAATCGTAATTAAAATAGCGCCGAAATCCATAGGACTAATATTTCCCAAAATACCAGCCGAAGAACGTCTTAAAAGAGTAATCATCCCGTACGACTGTAAAATACCTAAAGGTAAAGTTAACCAACGGGTCCACATATTAATTTTCTGTCTACCGGATTCTTCTTTTTGCATTTCTTCAATTGTAGGAACAATCATTCCTAAAAGTTGGAAAATAATTGAAGAGGTAATATAAGGAGCAACACCCATCATCACAATAGAAAAAGTCTCCATGCCACCGCCGGAAAATAAATTCATGAGACCTAAAATTTGATTTGAAGCAAACAAACTTTTTAAAGCGGCTTGGTTAACTCCTGGGATTGGGATATGAGCAGCGATACGGAAAACAACCAGCATTCCTAAAACAAACAAAACTTTATTGCGCAAATCTTTAGCTTTCCAGATTTGAGTTAATTTATCAAACATAAGAGTTGATTATTTAATTTGACCCTTAACGCTTTCGCTCATTTTAATACCTTCAAACTTTACTTTAACAGTTAATTTTTCTTTACCCAAGATTTTTACTGGTAAAACTGAGGATGGAATTAAATTTTTAATAGCTAGAGTTTCTGGGTTAACAGTTTCTCCGTCTTTAAAATTAGTATTAATCGTCTTAATGCTCACTACCTGATTTTTTGGTTGTAGAGATTTGAAGCCACGAGACTTTGGAATTTGTAAAAGTTGCTTCTTCATACCTAAACGCTTCAAGCCTGAAACACCTGAACGAGATTTTTGACCCTTTTGACCCCTAGTACTATAAGTTCCGTGACCAGAAGCGTTTCCGCGACCAACACGTTTAATCTTTTTAGAAGAGCCCTTGGCTTGTTTGATAGTGTTAAGTGATAACATATGTATAAAATTGAAAACTATTTATTTCTTATATCTACTTAGCTGAATCCTTGGCTTCACTTTTTACTTCTACTGGAACTTCAGCTTTTACTTCTGGCTTATTATCCATCTTACGTAGTAGAGATAAAGCCTCAATCGTACAACGAGCATTATTAATCTTGTTGTTTGAACCTAAAGTTTTAGTAGTAATATTTTTAACACCAGCTAATTCTAAAATCACACGAGTAACGCCACCAGAAATAACACCACGTCCTTTCTTAGCCGGCTTAATCATGATTTTAGCTGCACCCATTTTGTTATATACTTCATGCGGGATAGTTTCATTCTTCATTGGAACATTAATCATGGTTTTTTTAGCACGATTAACAGCTTTGTTAACGGCCATAGTAACATCAGCACCTTTTCCTAAACCAACACCAACATTTCCCTTCTTATCACCAATAGCAACACAAGCGCGGAAGTTCATTCTTTTACCACCAGCCATAACTCTAGTTACACGAGCAACTTCGAGAATTCTTTGTTCGAATTCATCACGTTTTTCTTCGCGTCTATCGCCACGTCTTGGGCCTCTTGCTCCACCAGTACGCTTTTTATCGCCACCAAAGAGATCTTTAGCAACGGTAGCAGCTGCACCAGCTCCGACGTCTTGCTTCTTTTCGCTTGTTTTAACTTTTTTATCTTCAGACATATTGATTATTCTTTATTAAAATATGGAACCGTCAGTATTAGAAATTCAAACCGCCTTCGCGGGCACCTTCAGCAGCCGCTTTAACACGACCGTGATATTTATAAGATCCACGGTCAAATACAACCGCTTCTATCTTTTTGCCTTTTGCTTTTTCAGCAATTAGCTTGCCTAATTCCTTACTTGCTTCAGTTTTAGTTCCAGCTTGTTTAAGCTCTTTGACTCCAGCACTAGCTAAAGTTGTTTTTGCTTCATCATCTACAAGCTGCAAGAACATCCCACGATTTGAGCGAAAAACACTAAGTCGAGGACAAGTCGCTGTTCCGGAAACCTTCGCGCGGACGCGAGCATGACGACGAGCTTGTTTCTGATTTTTTGCCTTATTTTTATCCATATGATTAATATACTTTTAAATCGCAAATTATTTTCCTTTAGTGGCGGACTTACCGGCCTTACGTCTAATAACTTCGTCTGAATATTTAATACCTTTACCTTTATAAGGTTCCGGTTGTCTAATTTTTCTAATTTGAGCGGAAATTTCTCCAAGCAATTCCTTGCTAGCACTAGATAAAGTAATAGTATTACCTTCTACTGTCGCAGTGATACCGGCTGGTAATGGGAAAACAATCGGATGAGAAAATCCTAGATTCATATTTAAGTTACTTCCAGCAACTGCTGCACGGTAACCAACGCCATTAATTTCTAATTTTTTTACAAAACCTTCACTAACTCCAATAACCGCATTTCTAGTTAAGCTCCAAACTAAACCCCACATGGCGCTAGCATTCTTGGCTGCTTTATCAAAAGGAGCGATAACAATACCTCCATTTTCAACCTTAACGGAAATAATAGAGTTAACCAAAACTTTTTGTTCTCCCTTTGGACCTTTAACAGTAAGACCGCTAGCAGTAACTGCAGCGCTCACTCCGGCCGGAAGTATAATTGGTAATTTTCCTAAACGTGACATATAGACTTATGGTTATTGATGATTAAAATATTTCTCCAACTACTTCACCGCCAATTTGTTTTTTCTTGGCATCACGACCAGTCATAATACCGGCTGAAGTTGAAATTATAGCAGTTCCGTAATTATTCAAAACAGTAGGAATTTCTAATTTAGAAACATAAATTCTTAAACCAGGTTTACTGATTCTTTTGATTGAAGTAATTTGCGGCTTACCATTCTTGCGATATTTCAATTGAATATAAAGCTCGTCAAAATTATTATGCTTACCTTCTAGTCCGCCAGCAACAATTTCTGCTTTTTTAATCCAACCTTCTTTTTCAAGAATTTTGGCAACTTCGTATTTCAACTTGCTCATAGGCAAAACCAGTTCCGTTTTTTTAACAGCGGAAGCGTTCCTGATTCTTGTGAACATGTCTGCGATGGGATCCATCATATTTTTAGATTAAACTTAAATTTCTAAATTACCAGCTAGATTTCCT
>CAJAVM010000021.1 GCA_903945435.1 uncultured bacterium | reverse complement strand
TCAAGCTCTAATCTTTTAATTTTTTGATTACGATTAATAATTTGATATCCGTTACCCTGTAAATAGTTACAAGCTAATTTTTCTCCAAATTTTCCAATTTGTAAGTTGTGCATATTATTAAATAAAGCCTCGATTTTAATTTCGAGGCTTTATTATTTTGGTTGATATTTCTTTATTTATGGTAAGTATTTTTTTAGTTCCTTTTCTGCGTCTAGTGCCCTTTTCTTTTGAGGGATCGATTTAGCATTCTTGATAATAAAGAATAACCAGACTATCATCTCTATTGCCCAAAAACCAATCCACATGCGAGAAGAGAAGAATGGGACGTTTTCGTAATTAAAGAAAAGAATAATTAAGCTAACAATAAAATTAGTTGAAGCAAAATTATACACCTTTTTGCATAGACCTTTATAAATACCACCATGTTTTTTAATAAGAATGGCTGCTATCGCAAGTATAAGTAATAAGGCTAGCAATCCCATTAAGATATTGATTTTTGTAGAGGAAGCGATTCCCGGATTAACGGTAAACCAGTATTTCCACGTGAAAAGGTTTTTCATATTTTTTATAATTTAATTAAAACTAAACCGTAATGATAGGGGCCGGCTACAAACTCTTCTTGTATATTGAGGCCTAATTTGGTGACTGCCGATTTTAATGATTCTATTTTTAATCTTTTATCTGGTTTGGGCCCCAACGGGGAGTCAGCGCTATTCCATTCTACTATTAATAACCGACCATTTCTTTTTAGCATTCTCGTAGCCTCTCTAATAATCTCTGCTCTTTTATCTGATTGGTGTAGAACATTAATTAGTAATGCTCTATCTAGACTGCTAGCGTCGATATTAGTTGCTTTGAAAACTTCTAGATTACTCCAAATCGGAATAATTTGGGGAAGATTATTTTTAGTAGCCCTATCTTTGATTTCAATTAATGTCGATTTAATAATATCAACAGCATACACTTTTCCAGAACGGCCGACTAATCGGGCCAAAGGAAAGGTAAAAAAGCCAAAATTACCACAACCAAGTTCGGCTACCCTTTGTCTTTCTTCTACTGCTATTTTATTCAAAATCGCAGTAATGTCAAATAGAGCAGTTTTTTTAATCTCAATCATATGCTTTTATTTATTATTCTACTAGTATTTGTCTGATTATTATATTATTTCGACTATATTTCTTTTTTGCACTTATTTCTAAACTATTAACTCCTTTTTTTAGATTTATTAGTTGGGAAAAATATCCATTATTATTATTTAAAACAAGCTCACCATTGATTTTCACTTCAGCCTCTTTTTCAGTTGTTCCTGTTACTAAAATGATGGACTCCTTCATGATCAAATTACGATCAGGTTGTTCGATAGTTAAATCTGGTGGTAAAATAATTTTTTTAAAATAAATCAGTAGGTATAAGAAACAAATCAGAACAGCGAACCCAATAGCTAAGTTTCTAATTATTTTAGGAAAGATTAAAAATTTACTTTTTTTTAATATTTTTTGAGAGAACGGATTTTCTTGCAGCTGCTCCTTAGTAGTTTCTTGTAAGAATTTATTAATTAACTTTTGGTCTACTCCTAGAAAAGCAGTATATCGCTTTAAAAAATTTTTACCATATAATCCGGCTGGTAAAGAATCTAAATTTTCCTCTTCGATAGCTAGTAAATATTCTTTTCGAATATTTAATTTATGAGCAATATCATCAATTTTTAAATTTCGAAAATTTCTAATGCGTCTTAATTCTTCTCCTAAACTATTTTCGGAAATTATTCGTTTTGGTGTAAAAACAACCATGGGGTTATAGATTTAAATCGTGCAAAAAGTTAATTAAAGCTTTAGCTTAGTCTACTATTGTTCCGTTAAATTGATATTTCTCTTTTGCTCCTAGATTTTCAGTTACGAATTTAATAATTAGCCAGCTGGAGAATACAATAATTAAGCCAATAACTGCGGCGACTAATATTTTTCTTGCCTGACCTATCTTATCACTAGAGCCGGCTGAGATCAAAAACATAATACCGCCGTAGACGAACATAAACAATGAAAGTGAACCAACTATACCGAGTATCCATTTGGAAATTAAAATTGCTAGCGCGGTAAAATCTTCTACTGCGTAATCTCCGCAGTAAGTTTTATCATCTAGACCCGAACCCTCTGGTGCTCTGCATAAAGGTGATTGTTCTCCTGTGGCAACCGGGACAATTCCCGTAGAAGAACTATTCTGAGCGCCGACCGCCGTTAAATTAATAAATAAAATTCCGGATAAAATTGTGGCAAAAAAAATCTTTTTAAACATATGTAGTACCTAGTTAATAGTTTGTTGAATTTTAGCAGCGGCAGTATTAATTATTTTTTGTAATTTTTCACTAGTGCTAATTAGGGCGGCATCTAGCATTTCTTTAACGGCATCTTCAGCGGCCATTACATTTTTTCCTCTGTACCAACTTTTAGCTGTTAAAACTTGATCAGCAAAAACGCCAATCTCATCATCTAATTTTTGATTAGCGACTAACGATCTAAGAGCGGTCGGTTTTTTGGTTTTTTCTAAATATATTTTAGCTTGCTCTTCTTTAGTCATAAACTGTAAAAAGTCCCAAGCCTCATTTGTGTATATACTTTTTTTAGAAACAGTTTCAATCCAGTAATTAGCGAAGTTAATATTTGTTGGAGGAGTTCCTTCAATTTGGGGGAATTTAGCAACTGAAAAATTTAATTTTGGAGCGCCCGCTTTGATAAGAGGGATATGATATGAGTAGCCGAACATAATTGCTAAATTACCGCCAATAAACATTTCTAAGGAATTATTGAGTTCGCCATTCCAGGTATAGGACTCTTTTGTTGGGTTAGCAAAATCTGTATAAAATCTTAGAGCTTCAAGTCCGGGGTTGTAGTTAGTTTCTTTGGCAAATTCTGGGACCATTTGAAACGAGACACGACGATTTTCATCAATCATAGTCGCCCCATTTTGCATCATTAGGACAGCTAAAATATCACTGTACCTTTCAATATTGGAGCTACCGCCCATGGCAATTCCAGATTGGATTAAGCCTCTTTTTGGGTCTTGCTTGGTTAATTTTTTAACTGCTTGTAAAAAATCACGATTCCAATATTTTGGAGTTTCACTAATCCCTGCATTATTCAATAAGTCTTTGTTGTAAAACATAGCTAGGGTATCAACCGATAAAGGGAGCCCGTAAACTTTACCGTCGTCCAGGACAACGTCTTTTCCGACTACATCAACAAAATTATCTTTTATTTCCTTAAGACTTAAACTCCGAGTCGTTCTTACTTCTGGAACTACTTCCTTTTTAATTGTTCCCTTAGTAACCATGTAGGCAATAGTCGTGCTTTCAGGCATTGGCGCGATTTTTGATTGGTACTTCATGACCCAAGTATTATGGACCGAGAAAATATCCGGGCCTCTATCTTCTGCTAAAGCATTTAAAAGTTCTGTTTCGTATTCTTCGTAACGTAGCTTGCGATACACAATATTAACAAAAGGGTGTAGAGCCTTATAATTTCTGATAATTTCGTCAAAGGCGTCTGGACCATCAAATACGCGCCAATAGGTTATAGTTATTGGCTTAAGAGCGGCAGCCGTTGTCTGATCTTGTACTTTACAACCAAAACCAGATGTAAGAAAAACGATAGCCAATAAAAATAGAGCGGTTATTTTTTTGAACATATTTTTGTTTATTTATCTGTTCTTATTATAACGCATACTGAGTGATTATTCCAATTTTTGGAGTTTTTACTCTACTCTAATTTGGGCCGATATTGTAAAGCCTCGGCTAGATGTTTTTTTTGCACTCTTATTTTTCCTTCTAGATCAGCAATAGTCCGGGCCACCTTTAAAATTTTAAAATAAGAGCGGTTTGAAAAATCTAAGTTATTAGCCGCTTCAGTGATAAATTGTTCCCCTTCGCTATCTAAATAACACATTTGTTTGATTTGCCCTGATGATAATGATGAATTGAGTGCAGGGGAAAGGCGGTGTAGACGATTAGTCTGTATTTTTCTAGCTTGTAGTATTCGAGCAGCAATTAAGCTCGATTTTTCTTGTTCAATATTTATTTCTAATTCTTGAATATTGAGACTAGTAACCTCGACATGTAAATCTATTCTATCAAGAATTGGACCAGATATTTTACGCCGATAATTATTAATTTTTTCTAAGCTACAAGTACAAGTTTTTCCTTGTATTCCTTTAAAGCCACACGGACAAGGATTCATAGCAGCGATAAGAATAAATCTAGCTGGTAAATACAAGTTGCCCATTGCACGGCTGATAGTAATATTTCCCTCTTCTAGTGGTTGGCGTAAGCTTTCAAGGGCATAACGTGAAAACTCTGGAAATTCATCTAAGAATAAAATACCTAGGTGAGCAAGCGAGATTTCTCCGGGCCGGAATGTTTTACCGCCTCCAATTAAGGCTGCTGCTGAGGCACTATGATGAGGAGCTCTAAAAGGTCGTTGTTGGATAGCAAATAATAAATCAAGATTATGATTTTGCATATTGCTAGCAGCACTGTATATTTTTGATATTTCTAGTTTTTCCATATCTGATAAAGGAGGTAAAATGCTCCTGGTTGCTTTAGCGAGCATAGTTTTTCCACTTCCCGGAGGGCCGCTTAATAATATGTTATGCCCACCAGCAATTGCAATTTCTAAAGCTCTTTTGGCTTTAGCCTGGCCTCTAACATCAGCGTAGTCTATATTGGGAGAGTGTTTGAGTAATAATTTTTGCGGAATAAAAGGCAATATTAATTTTTTTCCATTCAAATGATTAATTAATTGGCGAAGATTTTCTATAGGAAAAATAGTTATATCTTTTATTAAGCTGGCTTCCTGAGCATTAGTTGTTGGGATGAATAAATATTTTAAATTGTACTCTTTGGCTTTAATGGCGATGGGGATTATTCCTTTTATCTTTCTGACATCTCCAGTTAATGATAGTTCTCCTACTATTAAACAAGTATTAAAATCAAAATTAATTTTATATTTTAAAGAGAGGATGCTGATAGCAATCGGTAAATCGTAAATTGGGCCACTCTTCTTCAAATCTGCTGGAGCAAGATTGACCGTTATTTTTCTTTTAGGAAACTCTAATCCGCCATGGAAAAGAGCGCTCCGCACTCTCTCTTTTGCTTCAGAGACGGCGGTATCTGGGAGACCGACAATTGTGATTTGTCCAAAGTCACCGCCGCCAGAAGTTGCTTCGACCTCTATTATATTAGCGTCTATACCAGTGATAGCAGCGGATAATATTTTTATAGCCATCGGTGTAAAAATTAAAAATAAAAACCGTCCAATGAGGACGGTTTTATTATAATTTATGGCTGATAAATAGGGGTTAAATTTTTTCTAAATTATTAATTATCTTGTTGGACTTCGTCGAGTTTAACGCTGAGCAGCTTGCTTACACCATCAGATTGCATAGTAACACCGTATAGAATACTGGCTCGGCGCATAGAGGCGCGGTTATGAGTAATTACAATAAATTGAGTTTTATCTGATAAGTCATCAAGAATTCTAGCTAAGCGCTCGGAATTTGATTCGTCTAAAGCCGCATCGACTTCATCAAGAACAACGAAAGGTGATGGATTAGCGCTAATAATAGCACAGATTAACGCAATCGCCGTTAAAGCTCTTTCTCCCCCAGAAAGCATAGTAACTGCCTGAATTTTTTTACCTGGAGGGGTGGCCTGAATCTCTATGCCAGCTAAACCAACAGCATTATATTTTTTGAGAAATTTAATTTTCTTCATTTTTTCTTCTGCAGCTTGTTTCATCTCTATTTCTGCTACAGTAAGGCCTTGGTTCATGCTTTCAGTTTTAGCAGCATTATTTTTAGCGTCTTCTTTTTCTAAATCTTCAATTAATATTTTTGAAATTTTAGCAGAGCCACCATTAAATAAAATTTTAAAATAATCATTAAACTTTTCAGAAATAATCTTAAATTCTTGATCAAATCTTCCCTTAATATTCATGTCTAGTTCGTAAATGACCTGTTCTAAAGATTTCACCGCTTGGTTTAAATCATCAGTTTGATTACTCAAGAAATCATAACGAGTTTTAGTATCCTCATATTCTTTTTCAGTTTCTGGATCAATGCCGCCAATCTGCTCTAACTGAGTTTTACTATTGTTAAGAATTTTTTGCCAACGTTCTAAATCAGCGGACTCCCCATCAATTTTGTGTGTTTTGATATCGCTAATATTTAATTCATCATTACGAATATTATTTTCTAAATCTTCCAGCTTAGTTTCTTGTCTAGTAGAACTGACTTTTAAATCACTTAGCTTAGAAGAGATGGAGTTTATTTCTTGTTGTAATGATTGAATATTTTTTTGACATTCAAACATTTGGCCTTTTTCTTTTTCTTTAGCTTGATTTAGGGCTTCTAGTTTTATCGTAATAACATTCATTTCTTGGTTAACATCCTCAATTAGTTTATTGAGTTCATTTTTTTCCGTTTCAATAGCCGAAGCATCAAATTTAACCGCGCTTTTAGCAATCTTTCCTTTGATATCAAAAATTTCTTGTTCAGTTTGATCTTTTTTATCACGTAGCAATCGCATTCTTTCATTAATAGAAGAATCTTTAAGGCGACAAGCTTGTACCTTTTCTAATATTTGTTGTTTCTTTTCTTGGAGCACATTTCCCCTGTAAGATGTTTTTAATTTTTCTATTTCCTTTTCTATTTCTGATAATTTTTTGAAAATAATATTTTTTTCATCTTCTATTTTTCCAGAATCAAACTTAACCTGAGCTTTTTCTAGTTTTGATTTTATATCTTCTAGTTCTCTTTGCGCCTGAATTTTTTTCTCTTCAGTCATACGCAACCTTTCGTTGATAGTTGAAAGTCGTAATAATTCCTCGTTAAGCTGATTATTAACCGTTTGACGTTTATCAGTAAGGTTAATAATTGTTTGCTGAATTTCCTGAATACGTTTAGAGTCCTCATCGCTTTCTCCGGTAAGGGTTGCTTTAATTTTAGTTTGAAAATCTTTTTTAGCCTCAGCAATTAGTTTTTTTATTTCTTCTAAATCTGCCTTCGTATTAATACTATCTAATTTTTGTAAGAACTCATCAATAATCTTACTAATTTCTTCATCTTTAGTTCCTGATTTAGCGGCTGTTTTTATTTTATTATTAATAACAGATAGTTCACTATTTAAAGCACTTAAGTCTTGTTGGATTTTATTAAGCTTACTCCTCATTTCATCGCTTTCTGTACGATTATTTTCTTGACGAAGAGTCTCTAATTCCTCGGTTATTTTTTTAAACTCAATTAATAATTCTTCTTGTTTTCCGCTCAACCAGGAAACATCAAATTGTCCTTGAGCTTCTAGATTAGCCTCTAAAACAGCTTCTAATTTATTAATCTGTCTATTAAAATTAAATTGTTCATTTTCTAGGCGGCTGATGTTTCTTCTTATTTCTTCAGAGGTAGTGATTTCTTTGTTGGTTTCCGATAATTCTAAGCTAAGAGCATCTTCTTCTAATTTTGGACGACTCTTTTCTAGCGAATTAATTTCTAAAGTTATATTTTCTAATTCAGCACTTAGTTCCCCGGCTTTATTATTTAACCAAGAGACATCAAATTGACCTTGGGATTCAAGCTGGACCTCCATTTCCGCTTGCAATTTGGACAACTTCTTTTGATATTGGTTTTTCTGACTTTCTAAATCTCGAAGCCTTGGCTGGAGTTCATTGATTTCGCGAAAATTATCAGTTGTTCTAATTTTATTTAAATCAGCACTTAATTTTTCTAATTTTCGTTCATGTTCAATTTTTATTTTATCTAATTCTAAAAATTGTAAGTTTAGAGCATCTAGTTTTTTATTTATATCCTGCCACAAAAAACCATAGTAATTAAACTGAGCAGTACTTAATTCGCCCTCTATTTCACTGCGACGCTTAAGCTTATCAACTTGTCTAGTTAAGCTTTTAAGCCTCGGTCTGATTTCAATAAGAAGCATGTCTACTTGTTGAAGGTTCTCATAGCTAGCTTCTAATTTATTTAAAGCAGAATCACGTTTAATTTGGAATTGTTTCACGCCAGTTGCTTCATCAAAAAAATCTTTTCTTTCGGCCGCAGTGGAGCTTAAAAAATTTTCAACCATTCCTTGTCCGATAACACTGTAAGTTTTTTGCCCGAAGTTTGCTTTGGCAAGGAGCATTTGAATATCAGACAATCGAACCCGATTGCCGTTTAATAAATATTCGCCATCTCCATTTCTAAAAATACGACGAGTAACAACAATTTCGGAGCAACTATTAATTATTTGATCAAGATCACTTTCTTTTTCGATTGCTTTAGGCATTTCAGCATTCTTTTTTACTGATTCCTCATTATTTAAAATAAGAGAGACTTCGGCTAAACCTAATTGGCTTTTTTGATCGGAGCCAGAAAAAATAACATCTTCACTTTTTTTACCTCTTAAGGTTTTTAAGCTTTGTTCTCCTAACGCCCAACGGATTGCGTCGGCGACATTTGATTTTCCCGAACCATTAGGGCCAACAATAGCTGTCAGTCCTCGGCGTTTATCAGCGAGAATTCCGGAAAAGATTAATTTATTTTTATTGGCAAAAGATTTAAATCCTTGAATTTCCAGTTTTTCTAAATACATATCAAAAGAGAATTTTATCGTCTTAAAGACGAAAAAGCTTATTTATTAAAATCAAAAATGGCCTAAGGCCTATAACTATTTTTATTATAAGTTAATTTATTGATTTTTGAAAGGTAATCGGCTAATATAATTTATATGATAATCTCAATTAGTGGAGCCCATGGTTCCGGTAAAAGTACTATTGCTCAAAGACTATCCGAAAAACTCGGTTGGCCACGTTATTATATCGGCGGATTAAGGCGTGAGGCTGCTAGAAAAAGAGGAATGACTTTAGCGGAGTATAATAAATTAGGCGAAACTGACCCTCAAACTGACCAGGAAGTCGATGAATATCAGAAAAAGCTAGGAGAAACAGAAGATAATTTTATTATTGAAGGTCGGACGTCTTGGTTTTTAATCCCCCATTCCTTAAAATTGTATTTTGACGTAACTGAAGAAGAAGGAAATAGGCGAGTTTTTGGCCATTTACAGCAAGAAAATGATAGAAATGAAGATAATAACATTGAAAGCATAGAAGATGTAAAGGAGAGTCTCAGAAAGCGTTTGGTGAGCGATAAGTTGCGATATAAGAAGTATTACGGTATAGATGTAAATGATGTAAGTAATTACGATTTTTATTTTGATACTACAAATTTGACACAAGATGAGGTTTTTCAGTCCGTTTACGACTTTGTTCAGAAAAATCTTGACATATCCAAAAATTAATTATAATATTAGACAAGATTTATAAAATTAAAAGTAAAATAACGGGATTTAATAGGTCTCGTTTATATATTTACCAACTATATGGTTGAAACTAAAATGGAATTAAAACCGGGCATGACCGTCAGGGTTTATCAAAAGATTAAAGAGCTTAATTCAAAAGGCGACGAAAAAGAAAGAGTTCAATATTTTGAAGGAATGATTATTGCTCGTAAGCACAATAAAGAAATTGGGGCGACTATTACTGTGCGTAAAGTTTCCGATGGTATTGGTGTAGAAAAAATTTTTCCATTAAACCTTCCTACAATTACTAAAATTGAAATTAAGAAAGAAGCGGAAGTAAGAAGAGCAAAATTATATTATCTTCGTTCCGGATATAAGAAGAAGTTAAAAGAAAAGGTAGTTAAATAATCGACCGTTTAGGAAGATTATGGGCGGATGGTGAAATTGGTAGACACGCAAGCTTGAGGGGCTTGTGGCCGCAAGGCTGTGGAGGTTCAAATCCTCTTTCGCCCACCAACCGTTCGCTTGAAGATTGCGGCTTAGCCGCTTGAGGGCGCATAGCTCAGCTGGTTAGAGCACTTCGTTTACACCGAAGGGGTCCAGGGTTCGAATCCTTGTGCGCCCACATTATAAAAGACAGGCGCTCGACGTCTGTTTTTTATTTTTTATATAAATATGGAAAAGATGGTCACTAACAATTTTAAAGAAACTGCTGATTTAGGTTTTAGAATTGGCCAAACTTGTTTAGGTGGAGAAATTTTTGCTTTGTATGGAAATCTTGGAGCCGGGAAAACAACTTTTTTGCAGGGCTTAGCGCAGGGATTAGGAGTAAAGATGCAAGTTAATAGCCCGACTTTTAATATTTTAAAATTATATAAAACAAAACCAAAATCTATAGTAAAAGAATTTTGTCATATTGATGCTTATCGTCTTTCATCCGAAAAAGACTTGATTGCTCTTGGTGTTAATGAATTTTTAAAAGCAAAAGATACGGTAACGGCGATTGAGTGGGTTGAAAAAGTAGAATCGATTTTACCTAAAAAAATTATTAGGATATATATAGAAAATACTTCTGAATCATCTAGAAAAATAAAAATAAAAAGGGGTTAAACACGAAGTTTAACCCTTTTTTTGCCGATTATATATCGGTTTAGACATATTTAACTTAGGCTTTAAAATCGATTTTGTGAATTTCCACAGAAAGCGGAATTTCCTCACAAAAACAGATTTCGCAACGGTTAGTTACAAAATAGTGCATACGTAATTCTTTTGAATTTTCTACATCCACGGCTGTTTCTTCGCCGAATAGAAATAGTATTTTCGCAAGTCCTTTAGCATATTCCTGAGTAATTTCTCCATGTGATCCGCATTGTCTGCAGAAGCATAAAGAAACCGCTTTAGGAAAAGTTAATGGCCTGTAAACTACCTGTTCTATTAGGTTGTCAAATTCAGCTTGGCTAATTTTTGGCGGTTTTTTGGTCGCGCCAATTAAATCAATTTTCTGAGTCACGGTATGTTATTTATTGGTTTGTACTAATGAACTATGATTATATATTAATTCTTTTTTGAAAATTTTCTATCATCGCATCGGTTATTTTTTCCGCCTCTTTTTCAACTATTTCTTGTAGAAATTTAGCATCGAAATTTTTGTTACCACGGCTATTATCTAATTTATCAGAATCTTCTTTGGCGACATATAGTAAGACATCGGATTTTGTCCAATCGTTTTTTGGATGTTGAGTTATATCAATTGTTGCTCTGGTTAATTCTTTTCCAGTATTCTTGTCGTATAGTTTAAAGTAACAATCTATTCCATGGGAGACATCAAGATGCGTACCTCCAGCAGCCGAGAAAAATTTTAAAATATATTTATCGCTAACGAATCTATTTTTTACTGCTTGATATAACTTGTTGGCAAATAGGCGGGTAGGATTTTCTGGGTCGCTTGTTTGGCATTTCTCTACGAGCTCCATCGCCTTATCAAGAGAAATTCTTTTTTTATTAAAATTCATTGTATCTCTAAATTCAGTCTGAGCATCTTCTCTGATTTGTAACATTTTTTCAAAAAGTTCTTCATTATCCAAATTATCTGTTTTACATTTTTCAGGATATAGTGCGGCGTAAGCTTTTTCTTTATATGAGCGACCATTCGCCGTTCCAACCATTTCAGCTTCAAAAATATTACCGTTTGCGACAGCTTTATTTTCAGCCATTTCGTATCTTTCTAATTTATTTATCATAGCCTTTTTTAATGGATTGAAAATTTTTAAGAATTAGAAATAATGCTCCGCCACTAATCATGACATCGGCTAAATTGAAAATTGTGAAATTTTTTATTTCTAGATAGTCAATTACGAAGCCATATTGCAGACGATCAACTATATTACTTATAGCACCAAATAAGATAAATGTCAATATCATGGCCTCTAAAGTTAGCTTTTTGGCTCTAAAGATTAAGCGACCTATTATAAATATTATACCTAATATTAAGCAAATAATCACTATATTAAGCACTGGCCCGCTAAATGGTAATGAAAAGGCAATATTTCTATTTTCGGTAAAATTAAAAAGAAATATTGGGTCAATAATAATTTTTGCGTCTTCGCTTTTAATATTTAGAGCTAAAGCTTTAAATAACCTATCGGCAATAAAAAATATAGCTATTATTAGTATAATAGCTATATCGGTAAAGTATTTTTTGAGGATAGGTTTATTCATTTTCTTGAAGCTCTGTTTTACAGGCTACACAGGCACCGGCAGTCGGCCTAGCCATTAATCTTTTTTCAGCAATTAATTTTCCACAGTATTTGCAGGTACCATAAGTACCTTTCTCGATTCTTTCTAGAGCTTTATTGATATCTTCTAGACTTTTTTCTAATATTTTTTGAGTAGCTACGGTTGTAGAAAAATCACTAATTTCTTGAGCATTTTCATCTGGTTTATCGCCATATTCAGGAAATTGAGCACCTAAATTATCGGCTTCATGACTATCAATCTTAGAAACATCTTGTAAATCTTCTGAAATTTGTTTTTTTTGTGTTAAAAGAGAGGCTTTAATTTCCTCAATTGTTGTTTGGCTGATTTTATTTTCCGCAGACATATCGTTTATTTTTTCTATACTAGCGTAAATTAAAAAAACTAAATCTTTCTAGTTCTGTTTAAATTATAGTATATACCCCTTGTTTTTGCAAGTTTTTATAGGGCATAATCCTTTTGACAAATAATAATCTTTTTGCTATGCTTTTTCTGTGACTTACTGTTGAGTAAGCCTTTTTCAAAAAATATAAGGAGCGGTAGTTCAGTTGGTTAGAACGCCTGCCTGTCACGCAGGAGGTCGAGGGTTCGAGTCCCTTCCGTTCCGCATTGTAAAGCAACCTAATATCGTTAGGTTGTTTTTATTTGTCTTACATTGACAAATATTAGCTAACAGGGTAAGATAGTAGTCGCGTTAAAATAATTGTCCTTTAATTTTAAAATCGTAAAGATGAACAAAGCAAGTTTTTTACCAGCTGTTATTCGCAAACAGCAGTTTCCTCAATTGGACTATGTCCAAATTTTAAAACCCAAACTGCAAGTTGTTTGGGAGAGAGTCATTACCATTGATTATGGTAAGACCACGCTTGGCGCTTTGCTGCCCGTAATTGATTTAGTTGATAATCAGGATCTTTTTAAAGTTAACTCCATTAAAAGAGGAACTCGAAGAGTGAAACTATCGCTAGTTGATTTGTGGGAAGATAAAGCTTTGCCTTATCCAGACATGACCAAAGTTTATGAACTCTTAGCTGCTTATCAAAAAGAAGCGGCCGGAATTATTGAACTGAGTATGTTGGCTCAAATAGCAGTTCAGGAAAAAGATTTTCTGAACCAACAAGATTTTTTTGTTCTCGCAACTAGAGAGTATAACTCTTTAGGGAGAGCAATTAAATCTTTTCCAAGTTTGAGTAGGGATACCGAACATGGGCTCATGCTGGGTACAATTTATGATTGGGTGATAAAAAACCATCACCTATATTTTCTCATCGTGGGATAAAAAAAGAGCTTCGTTTTCAACAACTAATGTTGGACACGAAGCTTTTTTATTTTCTATTTTTTGCTAGATGCGCATGGTTATCAGCGAAACTAGAATAATTAACACTTAGTTCTTCGCCTTTAAGTATTTTTCGTTTAGAAATATATTCGCAGTCTGAATTGCAAATAATATTTGGATTTTTAGAGTTATGATTTAAATACCAGCCGATAGAAATATTATTGAAGTTATCTGGCGCGCCATAATTATCTCCTTCCAAAATACAAAAATCCTCGTACAACTTTTTTATTGCCGGCTCGAGACCATCTACTTGTTTTTTACTAAACCAAATTAGTTTACTTGTTTCTCCTTCAAAAACATTTACGCCTTTAGGTATATCTCTGATTGCAAAAACTCCAATACCCTGTATTTTAGAGGGCGCTAGCCTAGTATAAGCATTATCGTGTGGAAGTTTAATTTTCTTTTTCATATTTATAAAACTTTAGCATACAAAAATGCATCTTTCATAATGCCGTTTTTATCTTTAATAGCTTTTTTTAATTTACCCTCTTTTGTATAACCATTTTTTATAGCAACTTTTTCGCTTGCTTTGTTTTTTGGTTGCATTAGTATTTCTATTCGGGTTAAGCCGAGTTTTTTAAATCCCTCTTGCTCGGCTAGCTTAACTGCTTCCGTCGTTATTCCTTTTCCCCAATATTTCTCATCAACAAAATAACCAATCTCTCC
Source organism: uncultured bacterium (assembly GCA_903945435.1). Lineage (GTDB taxonomy): Bacteria > Patescibacteriota > Patescibacteriia > Patescibacteriales > UBA12465 > UBA12465. The sequence continues at coordinate 43,496 of CAJAVM010000021.1, read as the reverse complement.
AGTAAATTTTCGAGCTTGGTTAATTCTTATTCCGATTCCACCGACCACTTGGTTATCATAGAGAATAGAATAATTCCAGGACTCGTTATTTTTTCTACGTTTCGGATTTTCTTTTAATATCTTTTTTTCATCAGCAATGGAATTTACAGTAACTGAAAAATAAATAAAGTTAGGATTATTTAAAATTTCAAAAAATCTTTTAGCATCCTTAACTAACTGGTATCTAATTGTTATTTTGGACATATAGTTATTATTTCTTTTATATTATCATCAAGAAACGTTTAGTTCAAATAAAAAAGACCCTTGTTAGGGTCTTTTGCGTCTGCGGAGACGAGAGGATTTGAACCCCTGATACCATTTCTGGTATACCACATTTCGAGTGTGGCGCATTCAACCAGCTCTGCCACGTCTCCCGGTTCTATTTATTTTTTAATTTTTCTACTTCTTGAGGACTTAAATTTCTCCATTCGCCTTCTTTAATCCCACCTAGTCCAATGCCAGCGAAGTTAGTTCTTTGTAAATCAGCAACCCTTAATTTTAAGCCACCGAACATTCTTCTGATTTGTCTTTTTCTCCCCTCGCCTAAGGTTACGATAAAATGATTATCTTGTAAATATTCAGCTCTTTTTGCTTTTACTATTCCGTCTCCTTCTCCGATTTCAACCCCTTTGGTTAGTAGATAGGCAATTTGTCTTCCTTCATATTCAGAAAAATCCTCACCTCTTTGTTGGAAAAGTTTAACCTCGTATACTTTTTCATGCTGTAATTTCGGATGAGAAATTTTTTGAGCCAAATCGCCATCATTGGTTAAAATGATTATTCCACGGCTATCCTTATCTAAGCGGCCAATAGAAAATAATCTATCTTTTAAAGATATAAGCTGAAAAACATTTTGTTCACCAGGAAATGAGCGGTTAGTACAGGTATATCCGACAGGTTTATTTAGTTTAATATAAATTTTACCAACGGATTGCGGTAATGGTTTTCCTCGAAAGGTAACAATGTCTTTGGTTATATCAGCTCTATCTCCTAAGATAGCTAGTTTACCATTAACTTTAATTGAGCCCATTTTTATCATTTTTTCCGCTTCTCGTCTGGAGGCTAAGCCGCTATCAGCGATTACTTTTTGTAAAACTGCATTCATATTATTATATTTATATTTTTTTTATTTGATTATCTAACATTAGCGAGCCTAGTAAAGCTAGAAAAATGAAAAACATTATTGATAAATCATTTTTAAAATAAGGAACATCGACTAACCCGTGGATAACTATAACTATCATTGCACTAAACAATCCTAAGGCTAAATAATTTTTTGGTCCATTTTTTGGAAGTGCTATTTTTAAAGATATGACTAGATATTTAGCAATTAGCCAGACAAATATGATTAATCCAAATATTCCTAGTTCGCTCCAAAAGTTTAAGAAAATATTATGAGGGTACATGTATATTTCTACTGGTTGCCAATATTTAGCACGTAATTCCGCACTTCCGTATAACTTGGAATCAAAATTTTCTATGTTATCGCGATTAAAAAATATTCCTTCTTGATGATATTGTTGTACGGCCGCTGGGTAACCACTTAAACCATTTCCAGTTACTATTTTCCAGCCCTTGAAAGTCATCATTGTTTCTGTCCATTGCCTTTGTCTTATTTCACCGGATAAATCACGGAGTAATATTTTTTCTGTAGCATATGTTTTTAATTTTGGTACCGAGAGAGTTGTTACGATTACTAATACCGCTCCGACAATGAAAATGATTCTTGATTTTTTGCTGGCGAAGATGCCGAATAGGAATATAGCCGCAATCAAACCAACCAAGGCTCCCTCAGACTTTGCAAAGTAAATTGCTAATAAAGAGATGATTATAGTGAGACCGATTATTATTCTGTGTATCCAACTTTTGATGGTTGTTTCTTTAATAGATAATAACCATCCCGAAAAAATCATTACTAGTGGTGCTAGAAAAAGTCCAACTGCATTAGGATATCCAAAAAAAGAAACAACGCGTCTTGTTTCCGCGGCTGCCCAAAATTTATTAAAAATAAATAAGCCGGTCGCTTGTTGGAATAGAGCGACAAGAGCTGTCCCGACAGCCCCGATGAGAAGAGCAGTCATTATTTTTTTTCTCCCTTTCTCTTGTGGCCAAACATTTAAAATTAAAATAAATACTAGAATCGGTTCAAAAAAATAAGCTTTCCAAATACCCATCGCACTAGTATTGAATCCTGTTACCCCAACAGCAATAAATGAAATTACAATAATTGCAATTATTTCGAGTCCAAATGGGTAGGCGACGCGCTGTCGTCTGTTTTGTAGCCAATTTTTAAAATTCGGAAAAACATTTTTGATAAACCAAGCCGCGAAACTGATTAAAACCATCGCTTCTAAAAATGTAAAAGGTATGCCAAAAGTGCTAAAGCGAATTAAATATGAGGGAAGTAGAGCAACAATAAAAAAGAGTGCTAAGTCTGTACGCAGGCTCGCTATTACCGTAAAAAATATTAAAGCTAAAATTAAGACGGATATCACAAAAGCATTTTGATTATATTTTTATTATACCATTTGAGCTAATTAAACAAAAATAAACAAAAACACCTCCTTGTGGTGGAAGTGTTCTTGTTTTATGTGAAGATTAACTTACTCTTTCCACGTATTCTCCGGTATCAGTGTTTATTCTAATAACATCACCCTCATCAATGAATAAAGGGACGTTAATTAAAGCTCCGGTTTCTATTTCTACCTGTTTGTTTACATTACCGGCAGAATTACCCTTAACACTAGGTGGGGCACTAACAACTTTAAATTCCATTTTAATAGGTAAGCTGATAGTTACTGGCCTACCTTCGAAATATAGAACATCAACATCAGTTCCATCCTTTAAAAATTTAGCAGATTCACCGATTTCTTCGAGCGGTAGATTAAATTGTTCGTAACTCTCATTATCCATGAAATAAGCTTCCTCCTTTTCTTTGTACATGAAGTTCGCTTTTTTTGTTTCCGTATCACCTTCTTCAGCCTTTTCTGCTCCTTGATAAGTTCTTTCTAAGATATTGCCGTTAATTAAGTTGCGGCATTTAATTTTCAAAACTGAACCGCTACGAGCTGTTTTATGATGATCAGTTTTAATAATAACGTAAGGCTCGCTGTTTAACTTAATTACCTTGCCGGTTTTTATTTCGTTAAAATTTAGCATAGGTTTTATCGTTAAGCTTATTTATGAGTAGCAGATAAAAGGGCCATTACACGAGAACGTTTAATAGCAGTTGCTAATTTTCTTTGATGCCAAGCACAAACGCCAGTTCTTTTTCCAGGAAGAATCTTCATGTAAAAGTTAATAAAACGTTTTAGAGTTCTGGTATCTTTATAATCTACTTCTAGGTTATTAACGCAAAAGTAGCATTCTTTTGTTTTCTTATTGTTCATATTTATTAATTATTAAAAAGGAATATTTTCAACGCGTATTTCCTCTTCCATGGGATCCTCAGGGATCTCGATGATTTCTTCGCTAGGGCCTGACATTGAAGGTCCACTTGGAGCTCCGCCCATTTTGCTATCTAACATAATCATATTCTCAGCAACAATTTCGGTTCTATATCTTTTTACACCATCTTGTCCGGTCCAATCAGTTGTTTGTAGGCGACCTTCGATATAAACTTTTGAACCTTTTTTTAAATATTTAGCACAAACTTCAGCTAACTTTCTCCAGGCGATTATGTTGTGAAACTCAGTTTTCTTTTGTTGTTGGCCTCCTTGATCAGTCCAGACCAAGTTAGTTGCAACTCCGAAAGAAACGACGCTTTGTCCAGATGGGGTATTTTTCAATTCAGGATCACGGGTTACATTGCCGATGATCATGGCTTTGTTTAAATTCATATTGTTGGACAAATCCTAAGTCCAGCCGCAAGCGGCGGAAGCAGGATTATTAAATTAAATCTTTAGCACTTAAAATGCCTTCCAATTTTTCGTCCAAGTCTTTCATATCAGTTCTTTTTTCCTTTTTAGGAGCAGCTTTAGGAGTCGCTTCTGGAGTATCAGCCTGTTTCTTTTCTTTCAACTTGGCCTCTTTTTCTTCTTCGGCTTTTTTAGCGACAATTTTTTCGTTAATTTTCTTGTCATGAGCAAGCTCTTCTTCAGTTTTTGATTTTTTGATGATGATTTGATGACGAAGAACGTCGGTTGATAGACGTAAGCTTTGATCAATAGCAGCTAAAGCATTTTTTTCTAAATCAAACTCGCAAAGGCTATAATAGCCATAAGAGTTGTGTTTGATTTCGTAAGCAAGCTTCTTTTTGCCCCAGTATTCACGAGAAGTGATTTGACCACTGCCATCAGCGATAGTCTTTTCAACTTTTTCAATGACTGTTTTTGCTTCGTCCTCGGTAAATTTGTTTGGCATAATGAAAAGCATTTCATAATGACCAATAGTTGATTTTTTTGTCTTAGACATATTTATTATAATACTTAAGGGATAAAGCCAATTTAAACGATTTTTAAAAAATCGCTAAATTATACAAAATCCGATATTTAAATAAAATCCCCAAGTATTCCAAGAACCTTTGGGGCTTAGAATACCTTTAATTCTACTAGTATTAGCAGAATTATTTCAGCAACAAGGCTGAAACATGGGAAAGATATCGTTATTATTTATTTGTATAAGGACTTTAACATAGATATTTGCAAAAAGCAAGAGGGCGGGTTATGATAGTTTTATATGAAATACTTTTTTGTTTTAGGAAATAATACAGCCTTATCTATTGCTGAACTTGCTTCACTGATGGATGTTAAAGACGCTGTTTTGGTAGCCGCTGATTTTTTAATTGTAGAAAGTTCAGCCGAAATTAATCCAGAAACTTTAATTACTAATTTAGGAGGAACTATTAAGATAGGAATAATCCGTGAGGAATTATCAGCTCCATTCGGACGAGATATTATTTTGCAGAATGTAATTGATTTAGCTGATTCTAAAAAACAAGCGAGTCGTGAAGGTAAATTTAACTTTGGTTTTTCTGATTATGGAGCGAGAGTATTTGATAAAAAAGATTTAGGCTTAAGATTAAAAAAACATTTTAGTGAAGAAAATGTGAGTTCACGTTTTGTTGTCAGTCGCGAAAAAACTTTATCTAGTGTTGTAATTGCTCAAAATAAGTTATTAACTCGAGGAATTGAAATTATTTTAGTAGAACATGAAAATAAAATCTTTATTGGCGAGACTTTAGCGGTCCAACCTTTTAAAGATTTATCGCTTCGTGATTTTGGTCGTCCAGCAAGAGACGATTTATCAGGAATGATACCACCTAAGCTAGCTCAAATTATGATTAACTTAGCTCAAGTTAATAGCAAGGATGCTTTGATTGTTGATCCTTTTTGCGGGTCTGGAACAATCTTAAGTGAGGCAATCATTATGGGTTATAAAAATATTTTTGGTTCCGATTTATCGATTAGAGCTATTGAAGATACGAAAAAAAATATTTCTTGGATGAAAGAATTATATAAATTGAACGATATTAAGTTTAAGTTTTTAGTTAAAAATGTTTTAGCCTTATCTAAGTTTGTTAAAGCGGAAAGCGTAAACGCAATTGTTACCGAGCCTTACCTCGGTCCACAAAGAGGCCAGATAGACTTCGAACAAATTATTAAAGAATTAAATAGTTTATATACTGGAGCGATAAAAGAGTTTTGTGAAGTTTTAGTTCCAGGAGGACGAGTTGTAATGATTTGGCCTGTGTTTTATGGTAATAAACCGATAACCCCTAATTTTAATGGTTTTAAAGTTATTAATTTTTTACCGGAATTTTTAAGAGATAATGATATTATAAAAAAAACAACAACTAGAAGAGATACTATTATCTATGGCCGACCAGGCCAAAAAGTATTTAGAGAAATAGTAGTACTGGAAAAAGAATAATACTTATATTAAATTCAATTTAAAAACCGCCCCCTAAGTAGGGGCGGTTTTTTTGTATTGTCTTGAAAGCTTATTTATTAATCAAAAAATTACAGACATCACCATCTTGTACAATGTATTCCTTGCCTTCAATTTTCATCAGGCCCAGTTCTTTAGCTTTTCCTTCTGAACCACATTCAATAAACTTTTCCCAGTTAATAACTTCAGCACGAACGAAGCCTTTAATAAAATCAGTGTGGATTTCTCCGGCGGCTTGAGGGGCTTTAGAGCCTTTTTTGATAGTCCACGCCCTAGTCTCATCTGGTCCAGTTGTAAAAAAAGTATCTAGGCCAAGTAGTTTGTAAGCACTTTGGATAAGTCTATCAAGCCCGCTTTGTGATAGCCCGAGTTCTTTAATATATTCTGCTTGGTCTTCTTCTGGTAAATTAACAATTTCTTCTTCAAGTTTTACATTGACATTGATGATTTCTTCATTAGTCCCTGGAAGCACATCGCCAGCTGTTTCTTCATCGGTGTTTAGAAGATAGAGAATTGGTTTAATTGTTAATAAACTTAAACTTTTAACAAAGACTAAATCTTCTTCTTCGAATTCTAATTCTCTTACTGCTTTCCCGGCGCTGAGTTGAGCAAAGATTTTTTCTAGTACTATCAAGTTGTTTTTAATTTCCTTGTCACCACTCTTCACATCGCGTCTCATTCTATCTAGTCTTTTTTCAACGGTTGCTAAATCTGCAAAGATGAGCTCCATGTTAATTGTTTCCTTATCATCAGCGGGGTCTATCTTCCCGTTAACATGAATAATATTTTTATCTTTAAAATCTCTAATTACTTCACAAATCGCATTACACTCTCTGATATGAGCAAGAAATTGGTTCCCTAGACCTTCGCCCTTGCTTGCTCCAGCGACTAAACCAGCAATATCAACGAACTCAATAGTCGTGGGAATGATTTTTTTAGGTTTAGAAACTTCGGCTAGTTTTTCTAAGCGAGCGTCCGGGACTTTAACCACGCCAACATTTGGGTCTATGGTACAAAAAGGATAGTTAGCCGCTTCAACGCCCTTTTTGGTTAATAAGTTAAATAGAGTTGATTTGCCCACGTTAGGCAGGCCAACAATTCCGATTGATAATGCCATATTTTTTAGAATGGAGCCTACTTATAAAAGGCTCATCAATTACGGTTCTAATATACAGGAGTTTTTTGAAAATAAAAAGAGGCCCAGAACGGGCCTCTTTTTATTATATAAAATTAATAAATACTGGGCCATCGTCTGAGCCTCATCCCTCATGATGCACATTTTTTGGTATCATTAGGGAATTTGAAGCTACTTGCTGACTTAAGAGCGTATCTTGTACCAACTCCTAGCATGTTAAAACTTAATATTTTAATTATTTTTGCTAATTTTCAATGAGATTTAGTAAAAATTTCTTTTTGACTTTTATTAAATCTTATTTCTTTTTTATTAGCACGCTAGTTTTGTATTGCTCGGGGATTCCTTGCCACGTCAGCATTGGCATAAGGATGTAAGGAGTTAGTTAAAGAACCTACTATAATAATAGCACTTTAAAAAATAGTGGTCAAGTATTGTGGACTTAAATCCATTATTTTATAATATTTAGCTAATATTAATCAATATTCTAAAAATTTGAAAAGTTAAGTCCACTATATCTTAGACTAAAAAAATGAATTTATGCACTTGTAACACAAGTTATCCACAGGTTTCGTCAAGTTTTAGCCGTGAATATAATTGGTGACAGTAAACAAAAACCCTTAATAAAAATTAAGGGTTTTTTGGAGGCTTGAGTGGGAGTCGAACCCACGAATGGCAGTTTTGCAAACTGCAGCGTTAGACCACTTCGCCATCAAGCCATACCTCATGATATCAATAATTGGATTTTAGCTTATCTTATTTAAGTTGTAAACTGGGGTTAACTCTTAATTTAGTAAAATTAGTTAATTTACCTGTTAGTGAAGTAAAAAATCCAGCGGTTGCAATCATGGCTGCGTTATCAGTTGTATATTCATGTGCGGGAACTAGAAAATTTACTTTTGTAAGTTTTTGGTTTACTGCCGTTTTTAAACAAGCCCGCAAGGCGCGATTAGCGCTTACTCCCCCAGAGAGCATCACAGTTTTTGCGCCAGTTTTTTGAGCTGCTTTTATAGTTTTACCTATTAGTACGTCGATAATTGCTTGTTGGTATTCAAAACAGTATTCATCTATGCGTTTGGTCCAGCTATCATCTTTTTGTAATTGATATAGCAAGGCTGTCTTGAGGCCGGAAAAAGAGAAGTTGTTATTATTGGAATTTAACATTGGGCGAGGAAGCTTGATATCACTAACATTGTTTAAAACATTTTTTTGTTGATACTGTTCAGCGTACTTGGAGATAATAGGACCGCCAGGGTATCCGAGCTCCATCATTTTTGAGCCTTTATCAAATGCTTCACCAGCGGCATCATCTAAAGTCTCGCCAATGATTTTTATCTTTCTAGTTTTATCCATGAGAACTAAATTGGTATGTCCTCCAGAAACAGTTAAAATAATAGCCGGAAAATTAATCTTACTTTCTGGATTTATAAAATTAGAATAAATATGACCCTCAATGTGGTTTACTTCAATTACTGGTTTATCCCAAGCAAAAGCTAGCGTGCGGACAGTCTCCATTCCTGTCATGAGAGATGTGATAAGTCCGGGCCCTTTGGTTATAGCGATTAAATCTAGTTTTTTATTACTTATTTTTGCTTTAGATAAAGCTTCGTCAATAACTGGTAAAATATTAAGCACGTGTTCTCTGGCGGCAACCTCCGGAACAACACCTCCATACTTTTGATGAATTTCTATTTGCGAAGAAATGATATTAGACAAAACAATAACCTTGCCGGTTTTTTTGTCGGCTTTAATTATTGAGGCGGCGGTTTCGTCGCAACTAGTTTCTATACCCAAAATATACATATATGTATTGTAGGTTATTTTTGAAAAAAGACAAATAGTGCTATTATTTAAATAGATAATAGATAATGATATGAAAAATATTTTTAAAATATTATTGGTGGTAATTTTTGCGACGGGAATACTATTTTTCGTCTTTTTTTATAAAGATGGAATTAAAATTCCGAAATCCTCAATCGAAATACTACAAAATCGAGATTTCTCTGAATTACCAGGGGCCGATAAATATCATTTGATTTCCAGCCGAGAATTTTCTTTAGCTGATTTATTTTTGATCAATATGGCTGATGATGCAGGCTTATCTGTTGTTAATCCCTACTTCCAGGTTGATGGTAGCCCTATATTTTTTAAGTCAGACCCGCCCTCCTATGAAGAGACAATAAAAACCAGCCCAGATGGTACTCATGTTTTAGAAATATCTACTAGCGAACCGGATATGACGGTTTCTTTGTGGGACTTAAAAATAAACAAGGTCTATGTGGTCACTCAGTGCGGAACCGCCTGTAGTTTTAGTGGGGCCTATTGGATATCTAATGAGAAGTTCGCGGTATATGGTGTAGAGCTAGGTTATGAAGAAGGTGATAACGCTTCAGAAGATAGTCGTTTTGTTAATGTCTACAATTTAGCAGACATGATGGTCACAAATTATAATGATAAATTATAATTTTTGACAGAAATAACTTTTTGTTGTATGGTTGAGCTAATTATTTTGTGTAATATAAGATGAAACAATTTAGTAGGTATAAGTTTAAGTCAGGTGCTAAGGTGGTTGCGGGTAATAAGCCAGTATTTTTTAAATTATTAATTAAAAATATTAAGAAAGATTTTGTTGTTCTGGATTTAGGTTGCGGATCTGGTGAGCTTACAATCCAAGTATCTCGCTATTGTAAAAAAATAATTGGTGTTGATTGTTTTGTAGATTATATCAAAACTGCCAATAAAGATAAAAAGAATCAAAATATAGAAAATGTATTGTTTAAAATTCAAGATGGTCGAAAGTTATCTTTTAAAGACGAGACGTTTGATGTTGTTTATAGTTCTCGTGGCCCAGTATCCGCCAACTCGTTTTTTTTTAAAGAGGCTTTGAGGGTTTTAAAAAAGAATGGACTCTTAATTGAAGAGACTATTGGTGAAACTGATAAAATAGAATTAAAAAAGATTTTTAATCGAGGTCAAAATTTTCCATACTTTATAAAAAAAAGAGAATCGGTACAAAAGCTGTTTGATAAGTTTAAACTTCAAAAAGTTTTATTGGAAGACTTTGTATATTATCAGAGATTTTCTTCTACTAATGCCGTAATAAGAACTTTAGAAAGAACGCCTATTATTGCCGACTTTGATAAAAAGCAAGATGCACAATATTTAAGAAAGATTGAATTAATGCATCAAAAAAGAGGAATCATTTTACGAACACATCGTTTGTGGTGGATAGCAAAAAAATAATATGAAAATTGGAAACATCAAAAAAACTCAGGGAGATATATTGATAGATAGTAAAAGCCTCGGTTTTAATAGTGTATTCTTGGATAATTTTACTAAGTTAGCTATCTTAACCGTGTTAGCTGGATATAATAAAAGTAATGGTATATTGCTGAATGATATTTTCTCTAAAAAAATTAATGTTAATAAATTAAATTCCTTCCTCTCATATATTATAAATCATCGGATTGCGCCGATGAAATTCAATATTAGATTAAAACAATTAAAAGCAGCTCCAGAGTTAATTAAAAATTCTGATTATAATACTGATACATTAAAAAATGTTGGGGCGGTGTTAAATTTTAGTGGCGGGCTGGATAGTACAGCTGGACTACTTTATGCTTTTGATAAAAATATTGAGGTTCTACCTTTATGGCTAGATTTTGGTCAAAGAAATAATAGCGCCGAGCATCAGGCAGTCAACAAAATTGCTGGTAAGCTAAAGATCAAACCGTTAATTTTAAAAATTAATTTGAAGAAAGATATCTTACGCGGATGGAAAGATTGGGATTTTATTATTCCTGGAAGAAATTTTTTATTTTTAAGTTTAGCAAATTCAATTTTAAAATTTTCTCAATTGTCAAAAAAATATATTTATTTATGTGCCCATAAAGATGAAATGGGTTTTCGTAAGAATAAGGATAAGAGTCAATATTTTTTTGATAAAGCCTCTTATTTCTTCTCTCTAGAATCTAATAATATAATTAAAGCTGGTTCGCCTTTTAAGGCTTATTCAAAATCTGAAATAATTTCATATTGGCGTAAAAATTGGGAAAAGAAATATAAAATTAGTCCGTTTGATACGATTACTTGTTATTATGGCGGTGGTTGTGGTAAATGTGATGCTTGTCTTAAGAGGGCGGTTTATTTATTAGCCGGAGGCTATGATTTAAAGGGAAAAGTAAAAATTAATCCGCTCAAAGATCCGGCTGGATTAATTAAAAATGTTTGGATTCCTAGAATTAAAGCTGGTAAGATGGCTAGAAATAATAAATTAGATTTTATTATCGCAGTAGAAAAATCTCTAGATATTGTTCCCGGTTATTTAAGTGTGTTTTATAATAATTTATCTATTAATACTCTCCATGCTGTCGAGCGAAGGAAGTTAGAGATTGATAGAGTAATTATAAAATAAGATGGAAATTATAGAAGTGTGCGAAGTTTTAATTTTAGACGATAAAAATCGGGTACTATTGCAATTACGAGATAAAAACCCTAAGATTAACGGTTCCGCAAAATGGGGAGTTATTGGTGGTAGTAAAGAGTTAGGCGAATCATCCCTGGAATGTATAAAACGAGAAGTTCAGGAAGAGCTTGGTTTAGATATAGACCCGATATTTATTAACGAAATTGAAGATACGGGAGACAACAAAATATATCGCCATTTTATTTATTCTCTGCTTTATAAGGGCGATATAAAAAGTATATTTTTAAAAGAGGGGCAAGAGATAAGATTTTTTACATTAAGAGAAATTATAGAACTGGATACGGTAGAGTGGTTTAATAGAGTCTATTTTTCGGCAATAGAAAAATTAATATAAATTTATGAAAATATTAAGAGCAACAATTAAAGACCTCCCGGAAATTAACCGTTTGAATGATAAATATTTTAAAGAGATTAGAGATTTTAAAAAGATTATTGAAGGTAGTCATGACTATTTTTATGTAGGAGTCGAAGAGAATAAGATTGTTGGATTTAGCGGTTTTCATTATTATGCCTGGAATAATTCCGCCTCAGTAATAGATATATTTGTTCATCCTAATTTTCGGAAAAATGGTTATGGAACACAGTTGATTAAAAAAATTCTTAAGGAAGCTAAGGCTATTAAAGCGAGAACGGTTATGGCTGAGGCACCTTCTTTAAGCAATGCTTTAATTGCTTATTTAAAAAATGGTTTTAGAATTTGCGGTTTTAATGATCGGTATTATGATAATACCGGCAACGAAATCGCCATGTTTTTATCTAAAGATTTAAATTAATTTTATATAGAAATATATGAAAGATATTCAAAAAGAAAAAGATAGTCGGAATTTAAAAATTAGTGAAGTTGGTATCTCGGGTGTAAATATTCCTCTGTTTTTTGGTGCTGGCGCCAAAAAACAATTAATAGTTGCGACCGTGGCTATGGGAGTAGATTTGGACGCGACCCTAAAGGGAACTCACATGAGTCGGTTTTCTCAAATTGCTTATCAAATTAAAGATAAGGAGTTGAATGAAAAATTATTAATCGCTACTTCAAAGAATATTAAAAATAAACTTGAATCTAAAACCTCAAAGATTAGTTTTGATTTTACATATTTTTTAAACAAAAAAGCACCAGTATCTGGAAAACCTTCTTCAATGAGTTATCAATGTAAAATCGAATACGAATTAACTGAGTTAAATCAAATTATTAGCTACTTTCAAGTGAAGGTCCCGATTGCTACATTATGTCCTTGCAGCAAGGAGATTAGTCGTTATGGAGCTCATAATCAAAGAGCAGAAGTTTCTTTACGAATTAAATCTCATCAATATATCAATATCGATGAATTAATAAAAGTAATTGAAAAAAGTTCTAGCTGTGAATTATTTTCTTTATTAAAACGCGTCGATGAGAAATATGTTACGGAAAAAATGTATGAGAATCCCATGTTTGTAGAAGATATTGTAAGAGAAATTGGAGTTTGGGCAAGAAAAGATAAACGAGTCGAAGATTATATTATTAAATGTTTAAGTTTTGAATCAATTCATAGTCATAACGCTTATGCCATCATTATCAATGAAAAATAAAAAAGAAATTAATATGTTGATAACTAAAAAGTTTTCTTTTGATTCAGCCCATAAGCTAATCAATTATAAAGGAAAGTGTCAGTTTTTACACGGACACACGTACTTACTCAATGTGACTTTAAAAGGAAATGTTGATAAAAAATCAGGAATGGTTTTTGATTTCAGTGCTATTAAAATGATAGTTGAGAAGAAGGTGTTGGATATTTTAGATCATAGTTATATTAACGATATAATTAAACAGCCAACCGCAGAAAATATGGCTGTATGGATTTGGGAACATTTAGAAAAAGATTTGCCTATTTATAAAATAGAACTTTGGGAGACCCCCGATAGTTATGTAACATACTATGGAAAAAACAATTAACATCATTGAGAAGTTTAAGTCTATTCAGGGCGAAGGTATTCATTCTGGTTTACCTACGTTTTTTATTAGGTTAGCTGGGTGCAACTTACGCTGTTCCTATTGTGATACTAAATATGCTTATGGCAAAGGGGAGTCGATTAGTATTAGTAATTTAGTTGAAGAATCTAAATTACAAGGAGTAAAGTTTATTTGTATTACCGGCGGAGAACCACTTAGCCAGGTCAATACTAAAATATTAATGGAGGATTTATTAAAAGCTGGTTTTAAGATTGATATTGAAACTAACGGATCGATGGATATTACAAAATTTCCTAATTCTAATAATGTTCTCTATTCTTTAGATATTAAATGCCCCAGCTCCTTGATGCATAAGAGTATGCATTTTGATAATTTAAAAGCGCTTAAACCAAAAGACCAGGTTAAGTTTATTATGAAGAGCAGGCTTGATTATCAGTTTGCTAAAGATGTAATTGCTAAATATAATATTGTTGGTAAAACTAATATTATTTTTTCTCCGATTGGAGGAGTAAAAGCTGACAAGTTAGCTAAATGGGTATTGGAGGATGATTTACAGGTACGCATTGGCATACAATTGCATAAAATAATTTGGAAATCAGAAAGAAAAGAATTAATTTTAAAGTCTACTAAGAAAAAATAAAATAAACACCACACCTTAACAACAAAATTGAAAATGGAAAACACGGAGTTTGGCCTTATCAACGAGATGCTTGTTGAGAAAATTAAAGATGGAGAATCATTGTTTTACAAAGCTCTCCAGAAATTAATTTACTCTACGGAAGAGGAATTAGATGACTTTTTAAAAAGAAGAATTACCTCTCAAGTTGCCGGAGAAATTCTTCGACTAATTTCTAGTAATTGCTCCCTAGCACTAAGAGCCTTGGATGGTAGTCGTCTTATTTATGACGCCGACAAGACTTTTGTGCAGTGTATTGACCAGGATTTTGTTAAATGGGGAACAAATAATCCAGGTATTTCTACTCTTGAAACAAGCATCCAAGTGCATGAAATGATTAAGAAAGGAACGGCGCTAGATATTTTTAGTGCTCTACCAGGAAACTGGAATGAGAAATGGCTTTCGCAAAATCAAGTCATTGAATTTTGTGAAGTATATCCTGATTGGTTGAGACAAAATGGTAACGGAACTTTTTTTCTTATTAAAAAGGATGAATCTACTCCAGTTAACATAATTAAACCAGAGAATGACTTCATTGTTGCTGGTGTTTATGTTTACTTTGGCGGTTTACGGATTGGAGCAGAGCCGCTGCGACATGGTAACGTGTGGCACGGAGAGTACAATTATCGCGTGGTTTCCCCAGAGCGTATTTTATCAATTTAATAATTATTTTTTTCACTACTTTATCCTCCGGATTACTTGAACTGAGTTAATAATTTAACTAAGTTTAAAGAATTCTGGGGGATTTTTTTGTGTTGACTAATATTACAATTGATGGTAGGGTAACTAGTTAATATAAGGGAAAATTATATTAATGCACGTTAACAATTATATGAGTAATAATTAAAATTGAAAGGAGATATAACCATGATTATTGTAGGAATTAATGGATGGATAGAGCGAAGCCATGATGCTTCGGCTTGTATCATTGTAGATGGTAAGTTAATTGCCTATGTTGAAGAAGAGCGTTTTACTCGTCAGAAACATGCTTTTGATTGTTTGCCAAAGAACTCGATTGCTTACTGTTTGCAGGCGGCGAATGTATCGCCAAATGATGTAGATTTGATTGCTTGGGGGTGGAATTTACCCCTTTTGCATGAACTTCATGGGAGAAGCTTTGATTTTAGCGAAAGCGATTTGAATGCAATATTATTTCCCAAGAAGTATTACCCTAATAAAACAAAACACATTCCTATCGAATTTGTTGATCATCATTTCGCTCATGCCGCGAGTGCTTATTGTTCTCGTTCTAATGACGAGACTATGGCAGTCGTTGTTTTAGATGGCGCTGGGGAAGATTCCGCGGTTAGTATCTACAAAGGAGAACAAGGTAAACTTAAAAAAATGTTAGCCTGTAATGTTCCTTTTTCGCCAGGATTCTTTTATGCTGCCGCTTGCGAGTATATTGGACTTAGTCGCCATCACGCAGGGAAATTAATGGGTTTAGCCAGTCATGGTAATAATCCGGTTTTCTTTACTGGGGACGCGAGTTTAATTTCTTCTCATCTCTCTCAAATGAAATTAGAACAGAATTACATTTTAGACTGGGAAGAAGCAATGATTCGCTATTGGGTAGATGTGTTTGTAAAAAAATGGGGCGATAAGATTAATGCTCCTTATTCGTTTAACAAAATGAACGGAAGCTTTGAATCTAATCCCACATTTGGTGCAAGAGAAAAAGATATTGCGGTTTCCATTCAACTCGAATTTGAGAAGATGTATATGTGGTATGTTCACACCGCTCTTACTCTTACCGGTGCTAAACAGGTTTGTTTAGCTGGAGGAGCGACGCTCAATTGTTCTGCTAATGGCATGCTGATGGAAAGAAAAATAGCCGAACAGGTTTTTGTCCACCCGGCAGCTAACGATAGCGGAGTGGCTTTAGGCGCTGCAGTCTCTATGCTCGATGTTATACCAGTAAATTTTTTTACTAGTCCTTATTTAGGGCCTGGTTTTACCAACGATGAAGTTCGTGAATGTTTAATAAAATCAGGAATTAATTTTACTGAATCATCGGACGTAAACTTTGAAGTTTCAAAGCATTTAGTTCAGGGTAAAATAGTTGGTTATTTTCAAGGCCGAATGGAAGTTGGGCCTCGTGCATTGGGAGGGAGAAGTATTTTAGCTGATCCGAGAAAAATTGATAATCACACGATTGTTAATAAAATCAAATCCAGAGAGTTGTGGAGACCTTTAGCCCCAGCAATTTTAGCCGAAGAAAATGATGATTATTTTATTTTACCGACTCACTCCCCCTATATGTTATTTAGAAATTTTGTGAAAGCTGAGAAGACAAGTTTGATACCAGCCGTAGTTCATATTGATAACTCGGTTAGGCCTCAAACAGTAACATCGGCTCTAAATAAAAATTTCTATGACGTATTGAGCAACTTCCAAATGTTAACTGGCGTGCCCATTGTTTTGAACACATCATTTAATAATGAAAGAGAGCCAATTGTTTGTACTCCGGCTCATGCTTTGAGCACTTTTTTTGAAACCGGTATGGACGTGTTGGCAATTGAATCTTTTGTAATCAAAAAAAGAAGCCAATGAATAAAAAAGTTATGGTTATTTCACCACATCATGATGACGAGGTTATTGGATGTGGAGGGAGCATTTGTCTCCAAAAGAGCATGGGGAATGAAGTAACTGTGGTATTTTTTGCTTCTGGCTGGTCAGGAATTCCTTGGCTGAGCGATAAAAAAGAAGCAGTAGCAGTTATTCAAAAAGAAGCAGCTGAAGCCGGTAAAATATTGGGAGTAGATAAGATTATTGAATTAAATTTTCAAGATCGTAGCTTCCCCAATCCTGAGACCGTGGTAGCATCTTTAATTTCCACTTTGCGTGCAGTCCGCCCTAATATTGTCTATATTCCTAACATTAACGATGGTGATAGTGAACATCGTTTTGTTAATTCTGTTGCTCAAGAAGCTTTGTGGATTTCTTCATCAGATTATTTTCCTGAATTAGGAAATAAAGCTTCCGCTGCAGAATTGATTCTTGGTTATGAAGTTTGGCGTCCTATGGAAATTTATCAACTTTCCGTAGATATTACCAAGTTCATTTCGCTTAAAGAATCGGCTATGGCAATCTATAATTCTCAACTACAGCAAAAAAACTGGTGTGACGCGATGCTGGGTTTAAATCGTTTTCGAGGAGTTGTTTCCGGAAAAGGAGATTATGTTGAAGTATTTCAAGTGATTAAGGTTAATCACAAATTGTTAAATTTATAGAGAGGAGTAATCAATGAAGAAAATTAATCTCTCCGTTATTATTCCAGTATCTAAAGATTTAAAGATTAGAGAATGTCTTCAAAGCATCGATGTTATTGCTGAAGTCGTTGTAGTCTTAAATAATTTTCCATCTCAGGAAGTTATCAAGATTGTTGAAAATGATAAAAGGTGTAAACCGATTTATTTAGATGGTCCTGGTTGTAATTTAGCAAAAGTTTTTAATATTGGAATTAGCGCGGCTACTTATGAAAAAGTAGTTTTAACTAATTCCGATTGCTTATTTGCACCGGGGCTTCTAAATAATTTATGTCTTAAACTTGATGAATATGAAATTGTGAAAGCACAAGTCGCTTTTTCTTTTGATAGTTATCGACAAAGACTAGTATCGGAATGCCGGAGATTGTTTCATCAGGTTTTTGATAACGGAGAAAAATTCTTTGGCCCAGGACTCTCATTTAAAAAAATAATTAGCCAAAAAATTGGTGGATACTTTTTTGATGAAGTCGTTGCTTGGGGCGAAGATGGAGAATTATCAATTAGACTACATAAAGCTAATCTAAAATTTTTTATCTTGGATGAAAAAATACAACATGGTGGCGAAAGCATTGCTCATGATTTGAGAATTGCTTTTAAAATCGGAAAAGGAAACGGAGCAAAAGATAAACAAAAAAAACTTCGTATCCCGAGTGTCCTCTTAGACGATATTCATTCTCTCTGTACTGACCGTAAGAGTCGGTTTAAAACAGCTTATAAAGAGGGTGGTTTGAGTCTAATGTTATACTTTCTGCTTTGGAAAGTAGTACTGCATATAGGTTATTATGTAAAACGCATAAAAGATTAGATAATGGACAAGGAACAATTAATCAAATTACTGGAACGGTTTGATATCACGCCTGATAGTAATTTTAAGGATCAACACTTCATGGTTAACCCTGAGGTGATTGAAGAAGTTATGATAGCGGCTAACGTCCTACCACAAGACCATGTCTTGGAAATAGGACCAGGCCCTGGCCAGTTAACTGAAGCAATCCTTTTGAAAGGAGCACAGCTTACAGTTATTGAGCTAGATACCAGGTTTGAAGGTATCATGACTGAATTGCAAGAAAAATATCCAGACCAATTGACTGTCATCTGGGGCTCAGCTCTCGACATTGAATGGCCTCAAGAAGTTAATAAGCTGGTTATGAATCCTCCTTACAGTATTCTGGAGCCATTATTGCAATTAATCTATGCTTTTGAAGGATTGGAAATCGTTAGTATGATTATTGGAAGAAGGTACTACGAAAATTGTTCTTCTCGCATCGGTGATAGCAATTTCAACAAAACTAGCTTGATGACTCAAGCCAAGTTCGATGTTCATTTTGTGAAGAATATTGAGAGGGAATCTTTCTTCCCCAAAGAAGGGGAGCGTTCAGTTGTTATGTATTTAACAGCTAAAGAAAGGCCCCATCCTATTTTGTACAAACTTGCCGAATTTTTTGTTGAATCCCCTACGGTTGATTTGAAGTTTGTGCTTGTACAAGTTTTAGAGGGAGTAAACAAAAAAGCTAAAAAGCACAAGGGTATGGGTTTTGAAGAATTTGTAACAGTTAAAAGTTTGAACGTTAACCCAAAATTGTTAAATCGGAGATTACAAGATTTGAACAATCATGACATTGCTCATGTTGTTTCAAAGCTTTCTTTCTGCTTCAATAAGAAGAAGCAACAACGTGAACGCTATGAATAGCGTATTATTGAAGGCCTCGGTTATCACATGGTAACCGGGGCTTTTTTCTTAGATTAATATTAACATTGACATAATGAGGTTTTTTATATAAAATGGATTTAAATCTAAGAGATTAGATTTTTATTTTCGCCAATTCATATTTGGTCCCTTCGTCTAGTGGTTAGGACGTCAGGTTTTCATCCTGTTAACAGGGGTTCGATTCCCCTAGGGACTACTATCGGGGAACTAGCACTTGCTAGTTCTCTTTTGTTTTGTAAAATTAGTGAAATTTTAGGTGTTTGATTTATTGAAAAATTAAAAGTTGGTTTTTCGGTAAAAATCAAACTCTGTAATTTTAATTTATCTTGATAATCGGCTTTTTTATACAGAGCCGGAAGATTACTTAACACTTTAAAGACCTTATCTACTTCTTTGGTAATATTAAAATTCAAGTTAGGCTGATCGTAAACGATAGCCTGTTGATTTGAAATAGTGTTTTTGATTTTTTCCATCTCGTCTTTAAAATCTTCATCATCCAATAATTCTTTTTTCTTCATTTCAATTAGCTTGGCTTTTTCGTTTTGTAGTTCTATTAATTTTTCTTTAGCTAATTTAATCTTATCAACTGATAAACTACTAATATCTTTTATTGCACTTTGCAAGACTTTTTTATAAAGCATTAAAGCCTTTTCACTTGGCGTTATTTTCATAAGGTAATCAAAAAATTCTCCCTCTAACTTATCTTTGGAAATTGATTTTAAGCCCTTACAGTCCTTGTTATAGCATTTATAAAACGGATATAGCTTTCCGCTTTTGCTTTTAGACATACAGGCGGTTATTGGACGATTACAATGCGGACATAATATAAAATGACGGAGCGGAAAAGTTTCATTAGGTGTACTAGCTGAAATATTGTCGCCCTTGTTTCCTGTTTTAATTAGTCTTTGGCATTTATAGAAAGTTGATTCGTCTATTAATGGTTTATGAGTGCCTTGATATTCAACACTTTTAACAGTCATTATTCCTAAATAGAATTTCTCGGTTAATATTTTAAATAGAGTTTGGCTAGTTAGTTCTTTATTCTTCCAAGATTTGAATCCGGCTTTAATCATTAGCTGTCTAATTTCTTCCATTCTATAAGCACCGCTAGAGAATTTATTAAACGCCATTTGAATAATCTCGGATCTTGGTTTATCTATCGTTATAACGGCTCTATTTTGACCGTCTCGGCTATTTAGATAACCAAGAGGAGCTTTATAGCACCAAATGCCTTGTTTAATTTTCTCAAGCATACAGGAAGACACTCTTTCACTTCTCACATCATTATCAAATTGAGCAAATGACGCCATAATAGTGCCGATTAATTTTCCGCTTGGTGTTTTGTCCACCGTTTCAGTAGCAGAGATAAACTTAATTTGTAATTCTTCAAGAGCCATTAAAATAGTAGCGTAGTCTTTTACATTACGAGAGAGCCTGTCTATTTTATAAACAATAACTGAATCGATATTTCTATAATTTTTCTGGCAATAACTTAATAATTCCTGCAGTCCTTTGCGGTTAGTAGTTTTAGCAGATACGCCATCATCATGAAATAGTTTTGTGATTTCTATATCGTGATTAAGAGCATACTCAAGACAGGCTTTTTTCTGTTGCTCAAGACTGACTCCATTTTGAGCTTGGTCTTCGGTTGAGACCCGATAATATATAATTCCTTTTGGCATAGAATTAAGGTTAATAAATAAAAAGAGAGCAGTGAAACTGTTGGACACAATTATACGAAGTATAACTGAAACAGCCACTGCTCTCTTTATATCAAAACGACAAACCTGTCGTCATTATGATTGAGAATGGTTGTTATAATTCGTGTAAATTGTGTCCATTAGAGATATTAGCATATATTATGATTTATTCAATATTAAATTATTATTAGATTTATCTTGATAATGGTACTTACAAGCCAAACCAACCAACTGATAGATATCTCGCCTAATAGCGATAATCTCGTCTTCAGAATAATCGTTAGCATGAATGCCAAGATTTTTTCTGATAACTTCTAAACTCAACATATCTTTGGGGGATATGTTTAAATCAAAGGCACTTTCAAAGAAGACATTTGCTATCCGTTTTTATAGAGCTGATAACTAACTCTGCCGACAAAGTCGGACTTATACCACTTATCGACCAATAATTCAGATGGCGATTCTAGACTATCTATAAACTGCCGTACTTTTATAGCACTGACGACAATTTCCGGTCTTTTGAGTCGGCGAGAATAAAAGATTTTCTTTTTACAGGAGAGTCTTCCGTCAAACAATTCTTTAGCAATGTATTTAGCAACATATAAACCAACACGAGAGACGTGGCGGATATTGTTGATTTTAATAAAACCATAGCTCCATATTTCTTCCAGCCTACTGCTAGCTGTATATGGTAAATTAGAGAGCAAATGGTAATGAACGTTTCCGCCGTTTTCTTTCTTTATTTTTGTCTTAAAGTAATAATCTCCTTGAAACTCTGGTACGGCTAAATAGAGTAAATCGGGATAAAACCTTTTTAGTCTTTTAATAAAGTTAGAAAATATCAAATTACATTCTTTGATATCGGTAAATGAGCCAGTCTTTGATTTGCTATCATCAAATGTTAAAGTAATAAATACTTTTAGCTCTGGGTTTGAATTAACTAATCGGACAATGTTCGCTTTTGTCCGTCTTAATGAAAACTCACTTTTTACCACTTGTTTAAACTCTTCTTGCTCTTTTTCTTCTTCGCTTTTAACGACTTCAACTTTGGGCATTGGTCTTTTTTGTTTTCTCTTTTTTCTCTTATGCCCAACTCTAATCGCTTGCTCATAATAATAGATTTCTATTATATCGCCAGATCTGATTAGTTTGTGCCGATAAGCTCGGATTGGTAAATCCATATGCTTACGGCGTTAAGTGTGCCTATAGTCAAGTTAATAGGGCTACAGGGCACACTTCTTCGTCTTAAATCTCAATAACCAGCCGCCCCCATTTTCTTTTTTCGACTCCCCCAAGGGGATGTCGCCAAAAAAAGAAAAAAACGGGGGGCGACCGGTCAAAATATGTTCTACCCCTCAAAGGAACAAAAGGGGTATTTTTGGTCTTATGAGAATAGACCACTCGGCCAAACAAAAAACACAAGCGATATATCCGGATATATTGCTCGTGTTTTAAGTTGAGTTGGCAAAGATTTAGACTTTGCTCATGATTATTTTATTTGAAGACTGCAATTTTTATATATATGTCTGTAATCTGACTAGCCTTAGCTAGGTTTGTCTCCCCGCCATAGATTATTTTATTATTATTTCATAAGTCTATGAGAGTATTATAGCATAAATTGGAGGTGAAATCAATGGCGGATTTATTGGATAATTTAATTAAATTTAAACTTTTTTCACTTCTTTTTTAAATATTCTTTGATATGCTTTTATCCAAAGATAAATTATTAAACCCAGAGAAACAACGCCGCCCAATGCTTTAATCTCCTCACCAAACATTGATAACGCACCAGTTAAATAGTAAAAAACCATAATTAATAATAGAGTGGCACCAGTCATTTTTAAAACATTGATAAACATAAAAATATATGCTAATAATAAAATATTTTTTAAAAATTAAGAAGACTGTTTTTAATTTTTTGTTTGACTTCACTGTAACCTGGCTCGTTGTTTGTAAAATTATTATAATAATTTTCAAATTGTGACCAAGCCTCTTTATTATCAGCTATGAGACTGGCCTGCAGCCAATAAATTAATTCTGGCAGAACCATTTCCTTGTCTTTAATTATATTATTATTCTTTTTTATATCAAGTCCACTGGCTACAATTTTAGCCATCTCACTATATATATTTTTAAACTCCATGGTAGCTAAAATAAATTTGCCTGAATCGTCTATTCTATAAATAACAGGAATGAATGCGGCCTGAGACCCGACATATGAACTTTCGAAATAAGCGAAATCTGTATTATAGGTATAAAAATATAATTTATCATCCTTAATAAAAAAACTATCTGCCGCTACTACATCCGAGTCCCCTCTATACAGATTTCCACCAAAAAATATTCTCGTTCCACTAGATAATACCGATGTTAATGAAAAACAACAGTGAGCGCCTCCAGTCCAATCCTGAACAAAATTAATTATTTTATCCGTTCCATATTTTATTTGGTAAATACCGACTGGTTTACTACCAGAAATATTTTTCGAAGTTACAATTTTTTGATTATTTAATAAACTAACTTCATAATCAAAGTCGGAACCAGGCTCGCCAGATAAACCGTTGGTGGTAATTTTTACTAAATATTTTCCGCTATTAACTTCAAGTTTCTCGTTTTCTTCAGAAGAAGATGCGTAATCATATACATTACTGAAATTTACTCCATTCTTTTGATAATTTTCTTTTATATTATTTTCAAAATAGGCGTTAGCCGCATTAGTAGCCGAAAAATATTCTTCAACGCTAGTTGGTATAGCATTAGCAGGCGCATCATCAGTAACAGCGCTATATCTTATATCTCGTTCTTCGTAAGGAACATATTCGCTATCAGAGTTTAATCTAAATTTAATTTCTGTGTAACCTTCTGGCCTCGGTAATACTAAGCCTACATCAGACAAAACAAACCCTGGTTTATCTTCATTATTATTTTTTAACTCTAAACTACCACCATGAGCAGAAAATATTATCCTTCCGTCTTTAATTATATCAACGTTTCTTGAAGGCGCATTGCAACCGGGGCAACTGTAATAAACCAGTTCCTCTAATTTTCCATCTTTATCAATATCCAGACTCGAGGTGGCGTCAATAATATTTATCGGTAAATAGTATCCTGCTAGTTCTGGAAATTTACTGAAATTTTCAGTAATAAGCTCAACTCTTATTCCATTATCATTTTTTAATGCTTCTTTAGCTTTGATTTCCTCGATAGTTCTCTGACCACTCATCTTGCGATCTAGATTTTCATAATCATTAAATAAGAAATTTGGGGTAGTTCTAAGATTGCCTCCCTCCCCCTGGCTATCTATTAATATTACTTTTTGTTTATTATCCTCAATTTTTTCGACTCTTTTTATTTTTACATAACAAAAAATAGCTAAAATACATACCAATATAAATCCAAGTAATAAAATATTTAAATATTTTTCTTTATTTATTCTAATCATAACTTTTGATATATCAATCGAAATATCTTAAATTTTTTTAATTTCTTTAAAAAATATTTCAGCTCCTTCCGAGCTTTCTTGCAGGTAGCTTTTATAATGCTGATTGCTAACACCGGAATAGTCACTAATTAATTCTTGACCTATCTTGTTAAAATATATCTCTAATTGATTAATAAATTTATCTATGTCTTTTGGCAATGCCTTATTATCAAGGCTCCCTGCACTTTTATCTGCGTGTAACAGGTATTTATTTATAAAGTTTTCCAAACCACTTTCTTTCCAAAATTTAAATAAACGATGATGTTCTTTTTGCAGAGTCACACTTTTAACGTGTCGTGCAACAAACTTGAAATTATGGGCATTATTATCCTTGTCAAAAAATTTTCTACAATCACTTAATTGAGAAATAACATATCCATACCAAATTAAAGAAATAATGCCATTATTTATGGTTAAATTAGTTTTCTTTATTTTTTCCTCAAATTTCTTTAGAACGGCTCTACGCAGTAAAACATCTATAATAAGATTTTCAAAAAATTTATATTCGTTACTTAATTCAATACAATCGTTTTTCATTTTATTGATTTTGTGCAGTAGACTGGATGGCGCTTGCCTCTAAAATTCTACCTAAAGACTCCATTGATCCAACAACTGACCCTGAGGGCACGCCAAGATAACAATCTCCTTTTACTAAAATCGCTAGCCCCCCAGAGTTGCCGTGGTCAATTTTTGCAGAAGTAACATAATAGGGATAATCATATCCAGAAATAATACCATCAGTTGCTGTAATATCTTTCTGAGAGCCAATGCCAGGATACCCAAGAATAACCACCTGATCGCCAATATTTACTTTTATATCTGGCAACTGAAAACAAATTTTTTTTCTTGTGAGAGAAGATAAATAACTATCTTTTTCATCAAGAAAAAATCTGGCCGCATCAATTGAGCTGTCTGGATGTAAATTTATGTCCGAAGAAGATATATAAATAGAATTTTTATTCCCCGGCATCGACATTACACAACTATCAACTAAGTTTCCGTTATCTGTCAAAACCGCATGCCTATTTGTTATCGCTGTTATTTTGCCACTAGTGGAGTGGCCGATATAGGCTGTTGCCGTCTGAGTTTGCGTAGTATTTGTAGATGAATCAAGCCAAGAACAAGTCAAGAAAGCTGTTCTATTTTTCCATCCAGAAATAATAGATGATAGTTCTTTTGTTTGAGTTTCTGTTAGTTTTGAAGGGTCTTCTTGTTGCAATCCCTGTTTCTTTAAATCATCCAATTCTTTCTTTAAAGTGTTGATTTGGTCTTGCTGGTTTTGTGTGCCACTTTCAATAATCGCAGATTTATCTGTAGTTTTATCTTCAATAATTTTATAGCTACAACCGGCTAAGAGCAAAGGTGTGCATATAATTATGATTGTAAGCAAAAATAATTTTTTCATAATATTTATGATCCTTAATATAACTCAAAAAATACCATGAAATACCAAAAAAATCAATTATATTAAAATGGTAACTACCTCAAAATTTCCGCCCACTTCTCAATTTCCCACCCCAATAATCCCGTCAAAATTTTGACTATTTAGATTTTGAGTTGTATTATTTAATCAATATTAAATTTTTGGGTTATTTTTTGAGTATAAAAAAACCCATCGGGTTCGCATGGGCTTTGCAGCCCAGAGGCGTGATAGGTATTGATAACTAAAGTATACATTAATTCTCACAATAGCACAACAAAGGATTGTGGATAAATATGATAGAATCTAATATTAAGCAAAAATTTGATAAAAAACCTTTAACTCTTGACGAACAAGTTGGTCTTTTAAAAAGCCGGGGGTTAATAGTAGAAAGCGAAGATGAGCTGAAATATTATTTAAAAAATTTAAGCTATTACCATCTTTCAATATATTTTAAACATTATCAAAAAGATAACCAGTTTTATAAAGGAATTAAATTTGAAGATGTTTTAAGAATTTATGTATTTGATAATAAGTCGAGATTTCTTTTACTGGAGTTGCTAGAAAGAATAGAAAAATCTTTCAAATGTAGAATGGCTTATGCATTATCTACTGAAGAAAATAATTCTCATTGGTACTTAGAGGAAAAATTCTTTGGCAAAAAAGAAGATCATTTGAAAATTATATATTTTATAACTGACGAAGTCGATAAAAGTAGAGAGTTAAGCATACAACATTATAAAGAGACTTATTCCGAACCAACGCTGCCTCCCATTTGGACGGCCTTAGAAATTCTTTCATTTGGGCAGTGCGTTTATATTTGTAAATCATTAAAAAAAGAATTCAGAAACAAAATCTCTAGATCCTTTGGAGAAGATGAACAATTCATAACTAGTTGGCTACTTTGTTCTTCTTTATTAAGAAATCATTGTGCACATTACTCTCGATTGTGGAGCCGAGAATTAACGTACACTCCCAAAATGGGGCATAATTTATACGGAAAATATTTTAACAAAGGTAATAAAAGGCTTTATAATTATTTAGTTGTATTACAAATATTACTAAACGAAATTAATCCTACATCTTCTTGGCTAGAAAAATTAAAAGAATATATAAATGAATACAAAATTAACGTTAGACAAATGGGTTTCCCCGATGATTGGGAAACAAATTTATCAGCAATAATAACTAACAAATGAAATATCCATTTAAATCTTTCACTCCAAAACTTCCGCCCATTTCTCAATTTCCCCAATAATTTCACCAATTTTTTCGGAAACTTGCGACTTTAAGACTACACTTTAGAAATAGGTTAATAGCCTATTTTTTAATTTCTCTCGTTATAATAAGGGCTAATGTGTTATAATAAAAAAGTGCTTAGTTTGGAATTAATAACTTATGTATCCAAAATTAAGAAAATTTTTATTATTGGTTTTTTTGTTTGTTTTAATTATTTCTTATTTTTTAAAAAATAACTATAGGACTGTTGATAAGATTCGTCCGGAAGTTTTACAGGCACCATTGCAAAATACAGTTGATAATAATGAGCCCATAAAATTTTCTAAAGATGGCTTTGCTTATGTCTTAACACCAATAGCTGAATATCAAATCCAAGCCTTAGTTGTTCATCGAATGGATTATCGCCTTTTTAGTATTTATAACTCAGACAGTGTTTTCCCAGTAGATCTTTGTTTAGTTTGGGGCGATAATTTAGAAAATAAGAGCTATCAAAATAAATATCTTTCCTTTTCTCAAGACTCGCGTTTTTGTTTTTATAAGTGGCGAGGAGAAGCTGTAATAAATCCTGATTCAATATCCAATAATCATTTAATTGCTAATGACTCTAAAGTTTTGTCAGTAATTAATAATATTAAAACTAGTGATCAAGTTTTAATTTCTGGTTATTTAGTTAATGTTGAGGCTAATAAAGTCGGCAAAGTAAGTGATTATGATCCTAGTTCATTTAGCCTGAAATCAAGCTTGACCAGAAAGGACTCTGGTGCCGGCGCTTGCGAAATCATCTATATTAACGATATTAAAATAATTCAGATTGGTCATCCGATTTGGTCATTTTTATTTAATTTTAGTTTTTGGGTAATCGTTGGGTTGATATTTTTAAATATTTTTTTGGTTATAACCGAAAAACGCATTTATCGACCTAATTAAAAAGAATATGATAAAAATTAGTTCTAAAAATATTTTTAGCAAAGTGGGCAAGCCTACAAAAATAAAAAAGCTAGTTTATTTAGCCTCTTTTATAACTTTGGGTCTTTTACTGAGTTTTAATCTGCACGCGTTAATTGAGCTTAATTATTTACGCTGGAGTTTTAACAAAAATATAATCATTCAATTTTATGGTGGATGCGCTTTGCCTCCGATAGTGCAGATTGCTATTATATTGTTAGGATTTGGTGGTGGCTTATATTTGGGATTATTTTGGTGGCGTAAAATTTATATTGAAAGATGTCTTGATAAAACGTTTAAAAAAATATGACAGCTATCTTTTTTATTTCATTTTTGATAATTGTTCTTACTTTTATTATAATTGGAGCCATTGCGGTCGTTTTGTTTGGATTTAACATGATTTATGTTAATTTAAAAACTTTAGTTCCCTGGGTAAAAACACCAGCCAATAATTTAGAGATAATTTTAGAATTAATTAATTTACCGCCACACTCATTAATTTACGATTTAGGTTGTGGAGATGGCCGGTTTTTATTTTTAGCCGAGAAAAAAGGTTTAAAGGCTATCGGTTATGAATTAGCTTTGTATCCCTATTTTAAGGCTAAAATGAATAAATTTATCAAAGGAAGCCGAGTAATAATTAAAAATCATGATTTTTTTAAACAAGATTTGAAAGCCGCAGATGCAATTTTTATTTTCCTGAATTCAATGATTATGAAAAAAATTTCTGAAAAATTAAAACAAAATTTAAAACCAGAAACATTAGTTATCTCTTATGGTTTTGAAATCCCTGGTTGGAATTTAAAAAAAGTATTAGATACTAAACCGAGTAAAACTTATATTTATTAATATTTACAACTTAAAAACCCCATAGGACAGATTGTCTAATGGGGTTTTTGATTTGTTTTGTTTGTGAATTTTTAAACTCCCGATAACACCTGCTCATACTTATTGATGACGGTAATTTCAGATTTTCCGGTTGTGGTATCAATAAATTTAACAGCTAATGATACGCGGTTATCGAGATTGAGTGCACCCCACATTGTGCCTGCGATTTCTTTAATATCACCGATAAGGGGTAATAAGTACGGAGCATCCTCAAATGGAGGCAAAGGATTACCATCTCCTGAGTAAGTAGTTACGCAGTAACCGAAGCCGGGCATATGGATTGGCATCTTGAAAATTGATCTGGAACATTGTTCATCGAGAGATGACTTTGTGAGTACTCCAATTTCGGCAGTAAATTCGTTTTCGTTAAATTCGTACTCATAGTTCAAATCAAACACGGCTGTGATCCTGTTAGTAAAATTTGGAGCATCCGGTTCGTAGGTCCAAGGCAGTAGCAGCTTGTTTAAGCCACAACCAGGTTTTCCATCCAAAACGGGGATTGTTTGATGTCCATTGCTTACCACAAATTTTAAATTTTTTTCTGCCATTGCCGTATAAATGGTAAGACTAGCGTCTTGGGCTTGGCTTTGATCGGCAAATTCGGTTTCCAAGGCTCCATTTGGGTGATGCACGAAAATACGGTTTCGACTGTTAGGGCTACGTCCCATTAGCCAGTATATCTGGACTAAGTATCGACCGGTTTGGTCCATTCCCATTACAATTCCTCTTCCCGGATAGGGGTTTTGTTGCAGAGCTGCTAAGTTACTGGCAGCTACGGTGTGTGAATCTCTGTTCATGATAATAATCTCCTGTTAGTTTAAAAAGTTTATAAAGAACATTAACCGCGTTACTCGGCGGGTCGAGTTTAGCTAACTTTAGCTTGCATTTATTACATCATAGCAAATTATATCGGTCAATCAGTTGACAAAATTATATTTTAATGATACCATTTGTTAGTACTTTGAAAATTTTAATATTCACCAAAATAATTCTTATTATGAAAGAGCATGGTATTCAAAATTGGATGCGTATTTTGCATCATGATTTGCGCGGTCACGTAGCAAATTTGGTCGCAACATCGGAGTATCTCTTGGAAGAACAAGTTCCTCCCGAGGTTACTCGTGAGTTTTTATTATTAATTAATAATGATAGTAAAAAAGTCCTGAAAATGATAGAGGACTACCTATTGTTTGAGAAGATTGAAAAAGGACAGGGATCTCTTAAGAAAGTGCCCATTAATATCATTAAATTAAGGGAAGAGATTAAAAAAATCTTTTTTAATCTCCGGGTTGGCAATAAATTACTATTTTCTTTAAAAAAACATGGTGCCGATGTTGTGGGTATTGGTTTTTTACAAAAGGAAATAGTAATTAATGACAGTCTATTTTCTTCATTGATAATGAATCTACTGCGAAATGCAAGCGAAGCTTCTCCAAATAAAGATTCTGAAATCAGTGTCAATATTTACGAAGCAGATGAATTATTATGCATCAGCTTTAGTAATTATGGAAAGGTTCCAGAAGACATGAGGGACAAGTTGTTTCAACAATTCGCGACTAGCAAAAAAAAGGGAACAGGCTTAGGTCTTTATGGTGCTAAACTTATCACTCAAGCTCACGGTGGAACTATAGATTACGAACCTCTTGAAGGAGGAACGAGATTTATCGTTAAAATACCGTTTGCTTAAAATGAGGCCGCTTTCAATCGAAGGCGGCCTCACTTATTTTTAAAATTTTTTGCAGTCGCTTTATGAGCGATTTTTTGTTATACTTTAAGAATATTTATATTATGAAAAATAAAATTAAAAGAAAAAAAATTGGTTTAGCTCTTGGTTCAGGAGGGTTTCGTGGATTTGCGCATATTGGAGTAATGCAAGTATTGTTAGAAAATAATATTCCGATTGATTATATTAGCGGTGCATCTATTGGCTCTTTGGCAGCCGCTTACTATTCTTTAAATCGCGAAATAAAAGGATTGGAAGAAAAATTATTAGATAAACAAAAGGGACGTATTATTGGTATTTCCGATTTTGGTTTTCGTGGAGGGCTAGTGAGTGGTCGTAAATATGAAAAAATTATAGAAACCTTACTTGGTCGTCATATTTTTGAAGATGCTAAAATTCCTCTGAGAATTATTGCAACTGATTTAGCAAATGGTGAACCCTTTGTTTTTCAAGAAGGCAAGCTATCAACTGCGGTTCGAGCAAGTTCATCAGTTCCAATAGTATTCGAACCTGTTAAGCACCACGGTCGTCGTTATATCGATGGTGCTCTGAGTAGTCCTGTCCCAGTCGAGGCTTTAAAAAGTTTAGGTGCTGATAAAGTAATTGCAGTAAATTTATATCATAAGAATGAATTTATTGAGAAAAAGTTTACTTTTACTAAAGTTGCTTTGAGGAGCACTAGAATTGCTCTATATAATCTTTCCCAGCATGATATTAAAGACGCTGATGTAGTTATTAACCCTGATACTTCATATTATGTTCAGAATATTAGTCTTAAAAAATACTTTTCTAGCGATATTGTCAAAGAGATGATTAATATTGGTCGCAAGGAGGCAGAAAAAAATCTTTCAGAAATTAAGAAGTTATTAAATTAAATGAAGTATCGTCTTTATACAACTTCTCATAAAGCCTGGGATGGAATGTTTAAAGCCATGGCTAAGGCGGAAAAATCAATATATCTAGAGATGTACATTTTATCCGTTGATACCAGCGAGACTCATAATTTTTTTAGTCTATTAAAAAGTAAGGCATCAAGTGGGGTCGAAGTTGTTATTATTGCTGATTCATATGGAAGTTCTTCTTTAAGACCGGAGATGATTAAAGAATTACGTGATCTTGGAGCAGAATTTATTTTTTTTAGTCATTGGTTAAAGAGAACTCATCGAAAAATATTAATTATCGATAATAAAGTCGCTTTTTTAGGTGGCGTTAATATTGAGGAAAAAATTAGAAATTGGCGCGACTTGCAGATTAAAATAGAGGGCGGAGCAGTAAAACTAATTTTTAAGTCTTTTGCTAATTCTTATAAAAAGTGCGGCGGTCGTCGTGAATCAATTCTACGATTTAGTTCTACGCCTCTCTCTCGCCGAATTCAATCAAGAATTATGGATAATTGGCGTGGAACTAGTAAATTATATTATTTGAATAATTATTATAAACAAAAAATATCCGAAGCTCAATTTTTAATTCAAATCGTCACTCCTTATCTATTACCACCACGTTGGTTAATAGTTGCTCTTGATGATGCTTGCCGTCGTGGAGTAAAAGTGGAAATTATTATTCCAGCCGATACCGATATTAAACCTCTCAATAAAATTAATTATCTTAATTGTTGCAGATTGTCTGGTATCGGAGTGAAATTTTTTATGACTAAGACTATGAATCATGCTAAACTGATGTTAATTGATGATGTTGAGGGGTTGGTTGGTTCTCAAAATATGGACATACTTTCCTTTGGCTGGAATTTTGAAGTTGGGATTTTTTCTCGTCAGAAAAATTTAGTGGCTGATTTAAAAAAAATTATTGAAACCTGGAAGGGAGAAGCGGAACCTTTTGATCCGGATTATAAAACAAAAATCAAATTTAATGATCGGTTATTAATTAATTTCTTTAAGTTTTTTTATCCAATTTTTTAGTTTATTTTAATATTAAAAATTAGTTGTTGTTAGAAGCCTTAAGACTCATATTCCCTGGGTCTTGTTTTTTTGTTAATTTTTGTCTATAATATCTGCAACATTAATTATAATTTATTTGTTATGGCAGTTAATTTTATCAAAATTCGCGGGGCTCGTACTAATAATTTAAAAAATATTGATTTAGATATCCCTAGAGATAAATTAGTTGTTTTTACTGGTCTTTCTGGTTCTGGAAAATCATCATTAGCCTTTGATACTATCTATGCGGAAGGGCAAAGACGCTATGTTGAGTCCCTTTCGTCTTATGCACGCCAATTCGTTGGTTTAATGGATAAGCCAGACGTTGATATGATTGAGGGTTTATCACCCGCAATCTCTATTGATCAAAGAACCGTTGGTTCTAATCCGCGTTCTACCGTTGGAACTATTACTGAAATTTATGATTATTTACGTCTTTTATATTCAAAATGTGGCCAGCCATATTGTCCTCAATGCGGTACTAAATTAAATAAATCAGCTGAAGAGAAGAAAATTGCTAAGGTAATTGCTGGTAAACCAGTAAAGTCTTCAAAAATAGAACGGTTTTTTGTTTGTGCTGATTGTGGATATAGACGTGCTGATTTAGAGCCGCGTGATTTTTCATTTAATTCTGGCCATGGTGCTTGTTCTGACTGTTCTGGCTTGGGGACTAAAATGGAAATTGACTCAGAATTAGTGTTTAATTTAAATTTAAGCATTTTAGAGGGAGCTATTAAACCTTTATCGCATGCTAACTTAAGTGGTAACGGATTATTTTTAGATTTAGAAAATTTAGCTTCTCGTCATCGTTTTAGTTTGAGGATCGCTTTAAGAGAATTAACCCCAGAAATTAGAAAAATTATTTTAAATGGTGATGATTATTTTTCAGGTGTAATTAAATATTTAGAAAACAAATATCAAGAAACAAAATCTAGTTTTGTAAAACAGGAAATTGAAAAAATAATGCGAAGTTCTCTGTGCCCAATGTGTCATGGAGCGAGATTGAAGTCTGAAGCTTTAGCGGTTAAGGTTGGCGGTCTTTCTATTTTTGAAGTTTCACAATTAGGCATTGATAAGTTAAAAGATTTATTTATCGGTTGGTTTAAAAATTCTAAACTATTCAATGGCCAGGCCCTGATTATGGGCCCAATCGTGAAAGAAATTTCTAAAAATCTAGACTTTTTGTCTGATGTTGGTTTGGGGTATTTAACTTTATCACGTTCGGCAGTTACTCTGTCTGGTGGTGAAGCACAAAGAATAAGACTTGCTTCACAAGTCGGCTCAGCTTTATCCGGTGTTTTATATGTTCTTGATGAGCCCTCTATCGGACTACATCAAAAAGATAATGATAAACTGATTAATACTTTAAAAAGTTTACGTGATAATGGGAATACGGTAATTGTTGTGGAGCATGATGCTTCGACTATGATGGCGGCGGATTGTTTGGTTGATGTCGGTCCTGGAGCTGGTGAGAGCGGAGGTCATATTTTATTTGTTGGAACCCCTGAAGATATAAAAAAATGCCCAGAATCATTAACTGGCGCTTATCTTTCTGGTGCTAAAAAAATAAAAATACCAAAAGAATTCAGAAAGGGTTCAGGAAAAACTTTAGAAATAGTTGGCGCTAGAGAACATAATCTAAAAAATATTGACGTTAAATTTCCTTTAGGAAAGCTAATCGCTATTACGGGTGTTTCTGGCTCGGGAAAATCAACTCTAATGAATGATATTTTAGCTAATGCATTAACTAAGAAATTTTATCGTGCTAAGACTGAACCAGGGGCTCACAAAGAAATAAAAGGCTTAGAATTTATTGATAAAGTTATTGATATTGATCAATCTCCGATTGGAAGAACTCCGAGGTCTAACCCAGCTACCTATACGGGATTATTTACGAATATCCGTGATTTGTTTGCTGATTTACCAGAGGCCCGTGTTAAAGGACTTGGAGCTGGTCATTTTTCTTTTAATGTTCCTGGTGGTCGCTGTGAAAATTGTGCTGGTGATGGTGTGATTAAAGTCGAGATGCAATTTTTAACTGACGTCTATTTAACTTGTGAAGTTTGTGGCGGAAAGAAATTTAAGCCGAAAGTTCTTGAAGTTTTATATCAAGGGAAAAATATTTATGAAGTTTTAGAGATGACAGTTAGTGAGGCCAGGGCTTTCTTTAAAGGCATTCCTGCGATTTTGCAAAAACTTAATACTCTTGATGAGGTTGGCCTTGGTTATATTAAGCTTGGTCAGAGCGCAACTACATTTTCTGGTGGTGAAGCACAGCGTATTAAATTAGCG
Organism: uncultured bacterium; assembly: GCA_903945435.1. Taxonomy (GTDB): domain Bacteria; phylum Patescibacteriota; class Patescibacteriia; order Patescibacteriales; family UBA12465; genus UBA12465. The sequence goes on along the minus strand of CAJAVM010000021.1, from coordinate 8,730 downwards.
ACCGAGCTTTCTCGTCGTTCAACTGGAAAGACTTTATATATTTTAGATGAGCCAACAACTGGCCTGCATTTTGATGATATTGATAGATTATTAAAAGTTTTAAATATGTTAGTCGACCAAGGAAATACAGTTTTAGTTATTGAACATAACATCGATATAATAAAATCGGTCGATTGGGTAATCGACCTGGGGCCAACTGGCGGAGAAGGTGGTGGTTATTTAGTTGCCGAAGGAACGCCTGATCAAATCGCGCAAAGTAAAGATAGCTTTACCGGAGAATATTTGAGAAAGGCGTAGCGGATAGATGGTATATTTTGCGATTCAAGATTTAAATTAAATCGCTGATAATTTTTAATTCTAAATTTTTAGTTTTAGTATTTAAAACTGCAAATGTCGCATGGAAGAAAGTCCCCGAGATATTGCCTGGATTAACGATAAACATTCCATTTTTTTTCTCTAGCCAAGGTTTATGGCTGTGTCCGTAAAAAATAAAGTCCGGAAGATTTCCGGATTTTTTGATAACTTTTTCGATATCACGATCTTGATGACAAAATCCTAAAGTAAGTTCAGAAATTTTTTCAACAGCAATTTCTTGACGATATTTTATATTTTTTAATCCTTCTAAATCCGATTCGGTAAAAGTTTCTCCGTTACCGTCTACTAAAAAAATCTCACCACCAAAATTAGCAGAGAGAAATTTTAAAGTATCGGAATTGCAAACGTCGCCACAGCAAATTATAGTATTTATTTTTTCTTTTTTACACCAGATAAGGCATTTATCCAAGTTTACGAGGTTATCGTGGATGTCGGAAATAATTGCAATTATCATATGGTTTATTTTCCGACTCTAAGTTTGATTTCGTAAGCCATTTGTTCCAATTTGCGGAGATGCCCTCTTGATTGATCATATTTAGTTCGCAAGTATCCAGTCATATCAAAGTCTATCAGTTGGGTCATTATATCTTCAGCGGCTTTTTTAATTTTTGCAACTTCAGAAAATTTTCCTTTAGCGGCCTGATTAGTTGCGTAGCGAACCATTTCCCCAATTAAATCGCAAATACCTCCTAAATAAGATTCATAATCTAAATGTAAGTCTTTAACGGCGGTAATATCTTTTTTCTTGATTACTAAATAAAAAGTTTTACCTTCTAGATATTCTTCAGCGGCTGCTTTATACGCGCCTTCTTTTTTTAATCTTTCAGCTCCAAATCTACTTTCTAGATTTACAAACATTTTTTCTAGTTCTGTTATTTTAGTTTCTGCAGTTTTAAAATCTTGGCGTTGTAAAGAAAAGATTATTTTTTTTGCTTCAAATAAAATATTATTAGAGGCGCTAATTATTTGACGTCTTTCGCTTTCATTCGCTTGGTAATCTTTCTTTAAAGTTTCTAAAAATTTTTTATCTATCATATATTTATATTACGCGAAAAACTTCCTCTAAGGTCGTTTCTCCGGCTAGAGCTTTAATTATACCGTCTTGGAGCATGGTTATCATGCCGTTTTTAATAGCTTCTTGTTCAATTTCATAGTCAGTCGTCTTATCGCTTTGAATGATTTTTTGAATTGCTGGAGTCATGGAAATTGCTTCATATAAACCTAGTCTTCCTTTATATCCTAACTGGCCACATTTTTCGCAGCCAATTCCTTTGTAGAAAATCAACTCTTGCGGGATAACTACGGCTGGATTATTTATATTGGCTAATATGTTTTTTACTTTATCTAAATCTTCAACGGAAGTTCCATTAACTTGTTTGCAATAAGGACAAATTTTTCGTACTAATCTTTGACCGATAGTATATTCTATTGAATTGGCTAATGCTTGTTTCTCTACTCCCAAACCGGTAAAGCGGGAAATAGCTCCAGCGGCGCTATTAGCATGGATAGTCGATAAAACCAAATGTCCGGTCATAGCAGCTTCGATGGAAATTTTTGCAGTTTCGCTATCTCTAATTTCACCAATCATCATGATGTTTGGGTTTTGTCTGAGTAGGGATTTCATAGCGGAAACAAAGGTGTAGCCACTAGCTTCATCAATTTGAGTTTGCATTACACCTGGAAGTTGATATTCGATTGGATCTTCGACGGTAATAATTTTAACATCAGGCTTATTTAATTTATTTAAAATACTATAAAGGGTAGTTGTTTTACCGCTTCCAGTTGGACCAGTAGTAATAATAATTCCTTTATTTTTTTTCATGGCTAATTCTAGGGATCCTAAAGTCACGGAAGTGATTCCTAGCTTAATCATATCTAAATTTGCAGCTTCGGTTGTAAGCATTCTAATAACAATAGTTTCCCCATAGCCTCCAGAAATAATAGAAATACGGCAATCAATTTTATGATTTGGTAGATATACACTGAAGCGTCCATCGAAGGTAGCTCGTTTAACATTAGTTGGTGTTCCGGCTAATATTTTTATTTCCGATAGAAGTGGCAAGTAGCTTGTTTTTGGTAAAGAAAATATATCATGTAATATTCCGTCAATACGAAACCTAATTTTTACATCATCGGCTGTTGGTTCGATATGAACATCGCCCGCTTCCCTTAAAGCGGCTAAAGCCATTGTTAATTCAATGAGATTAGATGTTGGAATTTCTTTGGCCTGGACACTGATATCTAAAATATTTTTGCTTAATTCAACGGCTTCAGTCATTTGTTCTTGGCTGATTTTTATTCCACGACCGATAGTTTGAGAAATTACAATATCGTAAAGCTCATTTACATAATCAAAATTTCCGATTACTCGATAAACTTCTTCTAAACTAGTTTCACCTTCTAAAGCTTTTAAGACGCCATCTTGGAGCATGGTAATCATTCCATTCTCAATTGCTTGCTGTAGAATCTTAAATGATGGAGCCTGGTCAATTGTTAATTGTCTAATATTATCACTCATCGTAAATACTTCAAAAATGCCAGAGCGTCCTTTGTAGCCTGTAAAATTACAGTATTCACAGCCTTCACCTGATTGATGAACGATCGGAAGCGTTGATGGAATATTAATTCCAGTCTTGGGTGAGATGACTGCTAAAATTTTATGAATAACCTCCTCTTCTTCTGGGGTTAGAATTTGTTCTTTTCGGCAATGAGGGCAAAGGCGTCTCACTAAGCGCTGTCCAATCACGGCGTTGATTGATGGTACAAGAAAATAAGGCTTAACGCCGATATCGATTAGTCTTGGAATTACACCTGAGGCGTCGTTAGTATGTAGAGTTGATAAAACAAGATGGCCAGTTAAAGAAGCCTGAATAGCAATTTCCGCTGTTTCTAAATCTCTAATTTCTCCAACCATAACTACGTTTGGGTCTTGGCGCAAAACCGATCTTAATCCTTCAGAAAAACTAAAGCCATGTTTACTGTCTACTTGTGATTGGTTGATTCCGGATAACTGGTATTCAATTGGGTCTTCAAGAGTAATAATTTTTGTTCCAGGTTGGTTGAGATTATTTATAACAGCATATAAAGTTGTTGTTTTACCGCTTCCTGTTGGTCCAGTTGTTAAAATTAATCCGTTTGGTTTTGCAATTTCCTTTTTTAAGGCAGGAAGAACTTCCGGTCTAATGCCTAAATTTTCTATATTTAAAGAAGCGGCCTTAGAGTCTAATAGGCGCATCACTACGCTTTCTCCGTAAGCGGTTGGCAAAAAAGAACAGCGCACATCAACACGTCGTTCTTTTAGATAAATGGTATAACGGCCATCTTGAGGCTTATTCTCGATATTGATTTTTACTCGAGCAAGAATTTTTAAACGAGAAATTATTTTATGCCATTTTTCTCGACTAATAATTGCGGCTTCTTGCAAAACTCCATCTAGTCTTAATCTTATTATTACGCCTTTTTCTTCAGCTTCGATGTGAATATCGCTTGCTCCGGCTTTTATGGCAGCGGCCAAGATTAATGTAACGATATCAGTAATATTAACATCGTTTATCTTGTCGTTTAAATTTTTATAACTAGCGATGTCATCTTTAAATTTTTCCAGTTGAGCAGGGCTTATTTCTATTCCGCTATCATACTTTTTTACTTTTGGGACTGATCTGTATATTTCTATTCCACGGTTGAAGCTGTTTTCCGAAATTAAATAAAGTTTAGCGTCGGCAAAATATTGATTACTTAATTTTTGCATTTCATCCATTACTTCGGTGGTTGGGTTTAAACAAGCTAGACGAATATTTTTTCCATCATAAAAAAAACAAATAGCTTTTAATTCTATTGCCCTTGCTTCTTGAATTAGCGCCAGCGCTTCGGGGCTAATAGGAAATCCTACTAAACTAACATAGTCTAGGCCTAAATCCTGGGCGTCTCTTTGGGTCTGCCTTTCTAATTCTTTAATTTTTATTTCTTCTTCTTTCTTAGCAAAAAGACCGGCGACGCTTTCTTCGTCGCCTGTCGGATTTATCAAATTTTCAATGGAGTCCAGCTTACTCATAGCCTACTTCTTTTTTTTGAAGGCTCTTTCAAGCTTAGCTTCGCCACGACCTTCTTTTAATTCAAGGAAAAGACTGGTCCAAGAAGATATTTGAAAAGTAGTTAAAAGAGAACCAACAAAAAGTACTAATGTTAATGCTAATATCATGAGTATTACGATTAACCAGGCTAAGCCGTAGTTAATTGCAAATACAATGTACGGGAAAATAAAGATAGCAATTAGAATTAGTAAACCTAGCCCTGCCAAGAAACTGATGATAAATAAAATAATTCCCATTTCTAAACTAATAAGCCAATTCTTCCCGAATAGACTAATAGATTTTTTAAGAGAGTTGGAGAAATTTTCATGATCTAGGACTTTAAAAGCAATGGCGTATTTTATAATTAAAGATAAAGAGATTGCAATTGGAGTAAAGATTATAAAAGCTAAGGTATATACTATCGCTAAATAGGCGGAGCCGTCTACTGCTAAAAATAATAAAGGGACACCCATTATAAATAGAGTTAGGCCAATCAGGACTTTAATTAAGATGTTTAGTCCTAGAACTGGCCAAAATACTTCATGACCTCTTACTAAATTTTCTCTAATATTTAATACGGCCTCTTTCTTTTTAGCTGTTAAGAGCTTCTTAACACTAATTATTAAGGCTCCCTGTGAAGATATAGATAGCCAGACGAAAGTTACTATTAAAGTAAGAGTGATTATAATCACCGTGAGAGTATTAATAATAGTTAATAAATCATATGAAAATAGATTTACAAATCCAATAAAAAATGCCCCAATCGCTTTTCCTACTAGCACAATACTGTTTATATGGTAGTATGAATTTTCTAGGGCACTAGCTTGGAAGCTGTTGGCTAAAAGTTGGTATTCAAAAGAACCACTCGCGGCAGCGATGGAGGCGAATAGGCCAAATAACCACAGATATTTGTGTTTCCAGGCGATATTCCAAGCTTGTTTTAAAATTGTGCGATAAGAAAACATAGAATTAAAAGCTATTTTTATAGTTCGACTAATTTATTATAGTCGATTGAAAAAGTTAATAAAGTCTGTTATTATTATAACATAATTCAATATTATTACCAAGGATTTACGACTCAATAAATGATATTAAAAAGCTATGACATGTTTAGAAGACCTTAAGAACAAGATTGTTAATAAGTTGGGCTCGCAAAAGCTTATTTTTTCATATCCGCCTAGCTCTGATTTTGGCGATTTGAGTTTGGCTTGCTTTGAAATAGCTCAAGAAAAAGGGAAAACACCAGTTGAATTAGCTGTGACGTGGGCTGATGAGATTAAAGAAGATGCTGAGCTTAGTAAATTTTTTGTAGAAGTTAAGCCCGTCGGTCCGTATTTGAATTTTTTTATTGAGCCAACCTATTTAGCTACTTCAGTAATTAATGAAATTAAAAAAGAAAAAAATAAGTATGGCGAGAATTCTTTTGGTAAGGGAAAAGGAATAATGATCGAATATTCTAATGGAAATACTCACAAAGAATATCATGTTGGCCATTTACGTAATATTTCTTATGGTGATGCAATTAGTCGTTTATTAAGTGCTAATGGTTTTAAATCAGTTCCTGTATCATATATTAATGACTTTGGGATTCATGTCGCTAAAACAATCTGGAATTGGAAAAATAATCATTCTTATGCAAATTTAGATGAACCTAAGGGATTTTTATTAGGCAAATGTTATTCCGAAGCTAGTCAAAAATTAGTTGATAGGCCGGAATATAAGCTGGAAGTTACTAAAATAATGCAGGAAATTGAAAGTCGTCAGGGAGATAACTATGCTTTGTGGAAAGAAACTAGAAATTGGAGTATTGAATATTTTGCCTCTATATATAAGGAGCTTGGAATTAAATTTGAACGCATTTTTTACGAGAACGAAGTAATCGATGAAGGTTTGATTATGGTTCAGTCTATGTTAGATAAAGAAATCCTAGTAAAAAGTGATGGGGCGGTTATTGCTAATCTAGAGCAGTATGATTTAGGCGTTCTTCCAATTATTAGATCAGACGGAACCGCATTGTATCCTGTCGCCGATCTAGCTTTAGCGGTAAATAAATTTAGTCTTTATGATTTAGAGGAATCAATTTATGTAGTTGATGTTCGTCAGAGTCTTCATTTTAAGCAGTTATTTAAGGTTTTACAGCTTTTAGGCTATAAACAAAAACTTACTCATCTACCTTATGATTTTGTTACCTTGCCAGAAGGCATGATGTCTTCTCGTACTGGAAATGTGATTACTTATGAAGATTTGAAAGTTAAAATTCGTGCTCGTATTGAAGAGGAAACTAGAAAAAAACATGAAGATTGGAATGATGAGGCGATTAAAAGGGTCGTTGATGTACTTTCAATCGCAATTATTAAGTTTGAGATGTTAAAAGTTGGGGCGGATAAAATTATTACTTTTAATATTGATGAAGCTTTGAAGTTCGATGGCTATACGGCTTGTTATTTGGAATATAGTTATGCGAGACTAAAAAGTATTTTAAGAAAAGAAAGTGGAGTCTCTTTGCTTGGTAAAACAGATTTTTCTAGCTTAAACGAAGTAAAAGAAAAGGAAGTATTAATGAAAATTGCTAAATACCCAGAAATTATTATATTAGCTAACAACAAAAAGAACCCTAGCGAGCTAACCAAGTATTTATTTGAGCTTGCACAGTTATCAAATGATTATTATCACACGGTTAATATTTTAAAAGCAGATAAAAAAATTAAAAAAGCTAGGTTGGCTTTAATTAGAGCAACTTCCCAAGTTTTAAATAATGGTTTTGATGTTTTGGGGATAGAAGCCCTTGAAGAAATGTAATTATAAAAATATGCAGAAAAAAGAAACAGATAAAAAAATGGATAATATTGTGTCTCTTGCTAAACGTCGAGGATTCGTTTTTCCTTCATCAGAAATTTACGATGGGTTTACCGCTGTTTATGACTTCGGACCCTATGGCGTTGAGCTTGCTAATAATATAAAGAAGGAATGGTGGAAGGCTATGACTCAATTGCGTGATGATATTGTTGGGCTTGATTCCGCTATTTTTATGAGCCCTAAAATTTGGGAGGCCTCTGGTCATGTTAAGGGTTTTTCTGATCCATTAACCGAATGTCGTAAATGTCACAGTCGCTTGAGATTGGATTCATTATTAGAAGAATTTGGAATTTTTGCTGATGAAAAAATGGGTGAGGATGAAATTAATAAAATTTTTGAAGATAATAAGCAGAAAATTAAATGTCCTAATTGCGGCGCTCAAGATTTTACTCCGGGACGTAATTTTAATTTGTTAGTTCAATCAAATTTAGGAAACTTTACTGGAGATTGGTCTAAAGAGCCGACTTATCTGCGCGGTGAAACTTGTCAGGGTATATACGTTAATTTTAAAAATGTAATTGATACTGCCCGAGTAAAAATTCCTTTTGGGATTGCTCAAATTGGTAAAGCTTTTCGTAATGAAATTACTGCTCGTCAATTTATTTTTCGGACTCGTGAATTCGAGCAAATGGAAATGCAATATTTTGTAAAACCGGGAGAAGATATGGCTCATTTTGAAAAATGGCGTGAAACTAGATTTAATTTTTATCTTAATTTAGGAATTAAACCTGAAAATTTGAAATGGCATAAACATGAAAATTTAGTTTTTTATGCCAAGGAAGCTTATGATATTGAATATAATTTCCCTTTTGGTTTTAAAGAATTGGAAGGCGTGCATGCTCGCGGTAATTATGATTTAACTCAGCATAGTAAATTTTCTGGAAAAGATTTAAGCTATCTTGACCCAACGACCAATGAAAAGTTTATCCCTCATATTGTTGAAACTTCTGCTGGTGTAGGACGAACTTTTTTAGCAGTTCTTAGTGAAGCTTATAAAGAAGAAGTAATTGGAGAAGATTCGAGAATCGTGTTAGCTCTATCTTCGAAGTTAGCTCCGATAAAAATTGCTATTTTTCCATTGTTAAAGAATAAGCCGGAATTAGTGGAAAAAGCGCGCTCCGTTTTTGATGAATTAAAGAAAGATTGGCGCTGTGAGTTTGATGATAATGGTAATATTGGAAAACGTTATCGTCGTCAGGATGAAATTGGGACTCCATATTGTTTAACAATCGATTTTGATACTTTAGAAAATGAAGAAGTTACTGTTCGCGATCGTGATACGATGGAACAGCAAAGAATAAAAATTTCTGAATTAAAAAAATTCTTTAGCGAAAAATTTTAATTGATTTAGTCTTGATGTAAAAATAAATTAATTAAAAAATTTATTAAAATAAAATTTCTTTACTCAAGTTAAAACGAGTAGGGAAAT
>CAJAVM010000020.1 GCA_903945435.1 uncultured bacterium | reverse complement strand
TTTTATTTTTAATCATTTCTGCAATTATCTTAAACATAAAAACGCACGTTGCTTTATATATTCTTCCTATTCTTTTAGGTTGTATAATTAAGCGCCATAGCCATTCAATGCCTAGATAACAAAATAACTTAGGAGCGCGCTTTGCTTTTTTAGTTAAAAAATCAAATGTCCCTCCGACACCGATTGCAAATTTTACTGAAGGCCAATTGTTTAAATTATAATATATGATTTCCTCTTGATATGGAGAGCCAAGGGCTGAAAAAATTATAGTTGGTGAAAAATTTAAGAGTCCTATTTGTTTTTCTGGGCTGAGGACGGAATTTCGTGTAGTATCTATTACTAAAAATCTAAGTTGTGGGTATTTCTTCGTCAAAGCTTTTGTTATTTCATTTGTTTTTGATAACCCTTCATTCCAATTAATAATTAAAACCTTCTCTCCTCTACTTTGAGCAAGTTCTAATAGTTTTAAGCTAAAATCTGAGCCGGTTATTCTAATTATTTTTTCTCCAAATAGTCGGCCAGCAATTTTTAATCCAAATCCATCCGCAAAAGATAGGTCAGCTTTGTTTAAGATATTAGTGTAGCTTTCATTTTTAAGAGCATATAAAATAATTTCTGGGTTAGGAGTAACGGCATAATGAGCACTATTTCCATTTAAATATTCTTCCACTTTTTTTAGGGCAGATTTTTCATCAAAATTACTTAAATTTATTCCCAAAATATTAGGCATATGTTATAATATCAATATTCTAATTTTATTATAAAAAAAGCCTTTAGTCAAAGTTTGAAGGCGTTAATATTTATGCCAAATTATAAAAAGATTTCCGACCGTGTAGAAGAATTAAAAATTGATAATCCTCGAAATAATAATACTGGTTTGCGTTGGATAAATATTGTTAACGCAGGTAAACAAGAAATTAACTATTTACGAAAAAATTATAATTTTGATCTAATGCATTTGCGGTCGATTGCCGCTTCTGTATTAGCGCAAAGACCTTTAGTTTTTAAAGCGGAAGGATATCTATTTTTAATATTACATTTTCCAGCTATTAAAGATGGAAAAATTGTTTCTGGTGAAGTAGATTTTTTTGTTGGTCATAATTTTTTAGTTACAGTCCATAATAATAATCTCCCTGCCCTAGGAAGATTTTTTGATTATGGCAAGAAGGACCCTAATTCCCTGTTATCGTTTTCTTCTGAATCCTCCGCAGTTTTATTATATGAAATTTTAGGACGCTTAATTGATGATTGCTATCGTTTGTTAGATAATAATAGTGTTGAAATTAATAAGGTAGAAGATTTAATATTTTCAGGAGATCAGAAAACTGCCGTTGAGAAAATTTTGTTATTGCGTAGGAATATAATTAATATTCGCAAGATAATGCAGAACCATAAGAATATTTTAAAAGAACTGACGACAATGAATAGTTCTCTGGTTGATAAAACAGCGATTAAAAAATATTACGATAGTCTAGTTGATGATTCGAAACGTCTTTGGGAAACACTTGATAATCAAAAAGAAATGATTGAGGTTCTAAATAATACGAATGAGTCTTTACTCAATGACCAGATGAATTCAATTATGAAAACTTTAACCGTATTTTCTGTTATTCTTTACCCGCTTACTTTGCTGGCCGGAGTCTTTGGTATGAATGCCGTTTATATGCCTTTTGTTAAACATGAAAATGGTTTTTGGATGATACTTGGGGTTATGGTTACGTGCGGATTGGTGATGTTCATGTTTTTTAAGAAAAAACGTTGGATTTAGAAACTAATTAAAAATTAGACAACAAAAAAACCGCGCTCTTTTTTAGGGAGTGCGGTTTTTGTAAATCTTGGTGATTTACAGAGTATATTTCTTAAAATTGATTCTATACTTTTATAAGTGAGAATTGAATTTTGTTGAAATAAGAGGAGTAAAATGATGAGTTTTTTAAATTGGCCGAAAACTCAGTCGGCTTTGTTTTGTCTGGTCCGTAACGAAATCCATTTATGCTGCCAATTAAGTCGGCAACTGGGATTTCGATGGTTCCCCAGTCAGCGTAAGTAGGAACGGCGTTCATTGTAATGGGGGTTGAATAACCTCCCCCCTCAAGTTCGCGAACTGCGAAAGCGTTTGCGGTGTAATTACCATCAAGTTTGAAATACAACTGACATGGAAGTTCAACTCCGCCTTTTGGAGTTTCGGGAAGTGAGAAACGAAAGTAGCCATCACCAGCAAATCCTGGTAGAACTGAACCAGTTAAGATTGTTCCGTTAGCAACAACAACTCCGCCATCAAAACTAAACCAACAAAGTCCAGGATTATCCGTGCGGATAAATTTTGAGCCAGATAAATCGGTCCAATCTTTTCCTGAATGAATTAAGGCAACGTTGTAGACGCCTTTATCTTTCAGAACGATTTTTACGCCGACATATTTGCCGACATCAGTAGTTGCAAGCGGTTTACCATCAATTCCCACGATGTAATTTTTGTCAGCAGTAGGAACAGCCTTTTGTACCCAATTGGTAACGGTTCCATTGTAAGAAAATTCTGTACTGGTCGCATATTTTACTCTTTCTTTTGAGAAAAGAAATAATACGTTCCAAGTACCGTCGGTATTCGCAGTTGTGAAAACGCGAACGGGATCAGCTGTTGACATGTCAATTACAGATTGAACCTTAAAGGTTCTGGTTTCTTTAGTTGCGTCGGCATAAGTTACATCGATTGTGATAGAAATTTCTCCTAAAGCATTAAATTTATGGAAGATTTGCCCTCCATCATAAGTGATAGATTCAATCTTCCATTTTGCGGACGTAACCTGGAGCCCGGCTTTATTCTCAACTTTGAGACCGTTTGCTACACCTTGTTGAACGTACACGGTTCCAATAATGGAGCTGAATCCGGTTGCAGATTTTAACACCATTTGCGATTCGGACTCTACAACTGCTTCCGGAGTTGTAGGTTCTTCGAACTCAACATAATTACAGGCGGCAAATGCTACCACTACAAAACAAACGAACAATAATTTTACCTTTTTCATGATTAACTTTTTTTTGGATTTATACTAAGAATATTTAATTTTTAAAGAAATTTGATTATATTCAGAAAACGGAAATAACATTTTTAAGCGACTTGCGAAAAGCGTGGAGCGATAAAAATTTTATTTCTGTTTTCTGAATAGTTTTTACTATTTATTTTTTATAAACTTGTAAGGTATTTTCGGAAATTAAATCCCAATTGAATAGTTTATCAGCTCTTTCTTTTCCCCTTTTTCCAAGCTCTAGCATTTCTTCTTCATGACTTAGTGCGTAAACTAATTTTGTTTTAAGTGATTGAGTATCTTTGGGAGCAAAGTATAGGGCTGTATCGCCTGAAGCTTCCATGTTTGCAGAAATATCACTAACCATACATGGTAGGCCATGAGCCATAGCTTCTAGTAGCGAAATCGATAGCCCTTCCATTTCTGAAGCTTGAACAAACATCTTCGCTTGAGTATAAAATTGGTCTAAAGATTCTTCAGTTTGATTACCAGTAAAAATAATTCTTGGGTCGTTATTTGCTAGCTTTTCTAATTCTTCTCGATATTCGCCTTCACCAACAATTGCTAATTTGATATTGATTTCTGGAGAATCTTTTAAAGCTTCAATTAAATATTGAATTCCTTTTAAGCGGATAATTCTAGAAACACTCACGATATATTTTTTTGGTTCTAAGCCGAATTGTGAAAGATGATTTGTTTTAGTATTAGTTTCGATATAAGCGCCGTTAGGGATAACTACACATTCACGTCCATGGCGTCCTAACAAATAATCGCGCATGACAATTGTTAAGACGATAACTTCATGAGCATATTTACACATACTCTTTTCACCAAGCTTCAACATGAATTTAGCGAAAGTGTTCCACTTATCGTTACCATAATCAAAGCTGTGTAAAGTTGCGATGACTTTAATTTTTGGAGTAAATAATCTTGGCATCCAAGCGAGTAAGCAAGGACCAATTCCGTGATAATGAATTACATCAACTTTTTTATGCATTGCGTCTATCGTTGCTAAGAAACTATGAGTAATTGCAGCTAGGTTTTTGTTATTTATAAAAGGTAGATGTAGAAGTTGCACTCCTTTCCACTCATTAATTTTTTCTGGTAGATAGCCGTTACGATTATAAACGATAACAGTCTCGCCTTTTCTCGCCAAAAACATTGCCAAGTTTTCTACGTGGCGATCAACTCCCCCATTTTGAGCGGGAATTCCCTTTTGTCCGATAAAAGCTATTTTCATAATATTCATTTAGAACTAATTATTATACAATTTATGAAATTATTTGTCAAGACTATTGTAGCATAATATTAAAATCTTGTCAATAATAAAATAACCCTGAAACTAATTAGCTTCAGGGCTTTTTTTGCTTTTTACAGCAAGAGTAAAGTTATGGAAATTTGTTATTTCCAGTAGTTTGAACGGGCACATTTCCAGTACCCATCTTCTTTGTACATCTGTACCTTCTGCCATTTGGTAAATGGCGCTTTCAGAAGTACTGATGTAAGTTGAATTCCTTCAGGTTGAAGGACTTTTGTCATCATCGCGTCACTAACGAAAAAGGTACCGTCTACAGTGAGACCGTAGTCTCCCTCAATCCATTCGAGGGGCTCAACAATCCAGTTGTGGCCGTCATTTGAAGGATTGTTCTCGATTGAGGTAAAGGTAACGCCTTTGTCGAGTGCTTTCTGCGGAAAATGAAGACCATTGTCGCCATTGGCCATTACGCAAAAGGAAATGATTCCATTCTCGCGTAAGCCGTCGAGGTTGGCATTGCTGGGAGTTCCAGGGGTGACAACTTTTGGAATGGTTGCTGATTTAAGAGCAGAAGCGTTTCCTGAATTTGAACCAGAGGCACTTGAGCCGGATGATTTTGAGCTTGAACCAGTAGAGGTCTGTTTTTTAGCAACTGTACTGCCGCTAGATTTGGTTGATGAAACCTTGGTTATAGTAACTTTGGTTTCCAAACAATCGAGTAAACCTTGTAAGCGACCATTCTCGGTCGTGAGAGTTAATACTTGCTCCTGTAAGCTATTTACTTGCTTTTGTAAGCTTAATATTTGAGCAGTTTTTTCAGGACAAGGGTCAGCGTTCGTTTTTGAACCACCGCCACAACCAACTAATGCAAGGATTGAAACAATCCCAATAATTCCAAACAAATTTTTCATGATACTGATTTTTTATTATTGTTTAACAATTCTTTTTGTGCCTACTTAATGTTAAAAGGCTGAAAATTAATTCCCAACACAAATTGTGTCGAGTTCATGTTTGGCTCGTAGTTGCCTACTTGCTTTTTTATGAATGCGTAACAGGAGAAGAAATCATCCCACCCCCGTTTTTTTAGCGAAATCTCTGGTCCTACGGAAATCCATTTACTGTTGTCTCCAACATAATTTACGTAGCCAACCATTAATTTGGGTTCAATCAGTGTGTTCATTTGCCCAATTTGGCAAATACTTTGTTTGAACTTAGCGCTAAATGCCGCCTTGTTCCAAATCATGGATTCCTTAATCGGAGCATTATTCCAAAAAGAAACCTTCTCTGATTTAAATGGTTTGCTATAACCGATTTCAACCTGAGAGCGTGGGAAAAGTTGTTCCCTTATCCCGAACGTTTTTAGCAGATTAATGTTTAATTCTGCTGAGAACATTAAGTCCTCTTGCGTTGCGGTGTAAGTTCCAATCTTTCCATCCTTTTGGATGCTTTTACCAACTCCGGTGTCTTTAGTATTTTTTACCATCAGATTAACTCCGATGTAGCTGGAATATTTCTGGGTAAGATACTCAGAATATTTTCCGGCTGCAAGACCAGCGCCGAACTCAGTGCTCGAGCCATTGTAAGAACTAATCGTGGTGTTGCTTTTAAAGGCAACCTGATCAGCTACTACACTAAATCCAAGATTTAAACCTTTTTTAGTTTTGATGGGCATGTACTCGCCGTACACGCCATACCAATAACCGCGGTTGTTAGCATTCTCTTGGGCCATATATGCCCCTGTAAAAATGGACATATTCACGTTGTCACGGAATTGTCCGAAAGCCTGGCTAGCAATTACTATAACTGCTATTAATGCCAAAAACATTGATTTTTTCATGCCTATTATGTTTGTTTTAAATTGTGAATGTACAATATGAACTGAAAAATAATCAAAAAGATTATCAAAAAATTATACATTATTTTCTAGATTCTGTCAAGCGATTAATATTTTTGTATAAAAAAAGTCCCTGGATTGTTGTAAATCCAAGGACTGTTTTGGCTTCTAAAGCTTAGTTGTTATAGGTTTAGCCTATTTCCAAACTATAGCTTCTTCGCCATCGATTGTTTCTTCTGTTCCCTTTTCCGCTTGCCAGCTGGTACGGTCCGCTTTTAATTCGCAGAAACTCACCATTCCATATTCTTTAAGGAATGTGACTTTCGCGAAAATAGTTCCGTTTGGCATAATTCCGTAAGGTTCGGAGCCGGTTGCGTTGGATGGCAGAGACCAGTTGCTTCCATTGAGCCCATTAGGATAGGCATTTTGAGCAGCTGAACCCATTAAAGCGGGTAAATGGCCGTCTTCACGTCCGTCAAGCCGGAAACAGAATGTGGTTGTGCCTGCAGGAACTATGGCAGCCTGGTTAAGTTGCCCCGGTTGCTGTACTAATGAACCTGCTTCAGGAGCGGAAGCGACACCGTTATTGTTTGGGCGAAATAATACGATTACGATTAACGCCACAATAACGATAACTAAGAAAACGGTAAACCATTTTTCTTTCAAGAGACTCAATGCATTTTTCATGATTACTGAATTTTGATTGTTACTACTAAAACTGTTAAAACTATTTATAAATGAACTATTATTAAGGAAATAGAAATAATATTTTTGAGCGACTTGCAAAGATTGTGGAGCGCTAAAAATCTTATTTCTATTTCCTTAATGTTTATATATTACTTTCTTAAGACATTATTAATGTTACCGTAAATATTTCTTTCTGTTTCTGGCTGGTTATTGTAGTTTTCCTCAATCGGATTATATTCCCTTTGAGCTTCATAAACAATCTCTTTAACTGGAATACGAACTTCTTTCCTAGGAGCTGGTGTTTTCTTTTTATGTTCCGGAAAGATATAGATATAGAATAATGAAATAATAAATGATGCGACTAAAGCCACGGCTCCGTTATAAGGCAGGTTTGGTTTAACTGGATAATTAGAAACTAAAGGCTGGTCAATAATACTTACCTTGATATTTTGTCCGCTATGATAAGCCTGGTTCTGATTAATTAGAATATCGTTAACGGCTAAAGAAATCTGTTTTGCCTCTTGAATATTTGGATGATAAACATTTATTTCAATAATTCCCGTATCGCTTTGAGTATCAGCTTGAACAGTTTGATTCCATTTCTTTAATTGGTCGCTATAACTGCCAGCAAAATAATTGCGGTCAATATTATATTGAGAAGCTCTTACTTGATCATAGAAAGACCCAGAACCAACGACTTGAGTAAATAAGTTACCTAAGTATTCATTCGATTTAGATAAAGAGTAAGCATCGGCCCCATTAGAGTCTTGTAACACTAATAATCTTGATTTTGCTCCATATTTCAGAGGACTAATTAATGATACGGCGATAGTTAGGACTAAAGTAACAAATACTATAGCTAAGATAGTTTTTTTTCTTTTGCCTATTAAATTTAAAAATTCTTGAAATTCCATAAGATTATTTTAATTTATCAATTTTTTATTGTTTATTGATTTTTTATCATACTACATTTATTTTCATTTGTCAATAGCGAGTTGCTCTATGCTCCCCTGTTTGCTTTTTGCTCATTCTTTACACTATTGACAAAATTAAAAATATAATGTACAATAACTTGATAAAAATTTGAATAAAATTAAATTAAGGAAAAAATATGAAAAAATGGATAATCTTCCCGGTTATTTTAATAACAGCGTTCGCCCTGTTTTTTATCATTACTCCAGGAAAAAGTCGTACTAAATCTTATTACTCTGGTGACGCTCTAGCTTATAACAACCAGGTTTACATCGCGACCACTAATACTGGGAGCCTTGAAGTCTTTAAGCTTGAAGGTTCAGACTTGAACCTTGTTGCTAAAGCTAAACCTTATAATGTTCGCTTTGGAACTTATGGTGATTTTTATGATGCTAAGTTATCAGAAGAATCAGGACATTTATATGTCTACGCTGTAAGTAACTATACTATATATAAGTATGAGGTTGGAGTAGAAAAGTTAACTCAAGTTAGAGAAACCTCTAATACTTATTGGGAGTGGTATAATCGTATCGATAAGTTTGGTTCAGATATTGTAACTGTTAGTGCTAAAGGCGTTAAGGTTTTAAATACTGATTTAGAAGTTATTGTCGCTCATGATTTTAAAAATCAAGAGGCCCCTTATAATATAAGCGGTAATGATCGCTTCTTTATGAGCGTTAATGAAGCAACTAGTAAATTAGAAATTTACGATGTTGAATCTCGTACAGTTATTAAAACTATTTCTTTAAATTTTAAATTTGATAAAGGTAATCGTCGTGCTTATCAAGATGAGGCTGGATATGCATACGTAGTTGATGACTATTATGCTAAAAAGTTTGATGTATCTGGTAAATTATTAGCTAGCTTTCAGCATCTTGATTATCAAGGATTTGATATCTCCGGTACTTCTAATGATGAATTTGTATATTTCTCCAATGGCGTTGGGGTTGTAAAACTTGATAAGGAAATGAAAGAAAAGGATTACGCTTGGACTGGAAATATGGGCGGTAAGGCTGGTTGGGCCATGGGTTTAAAGGCAGTTTATGCTAATGGTGATAAAATTGTAGTATTTAACAATACAAATATTTTAGTGCTTGATGCTAATTTAAATAAAGTAGCTGCTGTTTCTTCAATCGAAGAAGCTGAGGCCTCTGCGATGGAAAATCTATTTTTGAAACTAGATAAAAATAACGTCTTTGTAAATAGTGACGTTGTGTTATCTGGTGGGGGATTCTTACCTAATGAAGAATTATCCATTAATTTTGCTAACAAGATTACTAAAGAGAAAGCGGATTCTCGTGGTCGTTTTTCAACAACCATTAAAGTCCCTGCAGAAGCTAAAAAAATTAATCAAGATATAAGAGTCGATGGTGTTTCATCTAAGCTTCATTATAGTATTTCAGTAAGAGTTGAATAATCTATTGTAGATTGAATAATATAAAACGCCCCTTTAGCGAGGGGCGTTTTTTAAAATATCCTGATAGATTGCTTCAACTTGCTTTAGATTATTGTCGGCGCTCAGATTTTTAACACTGTCTCGAGCTCTTTGTTTAATTGAAATTAAGTTTATACTTTCTAGTGATTTTATTTTATCAGCTAAATCGTTCACATTGCCAGGTTCAAATAATATTCCATTTTCACCATGTTTAATTATTTCCGGGATGCCGCCTATTTTAGAGGCAATCACTATTTTACCTAAGTTCAAAGCTTCTAGTAGGCTGAGTGACATATTCTCAAACCAAATTGAAGGGATAACAATGGCACGCGATCTTAAAATTATATATTTTAATTCCGGTCCGTTTTTAAATCCTAAAAATTCGGCTTTTACTTTTAATGTTTCCGCTAGTTTTTTTAATTTATTTTCCATCGGTCCGACGCCAACAAATTTAAGGTGCGTTTTTGTTAAAGCAGCCGCTTTAATTAAAACCTCTAACCCCTTCTCTTCTCCGAGTCGTCCAAAGTATAAGAGATATTCTTCTTCTTGTTTAATTTCCTCTCCCTTAGCGACTGACATTTCGGCATCAAAAGGATTAATAACTAATTTTATTTTATTAATATTCCATCCGAACTCAACCAATTTTTGTTTCATAAAATCACTAGGAGCAATAAAAGTGTGAATATTTTTTTCGTATATTTTAAGTAAACGATGATGAATAAACATTTCTAAAGTCGCGAGCATGCTTTTCGATTTTGAGCCTTTAAAGCATTGTTTGCGGTAACAATTAAAATATTTATGAGGTTTACAAGCTTCACACGTTTCTCCGCCAACAAAAAGCTGATAATTAGGACAGATTAATTTATAATCATGCAAATGCATTACAACTGGGATTTTAAATTTAGCGGCTATGTCTAGAATTGATGGAGAAATTTGATGATAGATATTATGAATATGAATTATCTCTGGTTTGAAATCTTTAACTAAATTTTTAAATTTTCTTTTTGCCTCTAAGCTATAAATCATGCGGCCAGGAGTTTTTAAAATATCAATTAATCCGCCTTCGTTAAAGCTTAGTCGGGAAACAAAATATTTAGCATAAAGACTGGCACTATTTTTAGGATGATACATCGAAAAAGCGGCGACTTGATGGCCGTCTTGTTCAAGATTTTTAATTAAAGAGAGGTAATATTTATCTGCCCCTCCTCGGTTATAATGAAATTTATTAACTTGTAGGATGCGCATATATAATTAATTATCTCTTTGGATAAAAAGTTTTTCGTACCAATTTGCATATTTTTTAACCATGTCGGAAAGTTCAAATTTTTCTTTGATTATTTTACTAGTTGTTTCAATTTTATTTTTTACTTCTTGAGAATTTAAATTATTTAGAACAAAATCTATTTTTTCAGCAATCTCGTCATCATCCCCAGCGGGAAATAAAAAGGCATTATCCTCGTTAAGGATTTCTCTAACTCCACCAATTTGGCTAGCAATAATTGGTTTTCCCATAGCGCCCGCTTCTAGAATAGCTAAGCCCAGCCCTTCCCATAGCGAAGTAAAAATGAAGATATCAATTTTAGCTAAAAAACTTTTTGCCTCTACTCTTCCGACTAGTCTAACGCGATTAATTAATTCTAATTCTTTAATTCTTTTTTTAAGCTCACCCTCAAGCTCTCCTTCACCAGCTATTTCGATTAAGTAGTTTTTATTTTTTGTTTTAGCAGCCGCTTCTATTAGGCTCATAAAGCCTTTCTGAGAGCTAAGACGGCCTAAGGCACCTATAATAATCTTATTGCTATTATTATCATTGTAGAGCCTATTTGAAATGTTTGAGGAGGTATAGAGATTAGTATCTATTCCGTTGTATAAAACCGTTATTTGTTCTGGTTTAAGTTTATATCTTAGAATGGCATCCTCTCTTACTGCCTGAGAAACGGCAAATATTTTATGAGTCCAAGCAGCAGTTATTTTTTTTAGCCAAGTCGCCTTTTTCTTTTCACTGCGGTTTAAATTATGTTCAGTAGAAACAATAATTGGTATTTTTAAAATCTTGGCCGCTAAACGACCATAAATATCACCGCCTAGATGAGTGTGAACAATATCGGGTTTAATTGTTTTGATTACTTTTATTATTTGTCCAAAATTTATAGGGTCGATTAAAGCCAATTTTTTAATCGCAAAAACTGGCACGTTAGCTTTTTTAAGTTCTAATTTCATTTCTTCCCCGCTACCGTTCTCTTTAAATAATAATAAAACCGGAGAAAATTTTTCTTTATCCAGATTTTTAAGTATTTCTACACAAACTCTTTCCGCGCCACCGCGACTAAGATTTGGTAGTATGTGGAGCACTATTAGTTTTTTTGGCATAGAGTTCATCAGAAAATATAATGGCCATTAAGAATAAAACGATGGGAAACCAAACTCTTCCCTTAAAGTATGAGGTATTAAAAAATTGAAAAAATAAACCACCTCCCGCTGCTAAACAAAATGGTAATATCCATTTTAATTTTGGGTAATATCTTTTGAGTGCTAAGAAGGCCGTTCTTGCTAAATAAACTAAAATAAATAACCAAGCACTTAAACCAATAATTCCATTTTCGGCTAGTAATTTTTGTAGCATTCCATGAGAATCAAGCGGTTCGCCATACTTCGCTCTAAATCTAATATTTTCACCGACTAAGTTTACAAATTCGCCGTTTCCGTAACCCAGTAAGGGCCTGTCTTTAAAAGCATTAAGAGAAATTTCAGTAAGTAAAACCCGATTTTCTGTTGAACTAGTATTCTTCGATTGTAGAGAGCTCATTTTCCAAAGTAGTGGCGAAATAATAATTAACGAGACGATAGAAAAAATTATCATCGCCATTCTTTCCTTTTTATTATTTTGAGTCCTGTAGAAAAAATAGATGGTTGATTGTAAAAATAAAGTAATCCAACCAGCGCGCGAGAAAGTTAAAATAATACCGGCGGCTGTTAAAAAGAAAACAATATCTGCGATTCGTTTACTTCTTTCGTTACGTAGAAATTCCCTGATAATTAGAACAAAAAAAGCGCCGATATTTAAAAATTCAGCGATTAAGTTATGATTTTCTCCAAAAGGGTAACTACCAAAAATAAGCATGGATTTCATTCTAAAAAAGCTATCCTGCCAGTCTTGTCCTATTAATGAGACATACCCGGAAATTAAGACCAGCATCGCGCTTAAAAAAACAATTACGGTTGCTGTTTTTAGAATGCGTGGATTTTTGATAATATTTGCAGGGCCAAAAATATAAGCAAAGTATAAGAAGAAGGGCCAACGTAAAAAATAATATAAAGAATTAGTTTGATGTGCAGAAAATAATACCGAAAATAAACTAGCAATAAAGAAAATTAAAAAAGGAAAAAATAAGGGCCAACGTAATTTTAGACGCTCTTTGCCAAAGAAAAAATCTATAAATAATCTAGTTAAAAGAGCCCCTAAAGATAGCAGGGCGGCTAAATCAGCTATTGGAATTACAAGACCATAAATGTAAAAATCCCGTCCAATTATTGGAAGGCAGGCGGCTGTTAAATATAGACCATATTTAGGCTGAATTATAAAGAAACCGAAGAGACCTAAAATAGCGATGATTACGAATAAATCCATAGTATTTATAACATAATAATAACAAACAAATAGAAATAAAAAAAGGCCGGTTTGAATTCCCGACCTTGTTTTCACCTTGCGGTGATTTTACCGATTTTTTTAAGCGGATTAACCATAATTTCCGCTTTTTGGTATTTTCGATAATAAATACCGTTTTTGTTTTCATAAGGACCCAATGGTTGACCTAAGTCTGTATCCAGTTCTGGAAAATATCCAGCATCATCTTGACTAACGGCGACGTAGACATTATCAAGGAGGAGTGCTGATGCGAGAACAAATGTTAGGTTTGACCTATTGGCTTGGAAAACAGTATACTTCCCAGTTTTCTTAGCATTTTGCAAGCATTGTCGCCAACCATCAGCCCAGCTATCGCCTAAATATCGATTTGGAAAATTTTCAAAGAATTTACCATCGGTTTTAGTTAATAAATTTAAATCACCTTTATTGCTAATGATGATAAATCCATTGCCCTTAAAAGATCTAATTTTTGAAAGATAACTTTCCATTCCTTCTTCCCAGAGATGGTCGACTATTTCATTGCGGTCAGTTTTACTATCGCCGGTAATATCAATGATATTAGGATTAGTCCAGGCGATTTTAATAGTTCCGTTGTCTAGAAAATAGCCATCCCAAATTTGGTCGCTTAGAATTTCTTGGTACAGCTTTTTAGCCATCCAATCAAAATAGGTTTCTCCGTTTATTATTGGACAGGCTGACGACATGTTTAACATCGTCATTCCTTTCCAAAAAGTAGCGTAGTTCTCTTTTTGATTTGGTTGGTTTAGCAGCTTGGCTTTCAAACGTTTCCAATTGGAAGCATTTTGAGTGCCGATAGGAGTAATGGTCTTAAGCAACCATTCTGGACGATTGAGCGTAATCTCATCAATGATTTGATTCTGCCAAGGACGATTGCTGTACTTGGTTAAATGAATCTCCATCGGATTTGAGTAGCAGAGCAATTTCTGCTTAGGGTTAAGCTTTTTTAAGCTTTTTAGAACCTGGTAGTTGTTAAATTTGTTTTCTAAATCAACTACCAAAATGTGGTATTTTGCTAAAGATTGAGCTTCTTGAGGGCTCATTATTGGTCTTGTCCAATAGCCGATGCTTTTTATAGCATAGCTTTGAGCAAAGTTGCTTTCGCCAATAAATAACAAAATAACCAACAAAAACAGCATTTTAGCTGTTTTTGTAAAAGAAAAATTAAACTGTTTCATGACATATATAGATTGTTGTTAATGTTCTTTCTTTAGTATACAGGATGAATCATTGTACAATTTAATCTAAATATTGTCAAATAGAGTTGTTATGGTTGAGGTGAAGAAATAATAATATCTTCGTTGAAATTTTGAATATAGGATTCGCCTTCAATAATCGCTTTGAAACTTTCAGTACGACGACCAGCTTGTTTTTGAACTAAGAGCTGGTAGTTTTTATTGTTAAGACTTTGAGAAATATTTGTTGGTAATGTATATTCTAGATTAATTCCGCCACTTGTTCCTGGTTCAACAGAAAAGAAAAATCCAAATACGGTTTTATCTAGTCCAGTGTCATCATAAGCTGAAATTGAGTCTTCATCCATATTCGCTTTATCAAAAGCCTTGATGGATATTAATTTACTTCCCCTGGGAACATATACGCGAGTATAGCTTCTATATCTAGTAGTGCGCCAATCAAATCCGCCTTCATGGCGGTAGGTTAATTTTAAATTTCCGATTGCTTGCTTATCTTTATTGGTTCTTAAATTATATTCAATTCCCTTTTTAACAACTGAATCGCTTTTGAAAGCACCCAAGTTGGCATCGACAATCATTAAATAATCTTTATCAGTTTTTTTAAGACTACCATCAGCTTTTAGGCCGGCGGTTAATGATTGCCAATTAGAATTATTAAAATATATTTGAATATCTTTTTCACGGGCATTGCTCGCAAAAACACTTAACAAAGAAGTTAATTTTTTTGTTTCTAGAGCAAATAATCTTGTTTTTAATTCTTCCAATAATTCGTTAATAACTTGTTTTCTATCCCAAGAAGAAATATCCTGTTCTTTATAAGCAACTTCAACATTATATTGTAGTAAAGTTTGAAGATTTTCCGGAGTATACGTTTCGCCGCGAACAGTGATATCACCGACTAGACGTAATAAATCAGAAACGAATTTAGGTGTTATTCCAATTACGCCGGCTAATTGTGGGGTAGTGGTTCCGATGGCCGCACTTTCACCGACGAATATTTCTTCTATTTTTTGAGCCGAAGTTGGCCAGTCTGGAGACCAGTTCGCATCACGCAAATACCAGTTTTCTACTTTCATGTATTTGTTTATTTGAGCTGGTGGTATCATTTTCCAGATTCCTACTGCGGGCATATCTAAATGATAGCTATCGTAAGTTTTTAGAGAAACTATTTCTCCATTTAGACTTTTAAGTAAACCAAAAACACCAATGAAGCCTCCGCTCGGTCGCAGTTCATCATTATTATGCATGATAAGTAAAAAATTACTTTCACTTGGGTAACCAGCAAGAATCGGTAAAACTTTTAATATTGGAGTTGCTTGAGAGATTAAGTTCGAGGCTTGTTCGAGTTGTTGTTTAATATCGCTTATCTGGTTATATACAGGCCATAGAACGCCAATTTTATGAATACGATTAATATTCAAGATGGCTAATTCTAAATTAGCTTGTAGACCACTTAGTTCCGGTTCTGATTCGTAGATTAATCGAAAAAAATCTGCTTTTTCAGAGGGTGCAAGGTTGGAAAAGTTATATCCGGCTTTTCCTGAATATAAACGATTAAATTTTTGAGCAATCGGAACAGCTCGGCTTAATGAACGACTAAGGATATCGGCAGTTTTAAGTAGATATTCTAAGTCGTTAACTTGATTTTTAAGCAAAGGAATCTTATTGAAAGCGGGTTGATTTTTAATTGTATTTAAATTTTTTAAAGCAGTGTTGATTTTGACTTCTGCTTCATCTGAACTTTTTAGAGCTAAATCCCAGTTGCTATTTTGTATAGCCGTGGCCGCTTCTTCTAAAAGTACTTTTCCAGCCAGTCCGTTTTCTCCCGCTGCCTTTAGTTCTTTATAAGATGAGGCAACTATTATAATAAGTGCTAAAAATACTATTAAAGCGGCTATAAAAAGATACTTAATAACTTTTAGAATAATTCTAGTTAGTTTCATTGCTTTGTAGATTATCTTTTCCGCCCAAGGAGTTAATTAAAACTATTGTTTTTCCGCCTAAAACATTATATAAAAATATATCCATCACTTCTTGGCGATACATGAATTCCGCCTCATCCATGATTGTATAGTTTAGTTCTCTTCCTAAATCTTTTTCTAATTCGGAAATTAATTTCAAAAATAATTTTCTTTTTAGGGGCCCGACAATAATCATGTCGGTTTTAGCATCTGTATCGCTGGTAAATATTCCAGTTAACGCTAAAAACTTAGGACTAGAAATTTTTTTTAGTCCATCAATAAACTTTTGACTAGAGAGGATTTGAGCCTTCATTAGAAGTGCTTTTATTTCCGTAAAGATAATAAAATTCTTATTTGCGCCCCAAGAATCATCATCTGCTTTTATTAAACCAAATTCCGTCCAATGATTTAGTTCTTTGCGAGCAGCGGCCGACTGTATTTCTAGTTCACGAACGAGGTCGCGGAGCTTATATTTTTTTTCCGGATTCATTAAGAGCAGATTTATAATTTTTGCTCTAGTCTCAGATCCGAATAACGCGTTAAGCATATTTCTTTATTTATGAGTTTATAGTATAATATATAACATAAACAGTCAAACGAAAAATGTCTTCTATTGGCTTCTTATTTTGCTTATGTATAATAAAATTGCGCAAATTATTTTAAACTCCGGCAAGGCTTCTGGTGCGAGCGGTGTTTTTGTCTCTCAACCTGATTCTTTAAAAGAAAGTTTAGCTGGTAAAATTTTTGTTTTAGGTGAAGTTGATGGTAAAAAAACCGAAGGCGAGAAGATTATGAATTTTATAATCTCTGATCTTAATGATAATTATTATAACGATGAAAAGATATCCTTACTTGGTAAAATAGAGGGCCTGAAAATTGAAAATATTTTTGAAGCCGCGCTTGCTAAAATGAATAAAAATTTAGGCGAGTTTTTAATTAACCAAAAAATAAAATTAAATTCTTCGGCCACCAGTTTAACGGTTGGCGTAGTTTATGAAAATAAATTATATTTTGCTAGTTTTGGAAAGAACAGAGCCTTGTTGATTTATCGACGTTCTGACGGCTATGAAATTATTAATGTCGAAACAAGTGCGGAAGATATTGCTGATAAAGATAGTGAAGAACGTCTACCAAAATTAACTGGGCTCTTTGCTTCGGTAATTAGTGGAGAAATTCCTCTTGGTTCATATTTTATTTTTACTAGCGAGACTTTACCGGAGTATCTTTCTGGCCGTGAAATGGTTGAAATAGTAACCAAGCTTCCGCCGATTGTTGCCGCCGAACAAATAAAAAATATACTTGCAAAAATGAATAATTATGTTCCCTTTTTAGGAATTATAATTAAAAATACGACTGATAGTGTCGGCCAAGAAATAAAAGAACCTAACGAAGAAGCTTTATCGGCACATACTTCTATCTCTTCCTTAAATTCTACTGAACAAAGGACTGAACAGATGTTAGCACCAGCTGGTATTATTAGTTTTAAAAAAATATCGGCTACTGTTCAGTTAGTTATTAAAAATTTATTACCTAAGTCATTGCCTTCGGCAAAAAAAATGAATCGTAGTTCGGCGTTATCTACTTCCGATTTAAGTTCTAATCAGGGTCCAGCCGCTAGTCAAAGCTCTACTCGTTTTGAATCTGAAAAAAATAATAAATTAAATTTACCTACTGCAAATTCTTTTTCAAGTCCTAAAAAAATAAGATTAAAACAAACTTCTTATCGTTTTATGTATAATATGGGAAAGCTTTTTAAGGCTTCTCCTAATTTAGTTAATAAATCTTTTTGGTCAGGGTTTTATTCTGGCTCGGTTCTGTGGATTAAGAGCTTAAATAAGAAGAATAAATTATTGTTTGTAGGATTGATTATAATGATTGTTGGACTTACTTTAAGCATTTCTTTAACTAGAATTAATAGTAATCGTCAGAAAGCGATAGATAGTTTTAATGTCTTGGTAGCACAGATAGATGATAACTATACCACAATTGAACGTTATATTTTATCCACAAACGAAGATGGTGCTGCATCCGTGTTGGTTAACACAAAAGATTTAATTGAAGCTTTACCGAAAGAGGAAAAATTTCAACAGGATGAATATAGTCGCTTAACAGAAAGTTTTAGAAATATAGAGAAAAAAGTTTACCGTATCACCTCAGTTAGTGAAATAGAAAAAATAACAGATTTAACTAGTATCAATGTTTATAATTTAGCTTTTGCTGATGGAAAATTATATGGTGCCGCTGGAGCTTCAATTTACACAATAACACTGGACACTAATGCGCCTGCAGAAACTAAAGTTGATGGGGCTACTAATATTGGATTTTCAAAGTATGATGGATCGGGGTTTATTTATTATCGCGATGGCGGAAAGATAATTAAGTTAAATATCAAGGACGGAAAAACGACTAGCTTTAATATTAAAGATTATAATGAGGAGGACGGTTATTCGGGATTTGCTTTGTATAGTGGAAACTTTTACCAGGCTTCACGTTCTAACAATCAGATTTATAAATATAGCGGCACTAATTTCTCTGTTAGGGCTAATTGGCGCAAAGAAGCTGTAAATGTTTCTAATGCTAAAGATTTGTTTATTGATGGTGCAATATATGTTTTAAATAGCGACGGTAGTCTTAGTAAATACCATGCTAAATTGTCCAAGGAATATACAAGTCGTCCTTTAACTCCCACTGTTTCTGCTTCTAAAATTTTGGGAGATACTAAACAGTTTTATGTTCTAGACTCTGCTACAAAACGTATAGCGGTAATTGCTAAAGAGGATGGTCATCTTATGAACCAGTATGTCTTTGATTCTCTTGGTGACTTAAAAGATTTTGCGCTTGATGAAAACGGAAAGATTATTTATTTATTAAGTTCGGAAGGGGTATATAAGTTTGCTTTATAATTGGTAAATATTTTTATAACAAAAGACTATCCCTTAAAGATAGTCTTTTGTTATTTTTTGTTTATGCTCGGTATTTTCGGAGCACCTCGGCATTATTAATTACTACTTTTTGAAATTTATCAGTTGCCTCCTTAACGTTAATCACTGCCCTATCTCGTTCGCTGATAATGGCTAATTCTGATGACGAGAGACTTGATTCTTCACTTTTTATTTCATTAAGTCTTGCTTCTAGACGAGCTGGTAATTCTTCAATTCTCATTTCCTGACCATCTAAAATATCGCCGGCTTTGAAAGGGATGAAGAAATCTTTTGTGCTTGCAGCATGTAAAAATTTCAAACGAGTTTCATCATACTTTTTATATTCAGCATTATTGTCATTTCTTTTTTGACGATGACTCTTCATTTCAACTATTTCTTCTTCAGTAATTCCGATACTTTTTAGCTTTTCATCATTAAGAGGCTTATCATTTTTGAAGTCTTCAAAAATTTGCCATTGTTTATTGAGTGTTTCTAATTTCCCTTCTCGACCGAAAGCAATAACCTGTCTTTTTAGAGAGCCCATGGCTTTTTCTTTTTCAGTTTTTTTATCAGTCGCGTATTTTTCAATTGCTTCCTTGATAGGGATTCCCGCTTCATGTATTCTTCTATATTCTTCGTCAGCGCTTATATCCTTAATAATAGTGTCATTAAATCCGCTACTAAATCCGCTCTGACGGGTATTTAATTTTATTTTGCGGTTAGCAAATTCTGGCGTGATTAATAGTTCACTATTTTTTAGATTTTTTAAAGTATATTCAATCTGTTCGGTAAGTTTTTTTCTATAATCTGCTATTTCAAGTACGTTTTTGTTTTTTGCAGAAAAATATCTTTCCCAATCTTGAGCAAAGCGAGAATCTACAGCGGCAGTACTAATTTCAGCTAACTTATTCTTTTCTTCTTGCCACGATTCGTTATATTTGTTTGCTTTTGATAAAGATTCGTAAAAACCACCATTTCTGCTAATAAATTCAGTTGGTATTTCTATGTTTGATGAGGGTAATTTATCTGTAAGGCCGATTTTTTCTCGCAACCCCGTATCTGATCTCAAGTGTGACAGTAAAGATGTCTCTGTATCCCTGTTTACAAATTCCGTATTAGAATCAGTATTATTGTTAATATGTTCTAGGAATTTAGTATATTGTTCAAATTTCGCATGAATATATTCAGGCGAGTGCATGTCATTGCTATTACTACCGGTGAAGTTTTTATTAGATGCTTTTTGTGCATTACTTTCTAGGATGTTAATTAATTTATCATAATCTCCTAAACCGGATATTGAAGCTGCGTGTTTTACATAGTTTTCAGCCACAATTCGCTTATCGCTCCAACCCGCCGCTTGCTTCCCATTATAATCATTACCCCGACCCTTTGAAAGGCCATAATAATTTAAACGATTATACATGTTCTCATTTTCTGTTAAGATCTTTTCTAAATGATCTAATGTCTCTTTAAGTAATGTATTAAATTTCTTAAGATCATTATAATCATACTTTAGCTCATCCAGTTTTTTTAAAGCTTGATAATTATCAATCGCTAGTTGTTCTGGACTTTTACTATTATAGGAATCTTGTTTGTTTAAACTTTTATTTTGCCAAGCGATTAGCCAGAGCTTATCTCTTAAAGCGTAGGCGTATTCTTCTTTAACAGATTCAGCGCCAATTTTTTCTGATAACGCACATATTTGATCATTGAAATAAAAGCTATCTATCTTATTAAAATTAACATCCCTCAGTCTATTTTTGGGGTCATCTATTTTTAGAAGCGCTTCTCGTTTTCCTTCAGGAGTTTCTAAATAAGCATCTTCTTTTTGTTGTTGTAGTCTTGTTAATTCTAATTCTAAATTTTTTATATATTCTTCGGCTTGAAGAAAGCTATTTTCTCGATTACTGATTTCTTCGCCCTCTTTAACAACCGCTGAAAAATTAAGTTTGATTTCCGGCATTTCTTCTTGGAGGGCTTTTTTCATTTCGGCCAGAGTTCCGACTGCTTTGTATAATTCCCCCGTATTACCAGCCTTGCCATTTTCAGTAGCTGGACCGCGGCCGCCAGCCTGACGGTATTGTTTAACTTCTGGTTCTTCAATGTTAGCTTCAAGCATGTCTTCAAAATTTTCTATTCCATCTTCTTCTAAAATATCTTTATTTTCTTCGTAGGCACCTTTTAATTCTGCTTTTTTATTTTTAAAATTATCTAATTTTTTATTTGCACCGCTGTAATTATTTCTAATTGCCTCAGAGAGAGTAAGAATTCTTTGTTTTTTAGCTTGAGTAGCCAAAATTTCACTATTTATCTGTTCAAGATTCTGTAGTTTATCTTTAGCTTTTATCTCTTGTTCGCGTTGAATTTTTTCAG
>CAJAVM010000019.1 GCA_903945435.1 uncultured bacterium | reverse complement strand
TTGTAGCGTGGCGTCGGCGGGTAATGAATGGGGTAGTAGTAGACGCTCCCCAAGGTCCCCTCCACGTGGCCACAATCCACCAATATACGCAGCAGACACTGCTTAATGGTTTGGTTAAAAGAAGTCTTTAAGCATATGACTAAGGTTAATATGGAGATTGCCTTAGAAAATAAATTGAAAATTTTTGATTGTTCGCTCGGGGATTGTAATTGGAAACAATATTGGCATTTAGATAAAAGACCGCAATACATATTTAAGAAAAATATTTAATATTAGCTAAATTATTTCAAGATAAGTAAGTTGTTTCAATTTACGTATTTTGAGCTTATTTAACTTGACATTTCACTAAAATTAGTTTATTTTATAGATAGAGATTCTGCGTCTTTAAGCAGACTCTTTTTAATTAATCATCATGCCCCTATGGTCTTAGGCCATTATTTTCTTCCTCGTTTATTGCGAGGCAAGGGGGCAGACGTAACAAAGAAAAAATATGTCAAAAACACCAAGTGTTGAAGAGATGCTGAAAGCCGGCATGCACTTCGGCCATCGTACTAATCGTTGGCACCCAAAGATGAAGCAATTTATCTTTACTTCTAAAAATGGAGTCTACATCATTAATCTAAGAAAGACTCAAGAAAAGTTTGAAGAAGCTTTAGATTTTATGGTTAAGTTAGTTTCCGAGGGTAAGAGTATCTTATTTGTTGGAACTAAGAATCAGGTTTCTGAACCATTACAAAAAATGGCAACTGAAATTGGCCAACCGTATATCGTTGGTAAATGGTTAGGTGGATACTTAACTAATTTCACTGTTGTAAAAAAATCAGTTAAAAAATACTTAGATTTGCTTGAGAAAAAAGATTCAGGTAAATTAGAAAAATATACAAAGAAAGAAAGATTGGAATTTGATAGAGAAATCGGAAAATTAAAAGTTCGTGTTGGTGGCTTAACTTCTTTAAATAAGCTTCCGGACGCTCTTTTCGTTTGGGATATTAAAGAAGAAGAAACTGCCATTAAAGAAGCTCAACAAAAGAATATTCCAATCATTGCTATTTGCGATACTAACGTTAATCCGGAAGAAGTTAACTACCCAATTCCGGCTAATGACGACGCGACTAAAACTATCACTTTGGTTTTAAAGACTATCAAGGATGTTCTTCTTGGTGTTAAAAAAAGCTAAAAAAATTAATTATAGATTTCTAAAATTTGCCCGCATGGCATTTTAGATTCTTGCTTATCAATATGGAACTTATAAAAAAATTGCGCGACATGACCGGCGCTGGTATGGTTGATTGTCAAAAAGCTTTGAAAGAAGCTGATAACGATTTAGAAAAGGCGGTCGCAATTTTACGTAAAAAGGGAATTGCTAAAGCAGCTAAACGTACCGATAGAGAAACTAATGAAGGTGTAGTCAAGGTTGCTGTTAATGCTGAAAAAAATGAAGGTTATATTTTAGAATTAAATTCTGAAACTGATTTCGTTTCTCGTAATGAAAAATTTCAAGCTTTTGCTGAGCAGATTTTAGAGGTAGTAAAAAATGTTAAGCCAGCAAATTTAGAAGCACTTTTGAGCGCTCCTTTTGAAGCTTCAACTGTTTCTGAGTCTTTGGATACTTTAAGTGGAACTATTGGTGAAAAAATGAGTGTTAAACGTTTTGAGATATTGAGTGCTGCTACAGTTGCTGCTTACTCTCATCTTGGTGGTAAGATTGGTGTTTTAGTTGCTCTTGATCAACCAGAAAAAAGTGAAATCGCAGCTGATGTTGCGATGCAAGTTGCGGCTGCTAATCCTAAATATTTAAATCCAGAAGAAGTTGCTCAAGAAGAAATGGATAAAGAAAAGGAAATATATAAGGCTCAACTTTTGAAGGAAGGTAAGCCAGAAGAAATGGTAGAAAAGATTGTTGCTGGTAAAATGGGTAAATACTATTCCGAAGTTTGTCTTAACGAACAAGAATATATCAAAGACGATAAAAAGAAAATTAAAGATATTTTAGGTTCTGCTAAGATTATCAAATTTGTTAGATTCTCTCTTTAAATAAATTCAAAAATTAATTTGAATTTATGAAAATAGTCCAAGTACAATTTGCCCCTTGGGATAAGGCTTATAATTTTTCAACTGCCGGCTTGGAATTAGTCACAGGTGATTATGTTATTGTTGAAACGGAGATGGGAAAAGAACTAGGTAAAATTATTTCTTTTTGTGATGAACAGGAAAAAGCGGAAGACGGAACGGCTAAAGAAATTAAACCAATTTTAAGAAAGGCTGTTTTTGAAGATATAGAAAAAGTTGCCGACGAAAAGCGTAAAAATGAGGTGATGAATTTTTGTCGTCAGGCGATTGAAAGAACAAGCCTACCAATGAAGTTGATTGATGCTCATTTTTCGCTAGACGGTAATCGTATTAATTTTGCTTTTACGTCTGATGGTCGAGTCGATTTTCGTGATTTAGTAAAAGAATTAGCAGCTAGATTCAGTGCTAATATTCGTCTTACACAAATTGGAACTAGAGATGAGGCTAAAATTACCGGTGATTGCGGGTCTTGTGGTCGTGGTTTGTGTTGTCGTGAGTTCCTCTGTGAGTTCTCTTCGATTACTTCGGAAATGGCTGAAGCACAACAAGTTGTCCATCGTGGCTCCGAAAGAATATCAGGCATGTGTGGACGTTTAATGTGTTGTCTTTCTTACGAGTACGAGGGGTATAAAGATATGGCTGGTAAACTACCACCAATAGGAACTAAGGTTAATGTTGATGGTGTGCGCGGAACTGTTTGCGGTCATCATATCTTGAAACAAACGGTTGATGTTAGAATCCCTCCCGAAAAAGCTGATGAAAGAGATATTACAATCGAAGTTGATATTAATCGTAAAAATAAGAAAAAATAAGACCTATAATTATATAAAAAATCGCTCGAAAGAGCGGTTTTTTTGTTTTTCATAATTTATATTTTATGTTATAATAATAAAAAGTTAATAAACACATAATTATATATTTATGAGAAAAATCAACGTTGCTATTAATGGTTTCGGCCGTATTGGTCGAGCCGCTTTTGAAATTATTTTTGATAATTTCCCTAATTTAAATGTGGTCGCAGTTAATGACTTAACTGATTCAGAGACTTTAGCTCATCTTCTACAAGTTGATTCTTGCTACGGACGTTATAGCCGTAAGGTAACCTCTACTAAAGACTCTATTGTCGTTGATGGTGTAAAAATTCCCGTTTTAGCAGTGAAGGACCCGGTTGAATTACCTTGGGCAAAGTATAAAGTCGATATTGTCTTGGAATGCACAGGACGTTTTAGATCTAAGGAGGATTTAAGCTTACATTTAGCTGCTGGTGCTAAAAAGGTTATTATTTCTGCTCCAGCTAAAGGCGGAGTTAAGACTATTGTGATGGGTGTTAATGAAAATAAAGTTGGACGCACTGACCATATAGTTTCTTGCGCATCCTGTACGACTAATTGTTTGGCTCCAGCAACCGCTGTTATTAAGGGTGCTTTTGGAATAAAAAAAGCATTAATGACTACTATTCATTCTTATACTGCTGATCAAAATTTAGTTGATGGGCCTCATAAAGATTTAAGACGTGCTCGTGCCGCCGCAATTAATATAGTTCCCACAACTACCGGGGCGGCTACAGCAACTGCGGAAACTATCCCGTCCTTAAAGGATAAGTTTGATGGTTTAGCAGTTCGCGTTCCTACTCCAGTTGGCTCTTTATGTGATACTGTTTATTTATTAGAAAAGAAAACAACAGTTGAAGCAGTAAATAAGGCTTTCCAAAAAGCCGCAGCTGGTAAAATGAAGGGAATTATTGAAGCCTCAGAAGAAGAATTAGTTTCTTCAGATATTATTGGAAATCCTCATAGTACTATTATCGATTTATTATCAACTAAAGTAGTTGGTGGAGATTTATTGAAAGTTATTTCTTGGTACGATAATGAATGGGGATACTCTAATCGTTTAGTAGAGTTAGCTGCTTATCTTGGTAAGTTCATTAAATAGTTAATTAAAGTTTAATATTAAATATATGAGACTTGAAAATAAAATTGCGATTGTAACTGGTGCGGCTTCTGGGCTAGGTAAAGCAATGGCCGAATTATTTGTAGCGGAGGGGGCAAAAGTTGTCTATTCAGATATTTACGATGCGCCAGTTGATCTCACTATTGATGCTGAAAAGGCGATTTATGTTAAGTGTGACGTTGCGAAGCGTGAAGAAGTAGCTACTTTAATTCAAAAAGCGATAGAGAAATTTGGCGCTTTAGATATTATGATAAATAATGCTGGCGTGGGAACAACTGGTAGTATCTTGGATGTTAAGGATGATGTTTGGGAGAAAACTATCGGCGTTAATCTTAGCGGTACTTTTTACGGTTCTCAATTAGCCGCTCAGGTTATGAAAGAGAAAGGTATTAAGGGTTCAATTGTTAATTTGAGCTCTATTTTAGGAACAGTCGGACTTCCGGGAACGGTTGCTTATTGTGCTTCAAAGGGTGGGGTTGTTCAATTAACTCATGCCGCCGCTTTAGATTTAGCTTCATATGGTATTAGAGTTAATGCTATTGCCCCCGGGTTTATTCTTACAAATATGACCAAGGGTATGTTAAATAACGATAGTTTTAACAAGTTGGTTACTGGGAATACCCCCTTGGGTTATGTTGGTGAGGCTAATGATATCGCATATGCCGCCTTATATTTAGCAAGTGATGAAGCAAAGTATGTAACCGGAACAATACTTCATGTTGATGGCGGTTGGACAGCAAGATAAAATATATTACAATTTTTAGTAATTTAGATGACTAAAAAAAATATAATTCAAAAAATAGACGCAGCTGGTTTAGTTGGTCGAGGTGGTGCGGGTTACCCAACTGCTCAGAAATGGATGGCTGTTAAGAATGCTCTAAAGTATAAGCAAATTGCTTCAATTGTTGTTAATGGCGCTGAAGGTGAACCAGGAGTAAAAAAGGACGGCTATTTATTAGCACATAAGACCGAGGAAATTGTTAATGGGGTTTTTTTAGCTTATCAATTTTTAGGTTCAGCTAAAACAAAAAAAGTTTATTTTTTTCTTAAAGCCGAATATTATAAAGCTTACTCTAAAAAAATAAAAGAAGTTTTAAAGAATAAAAAATATAAACTTTTTGCCTCAAGAGTTGAATTTTTCTCAAAACCAGAAACCCCGTCTTATATTTGTGGCGAAGAAACAGCGATAGTTAATATTATTGAAGGTCGTCGCCCGGCACCAAGGTTAAAACCGCCCTATCCAGCCGATAGTGGGATGAACTATCACCCAACTTTAATCAATAACGTTGAGACTTTTTATAATGTTAGTTTAATTGATAAAGGAAAATATGAAGGGAAACGCTTCTATACTTTAACCGGGGCCGTTAAGCATCACGGAGTTTTCTGTTTACCAGCCGATATGAGCGCTGAAGAAGTTTTACGAGCGACTAATAACTATCCTGGATTTGATTTTTTTGTGATGACCGGCGGTGAGGTGTGTGGAGAATTATTACGTTCTGACCAATTGCAAGCACCTGTTGAGGGTTCGGGGTTGCTCATGGTCTTTGATGATAAGAAAACTGATCATAAGAAACTGCTGGATTATTGGTTTAAATTTTACGAAACTGAAAGTTGTGGGGCCTGTACTGCTTGTCGTGAGGGAACTTATCGTTTGCGTGAATTAACTAGTAAGTCGGAATATGATAAGCAAATGTTTAACGATTTAATTCATAATCTTGAAGAATCAAGTCTTTGTTCTCTGGGTTCATCTTTACCAGTTACTATTAAAAGCTATTTTGAAAATATCAACTAAAATTAAAACTATGGAAAACATTAATCAAACCGAAGCGGTAATTAATACTCCAGTCACAAACATTCCCGCTGCTACTTCGCCAAGTATGCAAAAACAAAAATTAACCCCAACATTTAAAATCCTAGAGAATGCGATTCTGGTGTGGTGGAAAAATTTGAATAAAATTTTAAAGGTTTATTGGGAGGCAATTAAATTTACTCTTATTCCATTAGGGATAATTCTTGTTTTACTAATTTTAAATTTTGTTTTTGCAAATAATGTTGCGGTATCAAGTATGTTAAAGGTATTGGGACTTACGGTCGGCGTTGTTGCTTTAGTGTTTGCAATTTATTTTAGTATCCGCGCTTACATGGGCGTCTACTTATTGATTGGCAAAAATTATGAGGGTGAAGCTAAAGAAATATTTAAAGAAACGAAAGATTTATTTTGGCCCTATATCGGACTTTCTTTGTTAACCGCTTTATTAATTATAGGCTGGACTTTGTTATTAATTATTCCCGGAATAATCTTCTCTGTATTATATAGCTTTGCGGTTTATGCTTTTTTCTTTGAAGGAGAAAGAGGGATGGAGGCAATTAAAAGTAGTCGAGCTTTAGTTAAAGGTTATTTTTGGCCAGTTGTTGGTCGTATTTTATTGTTAAGTTTGATTCTTTGGGTAGTTACCGCTATTATAGCGGCCCCTTTAAGTGCGATGACTAAAGATTCTGCTGGTTATACTCTTTGGAATACTGTGGTTCAAATATTTAGTTTCTTGATTGGCCCGATTGCTATTTTATTTTCTTACAATATTTATACAGATCTAGTTAAAATAAAAAAATAATGATTCTTAAAATTAACAACAAAAAATTCTCGGCGCTCAAAGGCCAGACTATTTTAGAAGTCGCGAGAGAGAATGGAATTAAAATTCCGTCTCTTTGTTACCATCCCGATTTAGACGTTCGGGCTGGTTGTCGTATTTGTGTTGTTGAAGTTAAGGGCCGAGATAAATTATGTACTGCGTGTTCGACTGCGGTAACGGAAGGAATGGAAATCTTAACTGATTCAGCACGCGTCCAAAAATCTCGCAACCTGAACGTTGAAATGTTGTTTGCTTCTCATGTTGAAAAGTGTGCCGATTGTACCTTAAGGTTTGATTGTACTTTACTTGAGTTAGCGCGTGAATATAATTTAAAACTTGCTCGCTTTGCTGACCGTAAAATTAATCGTAAAACCTATAAGTTTGCTAATGCCGTTGAAATTGATGGAACACAATGCATAGATTGTAGTAATTGTATTTCTGCTTGTGATAAACAGGGAATTCATTTCTTAAAAATGGAGGGTAACGGTTGCAATCAAGAAATTAAGCCGAACAAAGAAAATAATAGTGCTTGTATTTATTGTGGACAATGTGCAAATGCTTGTCCGGTTGCGGCGGCGCAAGAACAGGGAGAATGGAAACAAGTTGAAGCGGCTTTAAAGGATAATAAAAAAATTGTGGTTGCTCAATTTGCGCCAGCAGTTAGAGTTTCGCTTGGCGAAGAGTTCGGGATGGAATATGGCGTTAATTGTGCTAAAAAAATAAATACTGCTTTAAAAATTCTAGGGTTTACACACGTCTTTGATGTTAACTTCGGAGCCGATATTACAACCATGACTGAGGCGGAAGAATTAGTTGAAAGACTTAATGATAAAAAAGCGGTTTTTCCGATGACTACTTCATGCTGTCCGGCTTGGGTAGCTTATGCCGAATATTATCATCCAGAATTATTACCACACTTAACTACGGCTCGTTCGCCCCATATTCATAGCGCGGGAGCAATTAAAAGTTATTTTGCGACTAAGAATAAAATTGATTCTAAAAAGATTATTGTTGTTTCGATTGTTCCTTGTACTTCTAAAAAATATGAAGCAGCACGTCCAGAATTAAAATATGAAGGCCGACCTTTAGTCGACCATGTTTTAACAACTAGAGAATTAGCTTTTATTATAAAGAAGAATAAAATTGATTTTAAAAATTTAGTTGATAGTGAGACCGAGCCAATATTTAATGATGGTTCAGGTGCGGCGGCGATTTATGGCGCTTCGGGAGGAGTAATGGAATCAGCTCTAAGATCGGCTCTATCTATGGCCTGCAAGGGTAGTAAAAATAAGCTTTGTTCTAGTCGTTTAGAGTTTAAAGAGGTTAGAGGGCTCAAGGGTTTTAAAGAAGCGTCGGTTAACTTAGCAGGGCATAAACTTAAAGTCGGAGTTGTAAACGGAATCGGTCATTTTGAGCATATCTTGCCAAAACTTAAAAAATACCATTATATAGAGGTAATGGCTTGTCCAGGGGGGTGTCTTGGTGGTGGCGGTCAACCGATGCCAACGACTGATGTAATTCGTAAAAAACGTTTAGAAGGGATGTATAAGATTGATAGCGGCAAAGATGTAAGACGTGCCCATGAAAATAAATCGATGGTTGAATATTATGATTGGGTTAAAAAGCATAAATTAGAGGCGAAATTATTGCATACTAAATTTTCGGCAAAAAAAAGATAATTATGAATATTCCTGAATACGTTATTAAAACAACAAGCGCTCTTAAAAAGGGGCGCTTTGAGGCTTATATAGTGGGCGGATGCGTGCGTGATTTTTTAATGGGTAAAGAGCCAAAAGATTGGGATATAACCACTAACGCTAAACCGGAAGAAATTTTAGCGATTTTTGAAAATGCAAAATATGAAAATAATTTTGGAACCGTATTGCTTCCAATTAGAGAGGGCGAAGTTTTAAAGGATGTTTTAGAAATAACAACTTATCGTAGTGAGCAAGGTTATTCTGATAGACGCCATCCGGACGTAGTTTTATTTGAAGAGAAGCTTGATAAGGATTTAGAACGTCGTGATTTTACAATTAATGCCTTAGCCTTAAATCCAGAAAATCCTGAAGAAGTAATTGATTTATTTGGAGGAAGAAAAGACATAAAATTAAAAATTATTCGAGCTGTTGGAGAACCGTCTGATAGGTTTAAAGAAGATGCCTTAAGAATGTTGAGAGCAGTGCGTTTTAGTTCTCAGCTTGGTTTTGAGTTAGAACCTAAAACTCAGAGAGGGATTGTAAAGCTTGCCGGAAGTTTAAAATTTGTTTCTAAAGAAAGAATTAAAGATGAACTTATAAAAATTTTAGCCTCCGATAGACCAGCGGACGGAATTATGCTTTTACATGATTGTAAGTTATTACAATATATAATCCCCGAGTTAGAACAGGGAGTTGATGTAAAACAAGATAGACATCATATTTATAATGTTTTTAAACACAATGTTTTAGCTTTAAAAACTTGTCCAAGTAAAGAATGGCAAGTTAGATTTGCGGCCTTGCTTCATGATATTGCAAAACCAAAAACCAGAAAAATTATCGATAATATTGCGACTTTTTATAACCATGAATATGTGGGAGCGAAAATGGTTGATAAAATAATGACGCGTTTAAAGTTTTCTAATGAAGATAGGATAAGGACTGTGAATCTGGTCAAAAATCACATGTTCTATTATAATGTTGGAGAAGTTACCGCCGCTTCCGTACGTCGCTTGATTGTAAAAGTTGGTAAAGAAAATCTTAAAGACCTGATTGATTTGCGTATTGCCGATAGGCTTGGTTCAGGAACACCGAAGGCGATGCCTTATAAATTACGTCATTTGCAGTATATGATGGAGATGGTGCAAAATGATCCGATTTCTGTTAAAATGTTAAAAATAAATGGCGATGATTTAATGAATGTTTTAAACATTGCTCCTGGTCCAAAGATAGGTGCGATTTTAGACGTATTACTTAGCGAGGTGATTGAAAACCCAGAATTAAATGATAAGGCCGGTCTTTCCGAAAAGGCTAAAGAGTTAGATAAATTAAATTTAGAGGAATTACGCTTGAGAGCTAAGGAGGTAATTGAAGAAAAGCGTGCCGAAGAGGATAAAAATATTAAAAAACAATATAAAGTTTAATTAATAAATAAATTAGAAAGAAATATGAAGAAAAGTTTACTTTTTGTTGCCGTTATTTTAATGGCTTTTAGTTTATCGGCTTGTACTAAGACTGATAAGACTGTAAAAATAGAGACCGATGCTAATAGCGAAGTAGAGTCTAACAATGTAATTAATAATTTAGAAAATAATAATGCCGAAACAATTTTGAATGAAGCTCCAGTGATTACTGAAACAAAAAATCCAGCAGAGGAGTTATCTCAAAATGGGTCGGCGACTTTTAATCCTATGAGAACTTTAAAAGATCAAGAAGATTTAGCTAAAGATTATTCCCAGGCTATTATAAAAACTAGTTTAGGAAATATCACTGTTAAATTTTATGGTGAGGAATCTCCAATTACCGTTAATAATTTTATGAATTTGGCTAAAGACGGATTCTATAATGGAACCAAATTTCATCGAATTATTAAAGACTTTATGATTCAGGGTGGAGATCCTAATAGTAAAGGAGATGAAACTAATACCTATGGTACTGGTGGACCGGCCTATAAGTTCGCTGATGAGTTTAATAATCATAAGTTGGTAGAGGGGAGCTTAGCGATGGCTAACGCTGGACCAGGAACCAATGGTTCTCAATTTTTCATCGTTACAATTGCAGAAACTCCTTGGTTAGACGGAATGCATACTAATTTCGGTCAAGTTATCGTTGGAATGGATATCGTTAAGAAGATTGAGGGGGTTAAGACTGGGGCTCGCGATATCCCAGTTGAACCGGTAGTTGTTAAGTCAATTGAGTTGGTTAAATAACATAACAACAAAAAATAGTTCATACTAAAAAACAAGACACGGCCTCAAGCCGTGTTTTTGTTAATTCATCTTATATTGACCAAAACTATATAATGTGTTATAATGTTTGATTATAGTTATTTGAAAATTTAATCATTAAAAACCAAAAATAAGAGAATCATGAAAAAAATTACCGTACTTGTTTTCTATTTTGTATTAGCTTTTAGCTTGAATACTTTCTCTCAAATCAAGAACATTATTGCAACAAGCGATAGCTCCATTGTAGTTAATAATGTTTATGCCGGATTGCTTAATTCTACATCTTTTAACTCTGACTTGGATGTGGAGCATGCACATAATCTTAGAATCGGCGCTAACGCTACTTGGCAATTAGTACCCTGGTTGAAGGTTAAGACCTTAGTTGCTTATGGTCGAGTGAATGATAAAGATATGAATATTAATTTCTTTTCTTTAAAGCTTCATTCTAAAGGTGAACGATTAGGACTAGAAATTGGTCGCATGCCTACATTGTCGACTGAATTGATTCCGATGCCACTTAGCGCAACTGGACACTTTAGCACTTGGGCCGAATCTCGGGCGACTGGTCCAGCAATTGGTGCTAAATCGATTATTAGATTCAATGAGAAGAATACACTTGGTGCTGGTATCAGTTTAAGAAATGATGAACCAGAATATCATTTAAAACTAGAATCTGGCATATTTAAAGCAGCCTCTTCTTACGCAACGGCGAATGAAAAATTTCAAGTTCTTGCCTCCGCTAAAATGGGCGAGGTTTATAGCATTGTCATCTTCGACAAGTTAGCCGATTCTAGGATGTTAGCAAATTTTACTAGCGTCTCGATCGGTAACGAAATTGAACTTTGTCTGGATGCCGGTTATGAATTTAACTCTAAAAAATTTGAAAAATTGGAATTTGGAATTCTGAAGAATTTTGATTCGCATTTTCTCAAAGGTCTCTTCTATCTATGCTATAAGCAAGAAGCTAAAGTCATAGAAACTACTTTCTTACTCCATATATAATTAATGGTTATAAGATGCATAAAAGCCTCGTTTCCGGACGGGGTTTTTTATTTGACTTGAAGCTAATTTCCTGGTAATATTCCTGGAATTGAAAATTTCAATTTTATATATTCTTTAACAATTTAAACACTTTAAATTTCTGATTATGAGTTCAAAACGTGCAAAAAGAAAATGCGATGACTTCTTCAAGAAGCAAAGCAAACAGGGGTTAGCCTTGGGTTTTGGTGATATTCGATTAAGAACGAATTTTTCTGAAATCCTACCGGATGAAACCCATCTTGGATCTTATTTTTCTCGCAACGTAGCAATTAACATTCCGATTATCAGTTCGCCGATGGATACGGTAACTGAATCAAAAATGGCAATCGCGATGGCAAAATTTGGCGGTCTGGGGATTATTCATAAAGGATTATCGCCGGAAGAGCAAGCAGCTCAAGTTGCTAAAGTGAAACACCATTTAAGTGCTTTTATTGCTGAGCCAATTTGCGTGAAAGGAAGCGATAGGGTTGGTGATATTTTGCGAATGAGAGACCAGAAGGATTATGGTTTTTCTTCTTTTCCAGTCGTCGATGGCGATAGGCGCTTAGTCGGGATTGTTACGAGTAACGATTTCGAATTCTGTCATGATGTTGAAGGTAAAACAATTTTCGATATTATGTCGACCGATATCGTATCATCGGAATTTCTTGATGTAAAAGGCGCTTATCAGACAATGCAGGAAAGGCATAAGAAGATTTTGCCGATTACTGACAAAGACGGATTATTTTCCGGTATTTATACCTGGAAGGATGTTAAGCGTATCATGACCAACGATGCGCAGGGCTATAGCTTGGATGACAATGGCAGCTTACTCGTTGGTGCCGCAATTGGCGTTACTGAAGATGACCGATTAAGAGCAAAATTGTTATCCATGAAAAGCGTCGATGTTTTCGTGGTCGATACTGCTCATGGTGATTCAAAGGCAGTAGTTGAGATGGTTAAATATCTCAAGTTAAATTATCCTTCTATCGATGTAGTAGCCGGGAATATTTCTGAGGCTGAAGCGGCTAAACGATTGGTTGATGTTGGCGTAGATGGAGTTAGAGTTGGGCAAGGCCCAGGCTCAATTTGTACTACTCGCATCATGTCTGGGATTGGACACCCGCAGGTTTCCGCTATTTATGAATGTGCAAAAGCCATTCGTGGGAGCGGGGTTTCTGTGTGTGCCGATGGTGGCATAGAATACTCAGGCGATATCACTATTGCCTTAGCGGCAGGAGCTGACAGTGTCATGCTGGGAAAGCTTTTAGCCGGGACCACCGAATCTCCCGGCTCAATTTTGTATCGGAACGGGAAGTCCATGAAAGTTTACAGAGGCATGGGTTCTTTGGGGGCTATGCTCGACAACAAAGCTTCTCGCGAAAGGTACGGACAATCTGGAAAAAGCAGCGACAAATTAGTTCCAGAAGGAGTAGAGGCCGAAATCGCTTTCAAAGGGGATGTCGCTAATATTCTTTTCCAGCTAACCGGAGGTTTACGTAGCGGAATGGGCTATGTTGGCGCTGCCAACTTAGATGCACTACAAGAGAAGGCCGATTTTTATCGGATATCTTCATCTGGTCTA
The DNA here is from genome assembly GCA_903945435.1 of uncultured bacterium. Classification (GTDB taxonomy): domain Bacteria; phylum Patescibacteriota; class Patescibacteriia; order Patescibacteriales; family UBA12465; genus UBA12465. The sequence continues at coordinate 26,429 of CAJAVM010000019.1, read as the reverse complement.
ACAGAATCTCATCCTCACGGATTGGATTATATAAAAGATGCCCCGAATTATCGTGGTACAAATTAAAAACCAAAAAAACTGAAAAAATGAATAAGTTAAAAGAAGAAACGGTTGAATACCGAATGGAGCAATTTTTACGGGCTAATTTTGGCAACGAATTTCTGCACAATAAAAAAGTCATTGCTATTAGCTGTAATCAGTTTGGAGATACGGGGAAAGGAAAATTTGTTTCTCTGTTTTCCAAGTGGGCCGATATTATTGCTAGGGTAACCGGCGGTGATAATGCTGGGCACACGATAATATTTGAAGGTGTCGAGTACGTTCTTCATTTGATTCCTTGCGGAATTACCGACCCCGATAAAATAAATATTATTGGGACTGGTACGGTAATTTATCCCCGAGCCTTGCTGCAAGAAATCATTTTTTTGAAGTCCAAAGGATTTTCTTGCGACAATTTGCGGATTTCTTTGAAGGCAAACGTTATTTTACCGAGCCATGTTGTACTTGATAGGCTTGGTGAGTCTCAGGCCGGAAAAGAAAGAATTGGAAGTACGGGCAAGGGAATTCAACCTTGCTACACTGATCACGTTGCTCGTCGAGGCTTAACGATGAACGACCTTTTGAATCCGGAAGTTTTCCGGCGTAAATTGAAAAAAGCGCTTGATTATCACACTATGATAATCGCCGGTCTTGGAGGTTATGAAGCGGCGCGGGAAATCATGAAATGTGATCATCTGGAAAACGGTAAGTTCATTGGTAGAGATGAACTATTTAACTTTGAGGCTATCGTTCAATCGTACCTGCAATACGGCAAAGAGTTAAGAGGAATCATAGAAGATACTGACGCGTTTATGCGCCACAGTTTAGGAAAGAAAAACATTCTGCTTGAAGGTGCTCAGGGGTATTTGTTATCAATTGATTACGGAACTTATCCCTTTGTTACTTCTTCAGATTGCTCTCCGGCCGGCATGGCCAAAGGTGCTGGTTTAAAAGAATCTGATATTGATGTTTCCTTCGGAATAATCAAAGGATTTTATATGACCAGGGTTGGTAAGGGATCTTTTCCAACTGAGATGGGAGATAAATCCTCTGAGATGTGGTGTAATGAAGGCGGCGATCGTGAAAAAGAAAAGAGTATGTTTATTGGTTCAACTTTGAACGATACTAATTCTTTCGCTCAAGGGGTCGTTCTTCGGCGTTTAGCTGGTGAATATGGGGCAACAACCGGTCGTCCTCGTCGTACTGGTTGGCTCGATTTGTCATTATTGCGCTATGCTCTTGATGGCGGTGCTAATCAAATTATCCTTACCAAGCTCGATGTTCTTACGGGAATGAATATTATAAAAGTCTGTCATTCGTATGAATATGCTGGCCCTGATTTTAATTACGGAGATATAGTTTTAACTAAGGGAGATATAATTGAAAAGGCAATCGTTCTTCCGGAAGTACTTGATCACTGCACACCTTTATACAAAGAATTTCCAGGTTGGACGGAAGATATCCGTAACGTTAAACATTTCTCTGATTTACCAGAGAATTTGATAAACATTTTGAAATATGTTTTCAAAAACGTGCCGGCAACTCCACGAATTATTTCTGTGGGCCCTGGTCCTGATGACACAGTTTTTGTTCTTCCTTTCGATTTAAATTAATTTACAAATTTTAACGTTCTTAGCCCGGCAGCCAAAAAAGGTTGCCGGTTTTTTATTGGTTAAACTTGAAAATATAGCCAAAAAGGCTATAATTAGATTACTTAATTATTTAGTATTTTTTATATGCACGTATATTTAGATAATGCGGCGACGACTAAGCTCGATTCGCGCATTTTAAAGAAAATGTTACCCTATTTTGAGAAAGATTATGGCAATGCTTCGTCTATCCATGCTTTAGGTCAAAACGCTTTTGGTGACCTAATGAAGGCCAAGGAAAAGGTTGCAAAATTGATTGGCGGGGAGGCCAATGGAGTTATTTTTACTTCCGGAGCAACTGAATCTAATAATCTAATTATAAAAGGTGTTGCGTTAGCTAATAGAACAGAGAAAAAAAATAAAATTATTATTTCCGCGATTGAACATCCTTGCGTTATGGAATCGGCTAAATTTTTAGCGCGTGAAGGATTCAAGGTTGAATATCTCCCCGTTAATAAAGAGGGTTTAATTGAGCCCACTGAACTTGCTAAATTAATTGATAATGAAACAATTTTAGTTTCGGTCATGGCGGTTAATAATGAAATTGGAACCATTCAAGATATTGAGGCTTTAGCTAAAATTTCTCATCAGTATGGCGCTTATTTTCATACCGATGCTGTTCAGGCGATTCCTTACTTAAAAGTGGATGTAAAAAAAATGGGTATAGATTTTTTAAGTCTATCGGCTCATAAATTTTATGGACCGAAAGGAGTAGGTGTTGCCTATATTAATCGTAAAGTAAAAGTTAAACCGATGATTATTGGCGGCGGTCAGGAAGATGGTTTAAGATCAGGAACATACAATATTCCTGGGATTATTGGCTTAGCAGAAGCCTTGGAATTAGCTTATAAAGAAAGAGCGGCTTATTTAAAAAAAGTAACTGTTCTGCGAGATTATTTTTGGAAAAAAATTCAGAAAGAAATTCCTGAAGTGCGTTTAAATGGGAGTTTAAAAAAACGCGTTCCGGCAAATTTAAATATTATGTTTGGCTATATCGAAGGGGAGGCGATTTTGATGGACCTTTCTTATAAGGGGGTTTATGTTTCTACTGGCTCTGCTTGCTCGGCAACTGATTTGCGTGCGTCTTATGTTTTAAAGTCTATGGGACTTGATAAGAATTTCTTAAATAGCAATATTCGTTTTTCTTTTGGTCGTTTTAATACTAAGGTGGAAATTGATTATACGATTAAAGCACTGAAGGGAACCGTGAAACGTTTAAGAAGTTTTTCGCCGATTGTTTAAATCTGGACAAACTCTGATTTTTAGATTAAACTTAAGTAATTAATTATTAATTTATTTATATATGGCACTCAATTATACTAAAAAAACTGTCGATAATTTTCTCAAGCCTAAGAATATTGGAAGAATTACTAATCCGGATGGTTACGCTCAAATCGGTAATATGGTTTGCGGCGACCAGCTTGATTTCTTTTTGAAAGTCGAAAAGGGAAAGATTAAAGACGTAAAGTTTTTATCTTTTGGTTGCGCTTCTAATATTGCTACCGCTTCAGTGATGACTGAAAAAGTAAAGGGAATGACAATTGAGGAGGCAAAGAAATACCCTTGGAAAAAGATTGTTGATGATTTAGGTGGTCTGCCTCATCAGAAGGTTCATTGTTCTATTATGGCCGTTGATGGTCTTAAGAAAGCAATCGCTGATTATGAAAAAAATATCGGAAGCCCTAAAGTTGTAAAAAAAGTAAAAGCAATAAAGCCCGTAATTACTAAAAAGGCTAAACCGATTGTGAAAAAAAAGGTTGTTAAGAAAAAGGTAGTTAAAAAATTAAAATAAATATTGTAACTGTTTGATGCCAAAAAACGCTCCCGATAAAGGAGCGTTTTTCATTTGTATTTTCAATCTATTGATGATTTTATTAGAATCTCTTTTCTAGAGGGCGAGCTTCGTTGACAACGATTCTGCGTCCGTCTAATTCTTGATTGTTGTACATCGCAATTGCATTATCTGCATCTGCGTCATTTTCCATTTCGACGAAACCAAAGCCTTTTGAGCGATGAGTCATACGATCGGTAATGATAACGGCAGAAAGAACTGCACCAGCTTTTGAGAAAGCTTCTTTCAGTCCTTCTTCGGTAGTCTTAAAAGACAAGCCGCCAATAAATAATTTTTTCATTTCTTTTTTACTAAACTTATTTTATTAAATGTAAGACGACCTTTGATTAAAGAAAAAAGCGGATTCGGATCCGCTCTTTCTTTAAAAATTGCTTACCTGTAAAGTATTATATCCTATTTTATGGTATAAGTCAATCCTCTTATAGAGATACTTTTACACCAGCGCTCATAGATGAGGCGATGCTAACGTTCTTTAAAAAGCTTCCTTTTGAAGAGGCTGGTTTTGATTTTCTAACGGTATCGACTAAAGATTGATAGTTTTCAATCAGTTTAGGGGTTTCAAAGCTAATTCTACCAATAACAGCGTGTAAATTACCAGTATCATCATTTTTAAAACTAATCTTACCCTTTTTCAATTCCTGGATAGTTTTAGCAGGATTTACGGTTACGGTATCGTTTTTAGGAGAAGGCATTAAACCTCTAGTTCCTAAAATTTTTGCAATAATAGCTAAATTTTTCATCATTCCTGGTTCAGCAATTGCAACTTGGAAGTCAGTTTTTTCAGTTTTCTTGATTTCAGCAATCATTTCCTCACCGCCAACAAAATCAGCCCCAGCAGCTTTAGCAGCGGCTTCATTCTCAGGAGAAACAAAGGCGGCTACCTTGACACTTTTACCGGTACCGTTAGGAAGGCTAACAGCACCACGAACTTGTTGATCGCCTTTTTTAGTATTAATACCAAGACGGAAATGTACTTCAACTGAAGCATCAAATTTAGTCTTAGTTAATTTTTTTACAATTTCTAAAGCTTCTTCAATTGAATAAGCTTTATTTTTATCATAGATAGAAGAATTATCTACTTTTCTAACTGTTTTTTGAGCAATTTTTTTAGAACTGCTTTTTGGTTTTTTTTCTACAGCAACTTCTTTTTTCATATTTTTTATTCGTGGTCGTGCGTTCCGATTATAGAATCGGGACTCCCACAATTAAATTAATTATTTTTTGATTTCAACGCCCATTTGTCTAGCAGTACCAGCAATAATGCTTTTAGCTGCTTCGATATCATTAGCATTTAAATCAGGCATTTTTACTAAAGCGATTTCCTCTAATTGTTTATCAGTAATTGAACCAATCTTTTCAGTTAATGGTTTTCCTGAACCCTTTTTAATACCAGCGGCTTTTTTAATAAGTTCACTGGCTGGAGAGGTTTTTAAAATGAAGTCATAGCTTCTATCTTCGTAAACGGTAATTTCAACAGGAACGACTTCACCCATTTTATCTTTAGTCTTTTCGTTAAACTGTCTGCAGAATTCAGCAATGTTTAAACCATGTTGACCTAAGGCAGGACCGACTGGAGGAGCTGGATTAGCTTGACCGCCGGAAATTTGTAATTTTATCTTTGTCTTTATTTTCTTTGCCATATTAATTAGTTTTGCTGGACGTAGAAGCGTCGCCAGGTTTAATTATATTTATTTACTTAAACTTTTTTAATTTGTAGGAAATCTAATTCAACCGGAGTTTCACGACCGAAGAGGGAAACGGAAACTTTAACTTTTCCTTTAGCTTCATCAATAGCAGTAACTTTACCTTCCATATTTTTAAATGGCCCTTCATTGATTTTAACTGGTGAGCCAATAATAACGTCAATTTGAAATTTAGGATCTTCAACCCCCATTCTTTTTTGTAAAGATTTTACCTCAGCGTCGCCAATCGGAGTTGGAATAGTTCCAGTTCCAATAAATCCAGTAACGTTTGGAGTATTTCTAACGATATACCAAGATTCATCGGTAACAACCATTTCTACTAAAATATAGCCAGGGAAGATTTTTTCTTCAGTTACTTTACGTTTCCCATTTTTAATTTTAATCTTTTTCTCGGTTGGAATTAAAATATTAAATATTTTATCTTCCATGTCTAGAGAGTCAACCCTTTGTTTTAGATTTTGGGCGACATTTTCTTCGTAACCAGAATAAGTATGAATAACGTACCAACGTCGGCCTTGATTTAAAAGTTGCTTGGCCATAAATTTAAGAATTTAAGAACTATGTTATTTTTAAATAATAAATTGAATACCTAAATTGAAAACAAAGTCTAAAGCGCCAAGAAAGGCGGCTACAGCTAAGCTAATCCCAATCACTAAGACTGTATAGTTATAGGTTTCTTTTTTTGTTGGCCAGGTTACTTTTTTCATTTCTGAAATTGAGGCTTTGATGTAATTTGTTAGTTTGTTCATATAAGCTAAAAAGCTAAAAATAGGTAATTAAAAATAGCCTTTTGGCCACTTTTTTATCTACCCAAATAATACAAAATAGCGGGGTGCTTGTCAAGGCTTTTTAATATTTTTGTGTCTTGTTTACGCTAATTTAGATCAAAATAGTCAAATAAACAGGGTTTGTATTGAATAAAAGGCCAATTTTACACATCTTTTTTGATAAGATGGTGAAATTGGCCTTTTGAATGCGCACAGAGGGACACATTAATATGTGTGAACAAAACCGTCTTTAAATTTGTTAAATTGGGCAAGTTCCTCTTTAGTTTTAATGGCGCCATCCTTTTCTTCTTTGAGTCGATACTCGAAGAAGCTGATGTTTTTTTCAATGGTTTTAATTTTTGTAGAAAAACTAAGCTCTTTCTGCTGAAATAACCTTGGAATGGCTTCGGCTATTTCTTCTTGTTTTACTTTTACGGGAAGGGACAGGTTGCTGTTAATAGCATAAATTGCAATCAAATACATAAAACAAAAAATAAAGTAGAGGAAATTTAAGTTATTTTCTGCAACATGATTACGGGACAAAAAAACTTGAAACAGTAAAAGCAAGCATACCCCCATTGGTATTGTTAGTAGATTCAGCATCCTAACAAAAGGACGCCTTTTGTTCTTTTTTGCTAGCTCTTCGGCCTCTAGCATAAAAGCGGGATAAGAGATTGATTCCATTTTTTCCATTTTTGCTGATTTTGAGAAGTGAATACTATTTTGATTTTTTAAAGAAACTATAATAACTTTTAACTCTACTATTATACAGTAATCTTGTCAACTATATTTTGTTGATTTTTATTGCCTTTTATTAGTAAACAATATACAATAATAAAGTAAAGCAGGGCTCTATTTTGAGTTTTTCTATAAGCTAAAATATTCTAATATGGTTAGTCCAAATTTAATTAGGCATCAGACCACTGATGAGCCAGTAGAGATTAATGATAATACAAAAAAACTTTTTCAGGTAATCTATAGTGAGCAGGATAAAAAAGAGGATGGAGATAGTGACGCTCCGGTTATTAGAGTTTCTGAGTTAATATCTCGATTGGCTTTTTTCTATGAGAAAGTAAGAAATGCTGTAGACTATGATGAAGAACATTTGCTTCGTAAAAATGCAATTTCTAGAATTTTGCGTCGTCAAGTTGTAATTGAGGGGGTTATCAAAGATGTTGATAGCGAAAGTTTGTCTAATCATCTTTTGGTCGAACTTATTAGGGGCGGTTATCTCCCGAATAATAAGGTCCCAGAAATCAAGATTCAAGAAGTATCTTTATTGTTAGAAAAATATATTCGCCTTAAGGATAAACTTGCACTTAAGGGGAATGTATCTATTAATTTAAAGTCTGATATTTCTGAAGCTAAGGATGTAATCAATGAAAAAAATCAAATGATTCGCTGGTTGCTAGACTTAGCAGCTTGTGAAATTGAGGACAATTTAGCGCCAAACAGAGTTAAGCAAATGATAGTGAACAATATGTTCGATGTTTTATCGAGCGATATTGTATTGCCAAAAGAATTGCCTTATGAATCCGATTTGGAAATTCAAATTTATTTAAGCATGGGGCGAAAATTTTTAAAGCTTGATAAGGAAATGTTAAGTTTTGTTTTATTTAAATATTATAATGATGCTTGGACAGAGCTAGGTAAAAAAGATAAATTTACTAATGAAGATGATGAAAAACTCAATAAAATAGCAACTGCGACAAAAGAATTAATGCATAAAATAGAGGCGCAGCTTAACCACCCGCTTGCTAAACAGTTAGATAAAATTGTGAGACGTTATTCTTTGTTTTTTAATGTCTTATCGGAAACAATCGAAGAAAATCCTACTAAGGTTTATGCTGAAATACAGAAAGGTGAAAAAGGATTTTTAAATTTAATTAGAAAAAACTGCGAAAAAAAATATAATAAAGCCAAATCTCGTTTATGGAGAGCCGCGTTGCGCAGTATTATTTATATCTTTTTAACTAAATCAATTTTTGTCTTCTTAATCGAAGTTCCTGCTATTAAGTGGTTTAACGAACCCTTGAATCCGCTTTCCTTGGCTATTAATGTAGCTTTCCCAGCTATTTTATTATTCTTTATTGTGCTTATGACTCAACGTCCACAGGACGATAATACTAATAGAATTATTGAAGGTATTAAAGAAATAGCTTTCTTGGGTAAAGAAAAAAAACAGCCGATGATTTTACGTGTACCTAAAAAGAGGAATTTATTAGCGAGTTTTATTTTTAATTTTATTTATGCCGCGTCTTTTTTGTTCTCAGTATATGTAATTATAATGGGGCTTGGTTTTATTGGTTTTAATTGGGTTAGTATTACTATCTTTTTATTCTTTTTGGCCTTTGTGAGTTTTTTTAGCATTATTGTTGCCCGCGGGGTAAAAGACTTAATGATTATTGAAAGAAAAGAAAATTTAGGAACTTTCGTGATTGATTTATTCTACATGCCGATTATTCTGGTTGGACGTTGGTTATCTAATAATATATCTCGAGTAAATGTTTTCATCTTTATTTTCGATTTTATTATTGAGGCTCCATTTAAAATTTTGGTTGAGGTTGCTGAAGATTGGACAAAGTATGTTCGAGAAAGAAGAGATAATATGGAATAATTATGGGAATTTTGCGAATTGTCGGAACACCGATTGGTAATTTAGAGGATATAACTTTACGCGCTTTAAGAACTTTTAAAGAGTCTGATTTTATTTTATGCGAGGATACAAGGGTGACCAGAAGACTTCTTGATCATTATGAAATAAAAACATCAACCATCTCTTATCATCAACACTCTGGTGAATTAAAGGTTGATAAGATTTTAACCTTGCTTAAGGAGGGAAAAAATTTAGCTTTAGTCACTGACGCTGGTACTCCTGGTATTTCAGATCCTGGCGGAAAATTAGTTTCTGAAGCTAGAGCAGCTTTGGGTGATGATTTTAAAATTGAAAGCATTCCTGGACCAGCAGCTTTAACTACGGCAATTTCTATTGCTGGCGCTGGTTTTGATAGATTTTTATTCTTAGGCTTTTTGCCTCATAAAAAGGGAAGGCAGACTATGCTTAAGGAGATTATTGCGAGCGAACATTCAGTAGTAGTTTACGAGTCTAAACATCGAGCGGCAAAATTTTTAAGTGAAATGATTAAGCTCGAAGAAGCAACCGGAATAAGCAAGGAGATTATTGTGGCACGCGAACTAACAAAAATGTTTGAAAGTTTATATTTTGGTTCAGCGACTTCGGTATTGGAAAAATTGCAAGCAGATAATAATAATTTAAAAGGAGAGTTTGTGATTCTTATTAAACAAAACTCAAAAAATAAAAATAAAGATGAATATGGAGAAGAATAATTTTTATATTACAACTACATTGCCTTATATAAACTCTGAGCCTCATATTGGATTTGCGGCGGAAGTAATTAAAGCTGATGTAATTGCTCGTTATCAGAAACAACAAGGAATGAATATTTTCTTTAATACTGGAACAGACGAACATGGTTTAAAGATTTATTTAAAAGCGAAGGAGAGAGAAATGGATGTTCAGGAGTATTGTGATATGTATTCCGCTAAGTTTCTTCCTCTAAAAGAATCTCTAAATTTGAGTTACGATAAGTTTATTAGGACTACCGACAAGCATCATCAAGCGGCGGCTCAAGAATTTTGGAAGCGTTGTGAGTCGAGCGGTGATATTTATAAAAAAAATTATCAAGTTAAATACTGTGTTGGTTGCGAAATGGAAAAAACTGATTCTGAACTTGAGAATGGAAGATGCGCGTTACATCCAAAAATGGAAATTGAATTAATTAATGAGGAAAATTATTTTTTTAAATTTTCCAAGTATCAAGAAAAATTATTAGAACTTTATAAAAATAATGAAAAGTTTGTTTTACCCAGTGGACGTTTAAAAGAGATTAGTGCCTTTGTTTCTTCGGGCTTACAGGATTTTAGTATTTCTCGACAAAAAGAAAAGATGCCTCATGGAGTGGCTGTCCCCGGCGATGATACTCAAGTGATGTATGTTTGGTTTGATGCGCTTGTTAATTATATATCTACGCTTGGCTGGCCGGAAAATGAAGCTAATTTTAAAAGCTATTGGCCCGGACTGCAAGTTTGCGGTAAGGATAATTTAAGACCACAAGCGGCTATGTGGCAGGCGATGCTTATGTCGGCTGGTTTGCCAAGCTCTAAACAAGTTTTAGTTTTTGGATTTTTAACTATTAATGGTGAAAAGATTAGTAAAAGTGCTGGTAATTCTGTGGATCCATTTGAGTTAACAGAAAAGTATGGTAGTGATGCAGTACGTTATTATTTACTTGCAGAAATGTCGCCCTTTGAAGATGGGGACTATTCTGAAGAAAAATTTAGATTAAGATACAATGCTGATTTGGCAAATGGTTTAGGAAATTTAGCTGCTCGCGTTTCTAATTTATTGGAAAAGAACGAAATTATAACTAGTCTACAAGTTAATTTAGAATCTAAAAATATTAAAACCGTGATCGAAAACTTTCGTTTAGTAATGGAAGATTATAAATTTAATGAAGCCTTGCAAATTATTTGGGAAAAGATTAAAGAAAGTGATGAAATTTTGAGTCGGGAAGCGCCATGGAAAATGGAAGATAAAGAAAAAATAAGCGCTGTTTTAAAACCTCTTGCTGAAACAATTCTTAATTTAGCATATTTGCTGGAGCCCTTTATTCCGGAGGCGGCTCAAAAAATTAAAATACAGTTTTTAGAACCACAAATTAAAAAAGGTGCAATTTTATTTCCTAGACTAACTTAAAATTATGTCAATTTTTGATTTAATATTAGCCGTCATTTTGGCTATATTTGTTTTAAAGGGTTTAAGAAAAGGATTAATTAGATCACTGGGGCATATAGTTGGCTTGATTATTGGTGCTTATGTCGCTAGTCATTTCTATTTAGTTTTTTTTGAATGGGGAAAATCTTGGGCTTGGGTAGCGAGTCATCAGGCAACTGGAAAAGTTCTTGCTTTTATTATCGTTTTTGTTATCGCTACTCGTCTAACTGATTTTATCTTTTTATTAATAGAAAAGCTGTTCAATTTAATTGCTATTATTCCTGGTAGTAAATACATAAATAATATTTTAGGTGCCGTTTTGGGGCTTTTGGAGGGCTCATTAGCGTTGGGGTTGATTGTTTTTGTTGCTTCTCGCTATGCCATTATTGGAAATTTCTTTGGAGATAATCTTACTAATTCATTTATCGCCCCTTGGCTCCTAAAGGTAGTAAATATTATTTTACCGATATTACCAGAAGCTCTTAAAGCTCTAAAGTCAATTGTTTAATTCTCATGATTTATTTAAAAAAAAGAGCGTCAGAATTTACGAGTTCTGATTTTGATTTAATTTCTGTTTATTTACATGCCGGCAAGGTTGTTGTTTTACCGACTGATACAATTTATGGTTTAAGTTGTCTCGCTGCTGACCCCGATGCAATTAAAAATATTTTTCGCTTGAAAAAAAGAGATATCAACAAGCCGATGATAACTTTAGCGGCTAGCATGGCTATGGTAAAAAGTTATGCTTTAATTACCAAAAAAGAAGAGTCTCTTTTAAAGGCTTTGTGGTTTGAATCTGCAAACCCAACCACCGTAATTTTAAATGCGAAAAATAATTTACCTAAAGAAATTATTAGTTCTTCTGGGGGTATTTCAGTTCGTTTGCCTAAATCAGATTTTTTAATTAAAATAATAAAGAAAGTGAGAGGGCCGATTGTTTCTACGAGTCTAAATCTGAGCGGTCAAGATATTATTACAGATTTAGAAAATTTAAACTTAATTTTTACCGGGAAATATAAACCGGGATTAGTTGTAGATATTGGTAAATCAAAAAGAAAAAAGCCATCTCGTTTAATTGACTTAAGGAGCGGGGAATTAAAAATAATTAGAAAATAATATGATTAAATATAAATCTCAGAAAATTGCTGCCGCCGTTTTCTTTGTTCTCGTTCTTGCGGGCGTGTTTTCGGCTGGTTTTTATTTTGGAAATTCTGGTAATAGAAACGGGAGCAAAGCAACGCTAGCTTATTCCGAAGATGCTAAAAATGCTGCGCTTGGTGGGCCTGAAGATGCTTTTGATTTTAATTTGTATTTTGAAGTTTGGGATAGTTTAAAAACTAATTACGTCGATAAGAATAAGTTAAAAGATAGAGATTTGTTTTATGGTTCTTTAGAGGGGCTAGCAGCCTCTACCAAGGACCCCTACACAGTATTTATGAGCCCAACTGTAACGAAAGAATTCTACGATGATTTATCAGGAACATTTGAGGGTATTGGAGCGGAAATTGGTATGCGTAATGAAATGGTTACGGTAATTGCGCCTCTTGATGGTATGCCTGCTCAAAAAGCTGGTTTAAGAGCGGGCGATAAAATTTATGCGATTAATGGTGAATCAGCTTTAGGTTTAACAGTTAATGAAGCGGTTAAAAAAATAAGAGGGCCAAAGGGAACTGAAGTGCTTTTAACTATTATTAGGGACGAAAAAAAACCCGCTGAAATTAAAATTGTTAGAGATAAGATTATTGTTGCTAGTGTAAAAACAGAAATGCGTAGCGATGGAATTTATGTAATTAAAGTAAGTAGTTTTAATGATGATACTGAAACTTTATTTAACAAGGCCATCGAAGACGTTCTTGTAAAAAAACCTAAAGGTGTTATTTTGGATTTACGTAATAATCCTGGCGGGTATTTATCTACCGCCGTTAATATGGCAAGTGAATGGATAGATGCGGGGCCAATCGTAGTTGAACAATTTAGTGATAATGAGGCAACCGATCATATTTCTAATGGTCGTGGTCGTCTTAAGAATTTTCAAACGGTTGTTTTACTTAATGAGGGAAGTGCTTCTGCTTCAGAAATTGTCGCTGGCGCCCTACGTGATTATAAGAAAGCAACTTTAATGGGCGAAAAAAGTTTTGGTAAAGGTTCGGTACAGACTGTTCAGGATTTAAGTGATGGTTCATCTTTAAAAATAACAGTTGCTAAGTGGTTAACTCCGTCTGGAGATTTTATTAACGATAAAGGGATAGAGCCACAAGTTAAAGTTGAAATTACAGAAGATGATATAAACAAGGGTCGCGACCCTCAACTTAATAAAGCACTCGAATTCTTAAAAGTAATTAATAAGAAATAAATAATTAGGCGGTAGTTTTTCTATCGCCTATTTTAGATTAAATTTTTTTCATATACTATGCCAAGATTAAAAAAGAAAGTTAAAGAGGTAAAATCCTCCAAAGAAAGTACTAAATATATTTTCGTTGTTGGCGGTGTAATGTCCGGTGTAGGTAAGGGGGTTACCACCGCTTCCATCGGTCAAATTTTACAGGCTCGTGGTTATAATGTGAGCGCTATTAAGATGGATCCATATATTAATGTTGATGCCGGAACAATGAATCCAATCGAACATGGAGAAGTTTTTGTGACTGAGGATGGCGATGAAACTGATCAGGATATTGGTAATTATGAAAGATTTTTAAATAAAAATATCTATCGAGAGAATTACATGACAACTGGTAGAATTTATCAGTCAGTAATCGCTCGTGAAAGAAATTTAGAATATAAAGGGAAGTGTGTGCAAGTCGTTCCGCACATTCCAATGGAAATAAGAAGTAGAATTGAAAAGGCGGTCGAAAAAACTGGAGCGGAAATTATGATTATTGAAGTTGGGGGAACTGTTGGTGAATATGAAAATTTACTTTTCTTGGAGGCGGCCAGAGTAATGAAGTTATATGCTCCTAAGGATGTTTTGTTTGTAATGGTCTCTTATCTTCCTGTTCCAAATATGATAGGCGAAATGAAAACCAAGCCAACACAGCATGCTGTTCGCAATCTTCAAAGTGCTGGTATTCAACCCGATTTTCTAGTTGCTAGAAGTGAGAGACCGATAGACCAAGCAAGGAGAGAAAAACTTTCTATTAATTGTAATGTAGCGATTGAAAGCGTAATTGCCGCACCGGACGCTAAATCTATTTATGATATTCCTTTAAATTTTGAGAAAGATGATTTAAGCGCTATTATTTTAGAAAAATTTGGTTTGCCAAAAAAGAAAAGTAATAATGAGGCTTGGCAAAAAATGGTCGCTGCAACCAGAATTCAGTCTCCAGAAATTAATATTGGTATAGTTGGTAAATATTTTGCTAGTGGCGATTTTTCGCTTGGAGATTCTTATATTTCGGTTATTGAGGCTATTAAACATGCGGCCGCTTATAATAAATGTAAAGTAAAAATTAATTGGTTAGGAGCTGAAGATGTTGAAAAGGAAGGAGTTAAAGCTTTTAAAGGCTTGGATGGAATCATTATTCCTCAGGGTTGGGGAGGACGTGGCTCAGAAGGTAAAATTGAAGCGATTAAATATTGTCGTGAGAAAGGAGTTCCTTACTTCGGTTTATGTTATGGGATGCAGATGGCAGTGATTGAATTCGCCCGTAACGTCGCTGGTTTAAAAGAAGCTAACTCGGCCGAAGTAAATCCTAAGACTCCAGACCCAGTGATTCATATAATGCCTGGTCAGGAAAAATTGATTCAAGAAAAAGGATATGGCGGAACTATTCGTTTGGGCGGTTGGCCTTGTCGCTTGAAAGACGGGAGTCGTTTAGCAAAAGCTTATTCTAAATTTACAAATAATAAAACTGTTTCTGAACGTCATCGCCATCGTTATGAATTTAATAACGACTATCGTGCTAGATTTGAGGAATTAGGTTTAATTGTTGCCGGAACTTCACCAGACGGCTCGATTGTTGAAGCCATCGAGATTAAAGACCATCCATTCTTTGTTGGTGTACAATTTCATCCAGAGTACATTTCTCGTCCCTTGGCCCCACATCCTTTATTTGTTGATTTTATTCATGTCTGTAAGAATAAAAAATAGATTTTAAGTCACAATGGATAATAAAAAACAGCTCCAATTTAGGAGCTGTTTTTATTTTTAAATATTTTGGAATGGTTATTTTTTTGCAACTGGAGCTTTTTCTAAAAGAGATGCTTTAGAAACAACATTTACTATTTTACAAGTCTTTAAAGTATTATCAAATTTCTTCAATTTTCTGGTAGAAAATTTAACAATGCCGCTTTTCATAGCAAACAAAGTATCATCGCCTCCTTTTTTTACATTTAAGCCAGGATGATATTTAGTTCCACGTTGTCTGATAATGATTGCGCCTGTTTGAGCCCATTCACCGTCTGTTACTTTTACGCCGAGACGCTTACTCTCCGATTCGCGACCGAGGGAGGTAGAGCCGGCGGCTTTCTTATGTGCCATATTTGTGTTTTTACATAAAAAATACTAGCCCAAAAGCTTGCATTTTTAGTATTAATTTATATTTTATTTACTTAATATAACAAAAGCATCATAAATTGTCAAATGTATGTAATTTAGGCTTTTTTAATGGATAAAAATGGTTTTAATTTTTTTATAATATGCTATAATAAAAACATAAAATAATTGAAAAATTAATTATAAATTTTATGGTAAAAGTAGATCAAAATAAGTGTATTGGTTGCGGAATGTGTGCTGGTCTTTGTCCAGAAACTTTCCAGATGAATGCCGACGGTAAATCGGAAGTTGTTAACGACGCGGTAACTGATTGCGCTAAGAACGCGGCAGAAAATTGTCCAGTAGAAGCAATCACTGTTAAATAATAACCATATGGCGGCCGAAAAAAACATCGGCAAAATTAATCTTGATAATTTCGCTGAAAAGCGTCCTTTACAAGAAAATTTTGGAAATTCAACAGGCGTTGAAAAAATGCCTGGTTCTTCAGTTGAAAAACCTGAAATAAAAAAGATTGAAAAAATTGATCATCAAATCAACGAGGATTCTTCCGTGGGAACTGGGAATATTCAGGTTCAGTCTTTTCAACAGAAAAGAGCTTTAGAGATAGATAATATTCTTTCGGAAGGCTTACATGAAGTTTTTTTGAAGATGGGACCTTTACGTCAACAGCAATTTAAGCTAGCCGGCGAAGAAACTGTCTCTAAGATAGCCCAGCTATTGGATAAGAGCAAGGTTAATGTTGGTAAAATTATTGATTTAATAAAAAAATGGTTGCAGTTGATTCCTGGAGTAAATAAGTTTTTTCTAGAACAGGAAGCAAAAATTAAAGCCGATAAAATAATGAGAATAAAGGATAGTAATTAATTATGCCTAAATTTGAAATCAGTTATTTTAGTTTAGTTTTGCCGTATCTAGCGGCGGCTTTTTTAACAGTAGTGGTTGTGATGCTTATTTTACGATTTCTTAGATTTTTGTTCGCAGGAAGGAAATATACCAAACAACATGTTTTTTCTATTAGATTACCAAAAGAAAAGCCAGAAGAAGAAAATGGTAAGCAAACAGTTCAAAGTTTAAGAGAAGAAATTGCAAAAGGCGAGACTATTTTTGCGGCGATTGGTGGTCAGAGTGCCGAGAGAGGACTAAAGAATATTATTTTTGGACGTAAAGACCATATTTCTTTTGAAATAGTTGCAAATTCAAAAAATATAACTTTTTATTTTATTTCACCAAAAGAGGATGTTCGTTATATAGAGCAGCAAATTCAAGCACATTATCCAAATGCTTTTATAGAGGAAGTAGATGATTATAATTCTTTTGGATTAGAAGGAAAAACTGCAGCGGCTTATCTTAAAACTGTTAAAGAGTTTATTTTTCCTCTCAAAACTTATCAAAAAATGGATATTGATCCGATGAACTCTTTGATAAATGTGTTATCTAAGTTAGACAAAGGTGAAAGTCTCGCAATTCAATATATTGTTCGGAGTGCAAAAAGATCTTGGCACGCAAGGGTAAGAAAGGTGGTATTTATGATTCATAGGAAAAATTCTGTAGCTCAAGGTTTGAGATATAGTAAATTTTGGCGATCGTTATTTTATGTTAATTTTAAAAATGATGTTTCGCAGGGAATGAATGCACAGGGAAAGCCCTTAAAAAGATTGAGTGCTGTTGAGGAAGAAATGGTTAAATCTATTGAAGAAAAAAATCTCAAGGCCGGTCTCGACGTTAATCTAAGAGTTTTAAGTTTTGCACTTACTCAAGAAAAAGCAGATTTATATTTAGAAAATATTGCGAGTGCTTTTGCAGAATATAATAATTTTAGTTACGGGAATTCTTTTTCTCGTGCTAAAAAAAACGGACAAGAAACTATTATTAAAGATTTTATTTATCGTCATTTTCGTGAATCAAATAGTTTTCTCTTAAATAGCGAAGAATTAGCCAGTATTTTCCATTTACCGCTTAGTACTACTGAAACTCCAAATATTGCTTGGTTAACTGCTAAATCTGCTCCTGCGCCTACAAATTCTCCAGAAGAAGGGATATCGTTAGGGGTTAACAATTATCGCGGTGTTAAAAGGGAGATTAGAATAAAACGAGAAGATAGAAGGCGTCATACTTATATAATTGGTAAATCTGGTGTTGGTAAATCGGTTTTATTAGCCAATATGGCGATCCAGGATATTCAAAACGGTGAAGGGGTTTGTGTTCTTGATCCTCACGGTGATTTAATTTCCGATATTTTAGAACGTATTCCGCCAGAGAGAGCTGAGGATGTTATTATTTTTTCACCTTCAGATTTAGATAGACCATTGGCTTTGAATTTATTGGAATATGATGCTCGCTATCCTGAGCAAAAAAGTTTTGTAATTAATGAAATGATTGGTATTTTTGATAAGTTGTATGACTTAAAAGCTACTGGTGGCCCGATGTTTGAACAGTATATGCGTAATGCGATGTTGCTTATTATGGATGACCCAGAAACCGGCTCGACCTTAATGGAAATTCCAAGAGTTTTAGCTGATGAAAATTTCCGTCGTTTAAAATTAAAAAATTGTAAAAATAAAACTGTAGTTGATTTTTGGATTCAAGAAGCTGAAAAAGCTGGCGGAGAAGCGGCGTTAGCAAATATTGTTCCGTATATAACTTCAAAACTTACCTCTTTTATTTCTAATGATATGATGAGGCCGATTATCGGCCAGCAGAAAAGTGCTTTTAATTTGCGCGAGGTAATGGATACACAGAAGATTCTGCTTATTGATTTACCTAAAGGAACCGTTGGTGAAATGAATGCTTATTTGTTAGGAATGATTGTTGTTGGAAAAATTTTGATGGCCGCTTTATCACGAACTGATATCCCTAGTAGTCAACGTAAAGATTTTTATTTATATATTGATGAATTTCAAAATTTTACAACTAACTCAATTTGTCAGATTTTATCTGAAGCAAGAAAATATGCTCTTAGTTTAGTTATTGCCCATCAGTATATCGGTCAACTTTCAAAAGATAATAATACAGAAATTAAAGATGCGGTTTTTGGTAATGTTGGTACAATGGTTAGTTTTAAGATTGGTTCTGAGGATGCGGAATTTTTAGTTAAGGAATTTGAGCCAGTCTTTAACGAATATGATTTAATTAATATTGACAAAGGGACAGCTTACATTAAACTCTTAATAGATAATAGTGCTGCTAGACCTTTTTCTTTGCGTACCATTTGGCCGCTAGTCGGTCAAAAGCGTGAGGGCATGGGTGAGAGAATAAGATCTTTATCCCGTTTGAAATATGGACAGAACTCACGTTTAGTAGAAGCAGAAATTGCTCGACGTGGTGAAATAAAATAATTAAGATTATGGCTACCTTATACCGCGATTATCGTCCTCAAAATTTTTCAGAAATTTTGGGACAGAAACACATAAAAATAACTTTACAGAATGAAATTGGAGCAGGGAAACTGGCTCAAGCTTTTTTGTTTTGTGGACCTCGTGCAGTTGGAAAAACGACGTTAGCTAGAGTGCTTGCTAAATCGGTTAATTGCTTAGAGAAAAAGGAGGGTGATTATGAACCTTGCGGAAAATGTGTAAATTGCCTTTCAATTACTTCTGGCAGTAATCTCGATATTATTGAAATTGATGCCGCGTCTAATACGGGCGTTGATAATGTTAGAGAGAATATTATTTCTTTTTCTCGGGTTGCACCTTCAACTGCTAAATATAAAGTTTTTATTATAGATGAAGTTCACATGCTTTCTGCTTCGGCTTTTAATGCTTTGCTTAAAACAATTGAAGAGCCTCCAGTTTATGTAATCTTTATTTTATGTACTACTGAAATTCATAAAGTCCCGCTAACAATTATTTCTCGGTGTGAAAGATTTGATTTTAAAAGAATTAGCATTGTTGATGTTGTAAAAAAATTAGAGTTTATTGCTGGAAAAGAAAAAATAGAAATAGATGCGGATGTTTTAGAGGCAGTAGCTCGAAAAAGCGGTGGTCATCTTCGTGATGCTGAAAGTTTGCTTGGTCAGATATTTTCGCTTGGAGATAAAAGAATAACTTTAGAACAAGCGGAGTTAGTAATCCCCCACTATAATAGTAGTGAGGCGGTTGATTTATTGGAATATTTAAGTCGCAAAGATGCCGCTAAATCGATAACCTTGGTTAATTCTTTAGTAGATAGCGGTGCTAATGTTAAAAATTTTAATAGCGAAGTTATTAGTTTGTTAAGAAAAATGATTTTAAGCAAAGTAAATCCCGAACTAGCTGATAGCTTTGGCTTAAATTTAAGCGATGCACTTGAAATTAGAGTTAATAGTATTTTAAGTGTAGTAACAATTGAAAATTTACTATTTTATTCTCGCCGTTTGCTCGATGCTTATAATGAAAAAAATCAGTTGATTGCCCAGCTCCCTTTAGAGCTAGCGATTATTGAGATTTGTACTAGCACCCCTTTTACTGGAGCTGTAAATAATCAGGTAGTAAATAGAAGCGCTGTAAATTCTGCTCCAACTTTTACAAAGCCTCAAGTTATTTCTGCGCCTAAGCCTAATACAATTGTTAAAACTGAAGAACCGCAAGTTGTAACTCAAAATTATGTAAACCAAAGTTTAGCGGTTGATTTAACTCATGAAGAAGTAATAGAAAAATGGCCAGAATTTTTAGTAAAAATAAAAAAACAAAATCATTCTTTATCTTTTGTTCTTCAAAATTGTGAACCGCAATCGTTGACTTCTGGACGATTATGCGTTGTTTTTAAATATAAATTTCATCAAGATAGAGTTTCGGATGTTAATATTAAGAGTGTAGTAGAGGGAACATTATCAGAAGTTTTTGGAGCTGGAGTTATTTTACAAACTCAATTAGATGAAAATTTGGAAATGAAAAAAACAGAGTCAGCCAGCGAGCCTTCAGCGAGCGGAACAAGTTCGTCTTCTCAAATAGTATCTTCCGCTGAGCCATCCGCTGCGGCGGAAATAAATAAAGAGCCTGGAGCCTTGATGGATAATCTCCTTAAAGCCTTCGGTGGGGAAGTAATAAGTTAAAATTAATTATTAAAAATATGTTGGATATAAAATTGATTAGAGAAAATTTAGAAGAAGTAAAAGCCAGTCTTTTAAAAAGAATGGACCCCGATAAACTAAATTTAGAAAAAATTATTACTCTTGACGATAAGCGTCGTGAGTTAATTTCGGCATCCGAAGAACTAAAAGCTGAACGAAATCGTAGTTCAAAAAATAAGCCAACTCCGGAAGTGATTACTGCGATGAAAACTTTGGGTGAAAAAATTAAAAAATTAGATGAAGAATTAGCAACGACAGAAAATCAGTTTATGGAAATGATGGCCGAATTACCAAATTTACCTGCCGCCGATGTTATTCCTGGTGGAAAAGAAAATAATGAAGTTATTTATACTTATGGGAAAAAACCAGAATTTGATTTTAAGCCAAAAGATCACGTTGAATTAGCAACGTCTTTAGGATTAATAGATTACGAAAGAGCGACAAAAATGTCGGGTGCTGGATTTTGGTGCTATACAGGAGTTGGTGCTTTATTAGAATGGGCGCTTTTATCATACTTTATCGATTTTCATACCAAGAATGGTTACCAGTTTTTAATACCGCCATTTATGTTAACTGAAAAATCGGCTTATACTTCTGGCCATCTACCAAAATTCAGAGATGATCTTTACTGGAATCAGGATAGCTTATGTTTGAATGCGACTAGTGAAATGATGCTTGGTAATTATCATCGTGATGAGATTTTGCCAGAAGAAGATTTGCCTAAAAAATATTTTGCCTACTCTCCTTGTTTTAGACGAGAAGCGGGTAGTTATCGTCAGGAAGAAAGAGGTATGATTAGAGGTCATCAATTCAATAAAATAGAAATGTTTATTTTTTCAAGACCCGAAGAAACTTGGAAAATGTTTGCCGAGATGGTTAATAATGCTCAGAAATTAATGGAAGGCTTAAAACTTAATTTTCAAATTTCTAAATTAGCTGCTGGTGATTGTAGTGCCGCGATGGCTAAGACGTATGATGTAGAAGTTTATATTCCGAGCATGGAAATATATAAGGAAGTAAGCAGTGCTTCTAACGCTTTAGATTATCAAGCAAGACGAGGCCAGATTCGTTATAAGAATCCAGCAACTGGTAAGAATGAATTTGTACATACCCTTAATGCTTCTGGTTTAGCGACCAGCCGCTTGCTTCCAGCTATTTTAGAACAAAATCAGCGGGCTGATGGCTCGGTAGTGATTCCTAAAGTTTTACGTCAGTACTTACCAAAACATATGAAAGTAATTACTTTAGAGAAGAAGCCTAAATCTAAATAAAAAATGAAAAAGCTGATTTCGATAGGATTACTAATTTTTATTTTGTGGCCGCTTAATTCACAAGCAGCAGTTCTTAAAAGTACATATCCACGTTTAGCTAATTATTTTTTGAAATGGGAAATTAATGAATATGAGGCTAAACAACTATCAAAGTGGGATTTACTGATTCTTGATATGGAGGTTCAAGAAAATAATCCTGAATCCCTAAAGCTAATTCGAGAGCTTAATCCTGATGTGATAATTTTAGCTTATGTTACGTCTCAAGAAATTATTGATGACGTAAATGGTTATGCTGGAAGGACTGGTGCTTTTTTAAGAGGTGAATTAAGAGATAACATTTATGATGGTTGGTGGTTAAAAGACCAAAATGGAAACCGGATTTCAAACTGGCCCTCGACTTATATGTTGAATCTTTCTGATTCTGCTCCGACCGATAATCTTGGTCGCCGTTTTAATGATTATTTACCTGAGTTTATTTCTACAAAAATAAAAAGCAATGGTTTATTTGATGGTGTTTTTTATGATAACACTTGGGGTGATGTTTATTGGGTTAATGGTGGAAATTTGGATGTGAATAATAATGGTGTAAGAGATACTCAAGCAGAAGCTGATAATTTGTGGGCCTTAGGATTCAAAAAAATGTTAGATAAAACCAGAGCTTTGATGGGGGCAGATTTTATTATTGCTGGTAATGGTAAGACTTTCGAGGGTTATCAAAAAGTTATTAATGGAATGATGTTAGAATCTTTCCCTTCAGCTTGGGAAAATGGTGGGACTTGGTCTGGGTCAATGACTAGCTATTTAAAATTTCCGCCTTCAAATCGTTATCCCCAGGTCCCAGTAATAAATGTTACTAAAAAAAATCAATTTGATTATCGTACTTTTCGTTTCGGTTTAACTAGCGCTCTATTAGGAGATGGTTTTTATAGCTTTGATTATGATACCAGTAATCATACTCAAATGTGGTGGTATGATGAATACGAAGTAAATCTTGGGTCGGCTAAAAGCCAGCCATATAATCTCTTGGATATTGATAATCAAGTTTTAAAACCAAGCCTTTGGCGTCGAGATTTTAAATTTGGCTCAGTGTTAGTTAATTCTACCGATAAAGAGCAGTTATATATTTTTAATAAGGAAGAATTTGAAAAAATAAAAGGGGCGCAAGATAGGATAATTAATAATGGTGCAAAAATTAATTTTTTAAAACTAGCACCAAAAGATGGGGCAATAATTTTAAGAAAATCAGAACTGATTACGGGGAGCGCTTTTATAAACGGTTATTTTTATAGAGTGTTTAATATGTGGGGAGAACAAGTAAAAAATGGCTTCTTCTCTTATTTAAGTTCTTATCCTGCCGGAGAACAAGTAATTATTGCTAATGATGAAAATGATGAAAATGATACAAGCTTATTTGCAAAAAATGGTCAGTTAATTTCTGTTAAAAATGGTAAGCGTTTAGCGGCTTTTTATCCGTATGATAAGTTTTTTAGGAAACAATTAAATTTAGCTGCTGATATTAATAATGGTAATTTTAAATTATTTGTTACCGGGCCGACACTTGGCGGTGGCGCTCAAGTTATGGTTTTTACGGCAGATGGAAAATTAAAACATAATTTTTTTGCTTACGATAAAAAATCACGAGGCGGCGTAAGCGTCGCTTTGGCGGATGTAAATGGTGACGGTGCCTTAGAGATTGTTACTGGGCCAGGGAAGGGGGATGAGCCATTAATCAAAGTATTTTCTGTATCAGGTAATTTCATTTATAGTTTTTTAGCATACGATAAAAAATTTAAAGGTGGCGTAGAAATTACAGCTGGAGATATTAATAACGATGGACGAGCAGAAATAATTACTGGACCAGGACCAGGGGGCGGACCACATGTTAAAGTATTTAGTAATGGTAAAATGATTTCTCAATTTTTTGCTTTTGATGGTAAATTCAGTGAGGGCTTAAAATTATCTTTAAGTGATATTAATCATGACGGACAGTTGGAAATTTTAACGGGTATAAAGAATTTTTATTAATCAATTGAAATATATGTTAAACATCAAACATTATTTGCAAAAGCGTTTTGATCGTTTTTATCGCCTAAGGCGCTGGCATTTAATTTTGGATGCATCACTTTTAGTTATTATTTTGATTTTATTAATTGGACTTGTTAAGATGACTTTTTTTAAGCCAGATTTTGATTTTTCTGTTTGGGTTGCGCCTCAACAATTTCAGGTAGACCTAAACAACCCAGACGTAGAAGTAAATTTAAATTTAGCTACCGAGGCAATTAAATTAGAAGATGGACTTCCAGTTGAATTACATTTAAAAAATAAGGGGCAAATTGCCGTGAGTGGATTAAAGTTAAAATTGATAGTTAATAATAACGATTTTTCTATTTTAAAAATTACGACCCCATCCGCTTACGAGTTAGATAAGAATGCCATCGATGTTAGTGGTTTTGAGTTTATGGTTGGAGACTTGCAACCTGGAGCTGAGATAAATACCGGGTTTGTGGTTTATTTTAAGGCACGAACTAAAGTTGGTAAAGTTATAAATTGGAGTCTGGCTAGTGAATATGAAGTAAATAATCAGTTATTTAAACATGCAATGCCATTAGCTGATGTGAAGGTGGCCGCTAGAATTAATGCTCAGGCGGCTGGATATTATAACAGTCCCCAGGGTGATCAATTGGGTTCCGGTCCTTTACCTCCAATTGTTGGCTTCCCAACTAACTTCTGGGTTTTCTTTAAAGTAGAGCCATCAGGTGACTTTGAAAATTTTGTGATGAATGCTAAATTACCGAAGAATGTAAGCTTTACTGATAGCACTTCACTTCTAGCTGGAACTTTAAATTACAACCCAAGTTCAAGGCAAATAATTTGGCAGATAGATAGTTTAACTGAAGGCGGAAGTGATTATCGTGCAGGATTTGAAGTACAGCTTACTCCTACAAAAGAGCAAATTGGGAAAGAGGTAAATTTACTTGATAATATTAAATTCCAGGCCTTAGATTCCTTCACTGGTTTAAAAACCGAAGGCGTGGACTCAGCTTTAAATACTGGCTTGGAGCACGACTCCATTAATCAGGGCGAAGGCAAAGTCTCTGCAGATTAAAATTGGATTTAAATATATGATTAATTTTATTAGACAACTCATTAAGCCTAAGTATGAGACCTTAAATCGAATTGAAATAGATGCTAAGAATATTATTGATAACTTTAATTATTTAAGAAGTCTACAGCCAGAGGCGGAAATATTCCCAGTTCTAAAAGCTAATGCCTACGGACATGGGTTAAAAGAAGTTTGTCTTATTTTAAATAACACTCAGACTAAAATGATAGCTGTCGATTCCTACCCGGAAGCACAGATTGCATATCGTTATTTTAAAGGTAAAATACTAATCTTAGGAGAAATGCCATTAAAAGTTTATGGATATGCAAAATTGAGCAGAACCGAATTTGTTATTTACAATGAAACGACTTTAAAATATTTATCACGTTACGGCAAAAGAGCCCATGTTCATCTCTTTGTAAATTCTGGTATGAATCGCGAAGGGATTAAAAATGTTAAAACCTTTATTATTAATAACAAAAAATATTTAGATAGGGTTGAAATTAGCGGTTTATGTTCTCATCTGGCTTCGGCTGATAGCCTTTCGGTAATGAATGACGCTCAAGAAAATGATTTTATGGAAACGCTCGATACTTTGAAAGCAGCTGGTTATTTTCCGCGTTGGATTCATCTCGGAAATTCGGCATCCGTTTTTAAATCAGAAAATAAATTTTTAACGGCCTTTAGACCGGGACTAGCTCTTTATGGATATAGTCCATTTTCTCATGAAGAAAATACAGATGCAACGTTACAACTTAAGCCAGCTTTAGAAATTTTTTCTCGTATTGTTTCTATCCAAGAGTTGAAAGCGAATGAAAGCGTTTCTTATAACGAAACTTATCGTTCCCCAACAGATAATAGAATTGCAGTGATTCCTTTTGGATATTTTGAGGGATTAGATAGACGCTTATCAAATAAAGCACAGTTTCTAGTTTCTGGTAATGAAAAATTTTTTGCGCATATTGCTGGTAGAGTTTGTATGAATTTAACTTGTTTAGAGATAGGGAATCATGATATAAAGGTTGGTGATGAGGTTAAATTAGTTTCTAAGCAACTAGATGACCCTAATTCAGTTGTCTCGTTAGCTGAACTCATGGATACTATCTCTTATGAAGTTTTAGTTAAATTTCAGCAGAGTATAAGAAAATCTATTATCAATATATAAATATAGTAAATAAAAATGAATAAGCAGACTAGCCGGCAAATAGGAAATGGTTTGTCGAATAGTTTCCGAGAAGAAATTTTCAGGAAACATGAGCTAGGAAAAAATAACAAACAGTTTAAAGATCAGGGGATAGCTGACGTAGTTACCTATACCAATGAAGAAATAGGTTTCAGATTGACACTTCCGAATGAAGAGAAGAAGTATGCGGTTAAGGAGCTTGATTCCAAGGGAAAAAACAGATCAATTCTTTTCGGTCTGCCAATTTTCGATGAAGAGATTATAAAAAATAAAAAGGAATATTATAGTGAAGTGTTTCGTATAGAGCTAGTTCCGATAGCTGATACGGAAAAAAATAAAAATAAGACTTGCGCGGATAAAAGTAGGCAGTTTCCGCTTTGCGATAACGACGATTTGGAGCTTGGAAGAAATGAACAGTTCGTTTTTATCTATACGCGATATGACAAGCTGGATGCGGTGGAAAAAAGCAAAATTAAAATGATTCCAGCCGATTTTGATTCGTCAGTTTTTTTTAAGGCAGATGAGATT
>CAJAVM010000018.1 GCA_903945435.1 uncultured bacterium | reverse complement strand
TGCTGTCATATCCGGATTTATGGCTGAGGATGCCCACTTCCAGGTTCCAGCACCACTTACATCTATTCCTAAAACACCAGTATCCGAAGCTCCGGTACCAGCTACCACTAATTTATGTCCCGGATTTGTTAATCCAATCCCGACATTGCCGAGATTATCTATTCTCATTTTCTCGGTATTATTTGTCTTAAAAGCAAGGGCGTAATTATCAGAAGTTCCTAAAGTATAATTAGCAGAAGCTGCAAAATTCAACGGCCCAGTGTTAAATTGATTACCTGTAGCACTCAAAGATAATATTGCTGTATTATTATTTCTAATAGTAAACGCTCCACTATTCCATGATTGACCATAATTAATATATGAAGTAGCCCCAGAAAGTTTGATATTACCATTAACTTCTAGTTTTTCAGTAGGAGTTGTCGTCCCAATTCCAACATTTCCAGCGTTAGAATTATTAATATTTGTTCCGTTCATTGTCCAATAACCAACCGTTGAACCAGCTCCGCCACTTATTGTAGAATCTACATAACTCTTGTTAGCCGCATCGGTTGCGGCAAATGGAGTAGCGACGTTTCCGATTCTAGCGTTACTAGCTAGAATTGAATATGTACCAGCTCCACCAATTTCTAATTTAGCAGTTGGAGTAGTTGTACCGATACCGACGTTGCCGGAAATAATTGCATTACCAGTTACATCTAAAGCCTGTCGAAATAAAATATTACCAATTGAAACAGAGCCAGCACCAGAGATACCAAAATTTGACGCCGACGCATTACCGCTTAAATGAAAGCCAATATAATCTGGGGTACCTTCAAAATAACTAAAACCATAATCTGGATATACAGTACTTACACCCCAAATACGATTTCTGCCGCCCGCATTAAAACCATCTAGAACAAAGCCTTTATTTTTGTCGAGAACCACATAGTCACCACTTACCTGTAATTTTGCAGTTGGTGCCGTCGTCCCAATTCCAATATTTGCACCATTATTATATAAAATACTATTTGCAATCCAGCTTGTTCCGTTATGTCTTAAAGTTTGTCCCGCTGTTCCTATGGCGATTCCTCCAGAACCACCAACTTTTGCATTAACATATTCAACAGTAGTAAGCGCATAAGTATCACTAACGCCAGGACTATTACTATATACCAAAGTATCAACCTTAGCATTTCCTGCAACGTGAAGTTTTTGAGTTGGCGTAGTTGTTCCTATTCCGACGTTGCCGCCAGAAGTCCAGGTTAGAACCGGGGATATGGCAGCTCCTATAGCCGCATTAAATCCAAGAGAATAATTGCCGGCAGAATTTTCAGCGATAGCAAGGTTTGCACCAGCTCCATTATTTTGTAAAACCAAACCAGAGCCAGCTGGATTAGAATGAGCCAAAAAATAACTTCTTGAAGCTGCAACACCATTTATATCCAATGAATAACCAGGAGCTGTCGTTCCGATTCCTAAACTGCCAGTAATAATAATTCTATCAGTTGAAGTACCAAATAAAATATCTTTTGCGCTTGCAACATCTACTTTTGCAAAACAAAAAATCAGCAAAACTATAAAAAGTCCACTGGCTAAAATGCTTTTAAAATTATGTTCCCTCATACGCATTTTTAACTGAGGTAAGTATAAAAATATTATATCACTTTTGCAAAAACCCCGCAACAAAAAAGACGTCTTTTTGAGACGTCTTTTCCGTTTATATTTCCAATGTTTTTAAAAATTATTCAACAATCATTACCCCTATTTCACCTCTCTCAATATGGCCAGGAAAATCACAGAAAAATTTATAACTGCCGGCAACTTCTGGAGCTTTAAAAGTTACTGCTCTGGTTTCTCCAGCACGAACATTAATTCCGATTGCACTTAATGATTTATCTTCAAATTTAAATACATGAGAAGAGTCGTTAGAGCCAGATAAAGAAATCGTTAACGGTTCACCTTTCTTAATCTTAAATTCTTTTGGAGAAAAGCCAGCAGCCGATAGTTCTAATTTAGTCGCGAAAGGAACTTGTTCTAAAGATATCGAGCCAGTTTGTTGAGGCGCTCGTGGGTCACTTTTTAAAACGTCATTTTTAACTTCATTCCCATCATAATCGACTACGCGACCATCTGGTGTAATTAAGTTAGCGCCAGGAGCTTCAACAACCGCAGATGCTATTGCTTGTGCCGCTTCTTCAGGTGTTACTGGAGTTTTTTCTATTGTAATCTTTTCAACATTTTCTTTTGAAGTAGTATTTTGTTCAGTTTTTTTAGTTTCTGTGGTCCCAATATTTTTATCTATTCCCAAATCACCAGATAAAACAAACATCGCCACAACTAATAAAATAAGAACTAAAACCGCAAGAATAACAACCCTTTTTTTAGCAGTTAATCGAGAGCCCGTCGGTAAATCTGATTGATTAGAACCTGAGCTAGTATCTAAGCCAGGGCTTACGATTTCATTATTGTTATTCAACTCCTCCATACTATACTATTTAACAATCATCTTCCCAGTTTCACCACGGCTTACATGGCCTGGAATATCACAGAAGAATTTATATTCTCCAGCGGTTGTAGGAGCATTAAACGTGATAGCTCTAGTTTCACCAGCAGAAACAGCAGTTCCAACTGCGGATAGTCCAGCATCTTCAAATTTCAACATATGAGAAAAAGAATCTGTTGAAGAAAGCGCGATAGTAACCGCTTGGCCTTTATTTACAGTGAATGAATTTGGAGCATAACCACTTGCAGAAATATCAATTTTTATTGCATTGCCAGAAACTTGGCCCTTAGCAATAGGGGCTGTTTGCTGTGGAGCTTGAGGAGCCATAGGAGTAACATTATTTAAAACTGGAGCACCAGTTTCGGTTACAACCTGGCCTTTAGTAGTAATTAAATTTGTACCAGGAGCCTCTCTTTTTGCATCAACTAAAACTGGGTTAATCGGAGTAGTTGAAGTTGGAGTCATAGCTTCCGGGGTACCGGTTGCTGTTTCAGAAGCTGTTTGTTCTGCTCCTGTTTCAGGAGTTGCTTGTCCTAAATCTGTTGGAGCTTCTTGCTTGCCACCACGAGATAAAAGAACGATAACGACGATAACTAAGATAAGAACACCAACTCCGATAAACGGAAGCATTTTTTTCTTAGTGTCTTGATTTTTAGTGTTTTCCATATTAATTTGTTTCTTCTTCGAACTAACGTTCGGCGAGAAGATTATTTTTAAATTTTTGAATTTTTTTTATTTAAAATTATACAATAAAATTATAGCATTTTTTTAATAAGTGAGCAATTTATTATTCACCCTTAACATAATAATTAAGATAATTAACATGATCAAACCAAGGCGAGTATTCCTTATCTGATTTTTTAGGAAAATCTAAACGCCAAAATAACTCGTTACCATTTCCATCAAACTCAATAATTTCACTTTGACTAGCTTTTACAAAATTATTTTCTATAGCTGAATCAGCTAAAAAAACAGTAGCTTCTCCATAAATTCCGATACTATCTATCTTTGCACGTAAAACTTTTTCCGGTCCAGAATTAAGATTTACTGATAACGCTGAACGCTTACGCGAGTTATCAAAGCCTTCATCAGAAAATTTACTTAAACTATAAAGTGAACTTAAAACTTGTTCGTTTTTAAAAATAAAATTTACCTCACGACGCACATTTCCAGAATCACCACCAACTTGAAAAGCCATTAAAGCCCCCTCTTTATCAGAAAACATCCCGCTAAAATCATAAGCACCAACAATTTTTTCTGTTCCATTTTGCCAGAGTTTAATTAACTTTGGTTTAGCACTATTAAGACTTAAGATATACCACAAGCTATTATTCCCTTGCCCTTGTTTAGTTATATAAGCCGGGAAACCATTATCCATAACTCGTAGCCCAAAGAATCGAGAAATATCTTCTAAGTTGTTATTTTTATAATGAAAGGCCTGCCCCTCATAGCCGGAATACAAGATAATAAAATCATTATCATCCCCACCAATTGCAATTGCCCCGCCTCCACGACCATATTTTGTCAGTATTTTAGCCTCGGTTGAGTCGTTGATAATTGGAGTTAATTTACGTCCATCAACAAAATAAATATAGCCGTGCTCTTCTCCGTTTTCAAGAATAATAAATGAAGCGATACTACGTAAGGATAGTTTATCGAGCCGTGAAAAAACAATATTTTTATTTTTCAGCTCCGTAGGTATTTCAGTTGGTTTTTGAAAAATATTTTTATCTAAAAAAACTAAATTAGATCCGGAAAGATTACAATTCTCTTGGTTACAATCTTTTACTAAAGTAAAATCATAAACTGGCGGAAAAATTAAACTAGTAACCTTATCATCTAAAAACATGTCTGTTTTTGCGGTATTTAAATAAGCGCCAGAAGAAAAACTATCACCAAAACTCTGCCAACTAGAAACACGTTTAGTTATTTTAGGGGCTTCAGTTTTTACCTCTTCCGGCTCCGCTTTTTCGAAAACGGTAGCTGACTCTAAATAACTTTTTAACTCTTTTCTAGTTTGTAAAAGTGAAAAAAAATTAACTAAAATAAGAATCGTCATGATTATTAAAACAATAAAAATAGCCGTTAAAACACGACGAGACTGAATAGGATTCTTCGCCATTTGTTTAATTTTCACAATTTTCGAAGTTTTAGAAACTGGTAATTTTTTGTTCATTTTTTGATTTTAATAACTTTTAATCAATCACAAACCCAGCCTTTTCTTCTTGGTCGATTGCTCTGGTCGGCCACTTCATCCAATCAACACGGCGACCAATCAAACGATATGAGACCGAGGCCACTCTATCAGAGCGGAAAATAATTTTATTACCTTGAATTTGATAATAAACTTGAGCAAAATTTCCTTTAGGAGTTACAAGAACCTCAACGTTATTAGAAGAGAAATCGACAGTCTTGCGCCATACCCAAAGGTCGCTACCTTCAACTAAATTATCAAAATCGATTACATATTCCTTTTCGCCACTAACCGTTAGACTGCGAGTCTTAATATCAGCGCGACCAACATATTCTTCTTTTACGCCACCAGCAATTGAAGATGCGAAAGTAGAATAATTAATTCCCTTTATTCTATAAAGAGGATCGATAGTATTTACAGTTAATTTATTTACATTCTTAATATCATGACTTCCCATATTCAAATCTCCTGTTAGGCTTCCGCCAGCGAGAGGTAAATAATTACCGACACTTGAAGTTAAAGTTGAATCAACATAATTTTTAGTCGCAGCATCGTTAGAATTAAAAGGTTCGGCAACATTACCAATTCTTTGATTACCAGCTAACAAAGAATAAGTTCCTGCGTTACCAATTTCTAATTTAGCAGTTGGGGTAGTTGTTCCGATACCGATGTTGCCGGCCAAATCAACTATAAGTCTAGATTTATAAGTGGTGCCATCAGAAACAAATATACCAAAATTATTACCACTATGACCGCCAATAGAAAATGAACCCGAAACATTGCTTGCTCCGTTTTTTAAGCCAGAAAATAATTTACTTACACTATCTATATCATTCCATCCAGAATAAATCTCATATCGAGGAGTTGATTCGTTATTATACACATACTGAATTTTGCCATCATTAAAAGTATATTTATCTTCTCCATTTCTGCCCCACATAATAACTCCTGAACTCGGAGTAACTCTTAATCTGCTATTACCATAAGTGCCTGAATACACAGATACATTTAAAAGATCAGATGATTGTCCGTTTGTTCCAGCTATAGACAAAGACCCGGTTGGAGTAGTCGTTCCAATTCCGACGTTGCCATTACTTAAAATTGTAAGCTTAGAATCAGCAAGAGTTGCATTTGACGAATCAGCTGCATTATTAATAATAAAATGTAAATTAGCTCTTCCGTAAGAACCAAGGGCCGTAGCCATAATGGCAACCTTATTTTGATTATCTGATGGATCTGTAGATAATTTAAATCTTAAAGTAGTTGTCCCAGAATTATGAGAATCAGTACTTAAAGTTAACTGACTATCGGCTCCCTTAACGAACAATTTAGTGAATGGCTGGTTCGTCCCAATTCCTACATTTCCCGAACCAGCAGCACCATTCCAAATCGTTCCGTCTTTAGTTCCAGACCACAAAGAAGAAGAGCCTCCGGGAGCAAATGCACCATCAACATACCCTTTTGTTGCCGCATCAGTTGAGGCAAATGGAGTAGCAACATTACCAATTCTTTGACCACTAGCTAGAATTGAATATGTACCAGCATTACCAATTTCTAATTTAGCTGTTGGAGTAGTTGTACCGATACCGACGTTGCCATTACTAGAGATAGTCATATCGACGCCTGTGCCGCCAGCAAAATTTAAGCTTCTTGTATTTCCAGCTATTATATTCAAACCAGATGATTCATTTATATAACTAGTTGTATCTCTAAAATATAACATGTTACCAGCCTGAATTAATGCGTTACCATTAACATCAAGTTTTTGGCTCGGGTTAGTTATCCCCACTCCAACGTTGCCGGAGGATCTCTGGAAATAAAGAACATCTGAGTCTACAGAATTTACTCTCCTCTTTAAAAACATGTCCCCAGTGGTTAGTTCGTCCTGCATCCATTTCCATCCATAATTTGCATTACTACCAGACTGAGAAATAATCTGATTAGCAGCACCTGATAGTTGATAATAAATAGCTGGGGTTGAACTACTTCCAATAACCTGTAATTTTCCATTAGCAGGATTCGTCGTCCCAATCCCCACATTCCCCGCACCAACATCTCCATTCCAAATTGTTCCGTCTTTAGTTCCTGACCACAAAGAAGAAGAACCACCAGGAGCAAAGGCCCCATCAACATATCCTTTTGTTGCTGCATCTGTTGCGGCAAACGGAGTAGCGACGTTTCCGATTCTAGCGTTACTAGCTAAAATAGAATATGTACCAGCCCCACCAATTTCTAATTTAGCAGTTGGGGTAGTTGTGCCTATG
>CAJAVM010000017.1 GCA_903945435.1 uncultured bacterium | reverse complement strand
TTGAGAAATAGTCAAAATATATGAAAATAACAATTTGTGGAAGCATCGCCTTCTATCAGGAAATGGAAAATCTCAAGAAATCACTAGAAAATATTGGACATGAAGTTTTTATTCCACTTCTAGAAAATGAGGCTCCTCAAGATATGGGTGGCGGAAAAACAATTTACTTTGGTAAATATATTGAAGAAAATGGAGGAATGAAATCATTCTCCTTAGATGATCGGATTTGGGATTTAAAGGCTAAGGCAATCTCAGACCATTACAAAAAAATCGAGTGGTGCGATGCAATTTTGGTTGTAAATTATGAGAAAAAAGGTATCGTAGGATATATTGGCGGAAATACTTTAATCGAGATGGGCGTTGCTTTCTATTTAAATAAGCCTATTTATATCCTAAACCAAGTTTCATCAGAAATTTCTTATACTCAAGAAATATATGGAATGAAACCAATTTTTATAAATGGTGATATAAACAAAATATCCTAATATACAATATGACCAACCAATTAACCAAAGTTGCCTTTACTTATATTTCTCAAGATAATAAAGTCCTTCTTTTACAAGAAGGCGGCCGGCTCTCTAAAGGGCTATGGTGTTTTCCCGGTGGACACGTCGACGAAGGAGAGTCTTTTGAAGAGGCAGCAATTAGAGAAGCAAAGGAAGAAAGTGGCTATCAAATTATTCTCGGTGATGTAATTTTTAAAGCAATAATTCCTAAAAAAGAATATTTAGGAAATTCAACCGATACCGAAGAAATAGAATTAATAATTTTTGAAGGAACTATAACTGGCGGAACCATGGAAATTGATAATCAAGCTTTAGATTTAAAATGGTTTGATAAAGAAGCTGCTCTTACGCTTCCCCACCGCTGGAAATATATAAAAGATTTAATACTCAATAACTAACTTCTACTGTAACAGTTACTATTTTAGAAAATAAAGAAGGCCTCAAGATAATCTTTGAGGCCTCTAAATGTTTTTAATCTTCTAAAGATTGAATTACATACTTTCTAGTATGCTGAGTTTCTTTATCTTTAAAAAATTCCTGCTTCATTTCTAATTTGACTCTTCCGGACCATTTACCAGTGGAGTCAATTTTTGATTTTACTGCAGTAGCAAACCATTGTCCAACTACCGTGGAAACGGTGTCTTTTTCTCCATCAATCTGGAGAAGAACTCTTGCATCGTCTGCTGTAAATAAACCGGCCATAATGCTACCGGTAATAATCGTGGTGGCGAGATTTATAGATTCGCCATCTTTATAGCCAACAACTGTGGCCGTTCTCATAGTGTTTGTATGTTTGTAATACTTCATCGAATCTATTGCTAGAGCCAAGAAGATAATTACTGAAACAACAGCGCAAATTTCTAACTTTCTCATGGTAATTGGGGTGTATACTACGTTATTTAAAGGAACTAATTGTGAGATTATTATAACATAAATTATATAATCTGTCAATATTAACCCTTTAATGCTCTCACCACCCCCTTATCCGCATCGAGTTCTACTAAATCGCCGTCTTTAAAGTTATGCATGGCATTTTTAAGAGCAATAATACAAGGAATGCCAAATTCTCGAGAAACAACGGCCGCATGACAAGTTAATCCGCCAACTTCCGTAATAATGGCCACAGCGCGCTTCATTGCCGGGAGATAATCAACGGTAGTGGCGTAAGTAACTAAAATATCGCCGTCTTTAACTTTGTTGTTTTCATCGGGAGAAGTAACTATTCTAATAATTCCCCGCACTTTGCCAGGACTCGCACAAACTCCTTGAGTTTCATCATTTCCCTGAGCCTGTTCAGCATTTTTTTCAATATACTTAAAAAGAGCCTGAGCCTCAGTTCCCGAAAAAATAAAACGCTTAGACATTGACTTGTTAAAACCAAACCCTCTCATTTTACCAAATCCTGACAACAGCTTATTAATATCTTTCTTCCCCAATAAACAATCCATCAGCTCATCTTCAAATAAAAGTCTAATTTGATTAATAGAGGCATTTAATCTTTTAGCTATTTCTTTATATAGGGGTAAAAGATAAAATCCGGAAAAACTAACAAAATATTCCGCCTCATTGCGACCATCAAGCGCTAAACCAAAATCAATAAATTTTTGTAAATCCTGATTTTGAATATTATATTTTTTAACAATCCGCTTAATATCATTATTTCTATTCTTCCGATACCCTTGCAATATAGAATATTCTTTTTCTAATTCTTTTATATTTTTCTTGATTAAGCTTTGCAGCTCTTTCTGATAATACTCTTTACTCCACGGCTCTCCACAACAAAAAACTGGCATCCAACCATAATCTTTGGCCATCTTTTTGCTCGCTTTAGCTAAACTAATTTTTTGGCGCTTAACTTCAAGCGCCTGCTTCAATGCATATCTCTTCTCCGATAAAGTAGTTGAAATTTCTTGCGGTTTAGTTAACGCAAACAATACTTCATTATATTCTAATGAATTCTTTAAAAGGCCAAGCCTATTAACTAAAACGTCCTCAGCTAAGGACAGTAAGAAGTCTTCACCAACAAATCCTAGTTGGTCAAAAATAGTAACCCTTCTAATCCAATCGCGAATCAACAAAAATCGATTAGCTAATTTTTTATTTGATAGCTTTGTATATTCAGTACTTGAAATTTCTAATACCGCCTGCTTAGCCTCTTTCTTAAGTAAATAAAAAAAGTTTAATTTTTTCTCTAAAGATTTATAATCCTTTTTATTAAGCTCCGATATTCTTTGACTAAGTTTTTTAAATAAATCTTGAGTCAGATAACCATAGAAAAAACCCTCAAAAAATATATATAATCCACCTTTATAAATACCAAAGTATTCCTTAAAGTAATCAGAAGATTTATTCCCAAACCAAGTTTCACCATCTAGCGGTAAGCAGGCCCACCTCCCAACTTTTACAACTTCGTCTTTATAGTAATGACTCGCTCTCATGCTCATATAAGAAATTTACTTTAAAAAAATATTAAATAAATATCCAATCAAAATTATACTAAGAGAAACAACGGCAAAAAATGAAATTAATAATTTTCTTTTCATTACTTTTTGAAGAATTAAAGCTTCTGGCAATGATAAACCAACAACGGCCATCATAAAAGCAAGCGCGGTTCCTAGTGGAATTCCCTTATCAACTAAAGCTTGAACAATAGGAATAACACTAACTGCATTAGCATACATCGGAACGGCGATAATAACTGCAATAGGAACAGCAAAAGGATTGCTAGCACTAATATATTTTTCAAAAAATCCCGTCGGTACAAATCCATGAATTAAAGCCCCAAGCAAGACTCCAACTAAAATATATGGCATTAATCTTTTGGTTAAAGACCAGCCTTCACGCCAAAATTTAGCTAACAATATACTATAAGATTTTTTTTCGACAACACTTTTATTTTGCAGCGGCTTAGTGACTTCTCCTTGAAAAATATGGTCGGCCACATATTTTTCCAATTTCATTTTTCCTAGAATATACCCACCAAAAACACCCAAGAATATTCCAGCCGCTACATAAGCGAGAGTTATTTTCCAACCAAACAGGCCAATAAATAAAACGATTGCCGCTTCATTAATTAGTGGAGAAGTAATTAGAAAAGAAAGAGTAACTCCCAAGGGAATCCCGGCTCCAACAAACCCAACAAATAGAGGGATAGATGAGCAAGAGCAAAAAGGAGTTATCGCTCCGAACAAAGAAGCAAAAACATGATCAAAACCATACCAGCGACGAGAAGCTAAAAAACTTCTCATTTTCTCTATCGGTAAATAATATCGAATTACTGCCATCAAATAATTAATCAGCAACAATAAAAATAGAATCTTGAAAGAGTCATTCAAAAAAAAGTTAAGAGATACGCCTAAATGAGAACTGACATCAATCTGAAAAATATCGTAAGTAAGCCAATCAGCTAGTAATTGAAATAGAGAAAATATATTCATGCAAAATATTTATTTAACCATCGGTGTTGGGACGGGCATTATTTCAGTAGCGCCAACAGCCGGTTCTATTCCCCCGACAGAACCAGCGCTACCAGCACCAGTACTTCCGCTTGAGCCATCAACGCTTCCCTTCATCAGATAAGGCATGGGTATAGGTTGATTTCCTAAATCCTGAATCATTTCTTTTACCAAAGGAACAACCACGTATTTCTGGCCATAATAATAACCCAACTCCTCAGCATTAAGAACTGGGAAAATTAAAGCTGGAACTAAAAGTTCATCATTACGATTATTTTCATATTTCCAAATTTGAACATACGATCTCACCGGAGTACCAAGATTAATAGTTTTTAGATTTTCCGCCTGCATATAATAATTTCTATTCCAACCACCATTCTCTGCTAATTTAATAATAGTCTCCGAGGATGTCTCTAGAGCATAGCTTGAAGATTCATAACGATATGGGGTTAGGCCGCTCAAACCAGAAGCAGCTTTCTTCAGTAAATTAATATTTACTCTTAACCCAGCATAACTTCCACTCTGGTCTCTCACTACCTGGCCATCAATTAACAAAGGATAAATAACCGTCGCAGATTCTGGAATATAATAGTTGGTTTTATCTTCTGCAAGATTATAATTTTCACGCCAAACATTATCAACCATCGCGTTTCCATAATGTTCAAGATTTATTTTATGCTCAGATAAAAAACTATCTGACATAGCAATTAAATCTTCATCAGCTGGAACATTTTCTATCTTGATACGATATCTATCCCAACAAGCCTGGTCACTGCCACAAGCATCTCTTTCGGCATACTTCCACTTCTCCCAATTTTCGTAAATATAAATATTATCTTCGTTGAAATCGAAATTAATCATTAACCCCTGCTCCTTATCTTCAACGACAGAAAAGTTGGTCACCTTCAAATTATTAAAGGTTTTCAAACTTAAATCAGAAAAACCGAAGTCTCCTAGAGATGATGCAAAATTTCGCGCTACAGTGCCATCACCCTTTAAACGACGAAAAACGGAAGCACTTTCTTCTTTCAAATCTAGAGCCTCTCCTTTATAAACATATTGAAAACCGTAAAATGGTGGCATAATTTTAGCGTCTATTGGCGCTATCATGCTAGAACTAACAGTTGCATCTGCGGACATCACAGTTCTTACCGCGCTACTACCACCCATTCCTAAAGGGGCCGCTGATATTTTAGCGGATTCACTTGTAGGAACCGTGCTCCCCAAAGAAGCTAAGCTTCCAAAAGCTCCGGCCGGAAGAACGCTGATGGCTTCTGATTGATAATTATTATTTGTGCTGTCTATCTTCACTTCTCCATTTTTATCAGGCGGAACAAAAATCATTGTTTGTGATTTTACAAAAATTATTACAACAACAACTAAAATCACCAAAACGCTAGCAGCAATGTAAATTTTTTTATTCATATAATTATATCAATTAATAATTAACTTGAATTTAATTATATCAAATTAATTAGGTTTTTGATAGTTAAAAAGCTTGTGACAAACCTTTAGATAGTATGATATAATTAAATAACTAATAATACTATATGAAAAATAAAACTTTATTAACCTGTTTATTCGTTTTTTGTTTAAGCTTATTAATGGCAACCGCCGTGAAAGCGGAAGCAAGAATATACGATATTAAATTAGGCGCCCTGCAAGAAGGAAAAACTCAGGTCTTTTGGTCAACTAACGAACCAACTACAGGACACGTCTTTTTTGGTAAAAGCCAGGAAGATATGTCTTTTTATGTAGGTGATACAAATTTAAGCCAAACTCACGTTGTTGATTTAACAGGACTAAGAAAAGGCCAAGATTATTATTATAAAGTGGTTGCTAAAGATAAGAACGGAGCGACATCTGAATCTTTTGTAAAGTATTTCAATACCGATAAAATGATCGATACTAAAGCCGCCGTAATTTCTAATGTTAAAAAGATACAAACTATCGATACCGCGTTTGCGTTTTCATTTTCAACTAATGAACTAACAAAAGCTAGTGTTAAATACGGAACAAGTGAAAAATTGTTAAATAAAACCTGGAGCAATACTACTTATAATCTAGAACACTTAGTAATTATCAGTGGATTAAAAGCTTCAACTAAATATTTTTTTGAAATCAGTGTGAAAGATAAAGATAATAATCCATCAGTAAGCACCGGAGATTTCACAACTGATAGTCAAAGTTATAATGAAATAAAAATTAGTAATTTAATCCCTGAAGGCTACAATCAGGCCCCCTTAATGCCCGAAAGCGCAATCATTACCTGGACTAGTAATGTTTTAGCAACAGCTGATATTGCTTATGGAACCTCTCCAAAAGCTTTAAACAAATTAACTAAAGTTACCGCGACTTCCAGTTTAAATCACAAAGCAACCCTAACTAAACTAGAAGCTAATACAACTTATTATTACCGCATAAAAATGAGTAGTCCCCTCAATAAAAAAAGCTTTGAAAGCCAAACATATTCTTTCAAAACCGCTCCTATGAATATTGAGTATCTTAATCAATATTTTAAAAACGGTGATTTAGTAAAATATAAAAATATTACTTATTTTTTATATAACGATACTAAAACTGCGATTAATAATAGTGAAAAAATAAAGAGTCTATCAACTAAAACTATTAAAACAATTGAAGAAAAATATTTTAAACAATACAAAGATAGCCCCGCCTATTTTGGAATGTTGCGCGATGGCCAACTCGTTAAAGAAGAAAAAAGTAATATTGTCTACCTAATAGACGGTAATTATAAAAAACCAATTGCTAAATGGAATGTTGTTACTGGACTCAATTATACTTCTAAAGATATTATGGTAGTTAAAAAGGCTCAACTAGCTGTATATAAACTGGGTACAATAATTAAAACTACGAAAGAAATAACTAGCTCAACTTTAAATAATAAATTAGTAAAATCTAGTAATGGAACGAGCGTATACTTGGTTGCTAATGGTAAAAAAATGCTCTTTTCTAGCCAAGCCGTCTTTCTCAAACAAGGCTATCAATTCTCTAACGTTAAAATTATTACTGATAAAGAATTAAAGGGGCTTCCCGATGGCCAGTTAATTTTCTAAGTTAGCCCTTGTCAAAATAAAAATCTTTTGTTATCATCAAAAACATAAAAATACATGGCTCTGTAGCCAGTATTTATTTGCGCCTATAGCTCAGCTGGTAGAGCAGATCCCTTTTAAGGATAAGGTCGCAGGTTCGAGCCCTGCTGGGCGCACTTTTATTTATCAATGGAGTCTATAAGCCGACTTAGCTCAGCTGGTAGAGCAGCTGTCTTGTAAACAGCAGGTCGTCGGTCCGAACCCGACAGTCGGCTCCACAAAAAAACCGTCTATTGACGGTTTTTTGTTATTATTTGATGGGGACAAAAAGCGGAAAAACTGTGTTTTAATAATGCTTGAAAAAAAGACCTTATTAAGTTAAGATGATAAAATAAAGCCTTGAGAATATTATTATAAGAATATGTCTAATGACCAAAATTTACTCGAAAAAGTTCCTCCTAATAGTCTAGAGGCAGAGGAATCACTTCTCGGCTCCCTTTTAATTGATAAGGATGCAATTATCAAAGTAGCCGATAATTTAACTTCGGAAGATTTTTACCGCGATGCTCATAAAATGATTTTCGAATCAATGCGCGAGCTTTACAGCAACCAGGAACCAATCGATATTATAACTCTTTCTAATAAGCTAGAGGATAAGAAACAACTAGCATCCGTTGGCGGTCGGAGCTTTTTGGCGAAACTCTCAAATACTGTCGCGACTTCAGGAAATATTGTTCATTATTCAAATATCATCCAGAAAAAAGCAACTCTCAGAAGGTTGCAACAAGCGGCCGCTGAAATATCAAGCATCAGTTTTAATGAAGAAAGAGAAATCGATGAAATTTTAGATGAAACAGAAAAAAAAGTTTTTGGTGTATCAAGAAAATATTTAAAAAATGCTTTTGTTCCAATTGATAATTTATTGACTGATGCTTTTGAGCGTATTGATGACTTGCATAAACAAAGCGGAAAATTACGTGGCCTATCAACTGGCTTCCCTGACCTAGACAATGTATTGGCTGGCTTACAAAAATCAGACTTAATTATTCTAGCTGCTCGCCCTTCTGTCGGAAAAACTTCTTTTGCACTTGATATTGCTAGACAAGCGGCTATTAAAAGCAAGGAGGGCGTAGGAATATTCTCACTTGAAATGAGCAAAGAACAATTGGTTGATCGTATGTTATGTTCTCAAGCGAACGTTAGTTTATGGAAAATGAGAACCGGAAATCTTTCCGATAAAGAGGGCGATAATGATTTTGCTAAAATCGGAGAAGCAATGGGAAAGCTGGCTGAAGCTCCAATATATATTGACGATTCCGGAACCCTATCAATTATGGAAATCCGCGCTAAGGCCCGTCGTTTACAAATGGAAAAAGGCCTAGGTTTAATAGTTATCGACTACTTACAGCTTATGGAAGGAAGGGGTAAATATGGCGATAATCGAGTTCAAGAAATAGCCGAGATTAGTCGTGGGCTAAAATCTATTGCTCGTGAACTCAATATTCCCATCTTAGCTCTTGCACAGTTATCTCGTGCCGTAGAGGCAACTAGTCCAGCGATTCCTAAGCTTTCTCATTTACGTGACTCTGGTTCAATCGAACAAGATGCTGATATCGTAATGTTTATTTATCGTAAAGCGGCTGACCGCAGCTTTAATCCCAACGATTTACCGATGGATGAAAGACATAAAGCAGAAATTCATATCGCTAAACATAGAAATGGCCCAACCGGCAAAGTTGATTTATTCTTTGATGAAAATACTGTAAGCTTTAAGAGTCTAAGTCGTCAACCAGGAGAACCAGCTTTAACGGAATTCTAAATTAAAAAAATTTTAAACAATAATTAAAATAATTAACAAATAAATATGTTCAGCAAATTAAAACAATTTAAAGATTTAAGAAGCCAGGCTAAAACCATGCAAGATGCTTTAGCAAAAGAAACAATTAGCGAAGAAAAAAATGGCGTTAAAATTGTTCTTAACGGTAACATGGAAGCAGTAAGTGTGAGTTTGAACGAAAGTTTAAATAAATCAGCTCAAGAAGAGGCGGTAAAAAATTGTTTTAACGAAGCAGTAAAAAAAGCTCAACGCTTAATGGCTAAAAAACTTCAAGATATGGGAGGTATCCCGGGATTAAACTAAATGAGATATCCGTCGGCTATTCAAAATTTAATTGAAAGGCTATCTTTTCTTCCAAGCGTCGGTCCTAAAACAGCAGAACGCTATGCTTTTTATTTATTAAACCAAAGCGAAGATAGATTAGACGGGTTAGCGCAAGCAATTAAAGAACTAAAACAAAAAACTACTATTTGCAAAACCTGCTTTTCTATTTCCGGTTCCAATCCCTGCCCTATTTGTGCAGATACAAATCGCAATCAACAGTCTCTGTGCATAGTAGAAAATATTCAGGACCTAGCCGCAATCGAAGGAACTAAACAATATAACGGGCGCTATTTTGTACTTGGCGGTTTAGTAAATACTATCGAAGATATTGGACCCGAAGATTTAAATATAGATAAACTAGTAAAATTAATACAAACCCAAGAAATAAAAGAAATTATTCTCGCTCTTAATTTTACCTTGGAGGGCGAAACAACTTCCCTGTATTTAAGTAAAATTTTAAAAAATCACGTTAAGATTACCCGCCTCGCTAAAGGTTTACCAGCTGGCTCCGACTTAGAATATGCTGATGAAACAACCCTGTCCAGCGCTTTTAAATATCGTAATGAAATAAAATAATATAAAAAGTACAAATTAAACAAAAAGGAGAAACAAGAAATGATGACTTTAACTGCTTTCGGAATTTTAATCATCTTGGCTCTAACATTGTTTGTTTTCTATATAATTGGTTTTTTTAACACCAGAGTTTCCAATCAAGTAGAGATTATTCTATTTGCAATTGCTAATCTAAATCCAAATACCAATAATATAAAGCAACTGCCAAGAAAATTGGCAACATTAGTAAAGGTTCTGATTTATAAAAAAAGACTTTTCTTAAATAAAATAAAAATCAGAAGAATACTAAAAAGAGCCAAACAAAAAAACCACCCATAAAACAGGTGGCTTTTTATTTTAAATCAATTTGAAAAATTAAGAAATCTTTACAATCTTTACAGCAGTAAATCTTTGACGATGACCAACGGTTTTTTTGTAACGAGTTTTATTCTTATATTTTACTACAGTTACTTTATCACCTTTACCACTCTCAATAACTTCAGCCTCAACTTTTTCGCCTAGAGATGGTTGACCAATTTCAACCTTATCACCATCGGCAATCAAAAGAGTATCCAAAGTAATTTTGGTTCCATTCTCAGCTAATAGTTTTTCAACTTTTAAAGTTTCTCCTTCCGCGACTTTATATTGTTTGCCGCCGGTTTTAATAACAGCTATTTTTGACATATGTCTTGTAAACGCGCCAACCTAAGTCTAAGTTTTAAATCAGCGTTCTTTATAATAAAAAATCAGAGTTAATTCTGAACAAGTTAATAGTATACAAATATTTGAAAAATGTCAACAAATGATTTATAGTAATGACTAGAGTTAAGCCAAATC
The DNA here is from genome assembly GCA_903945435.1 of uncultured bacterium. Lineage (GTDB taxonomy): Bacteria > Patescibacteriota > Patescibacteriia > Patescibacteriales > UBA12465 > UBA12465. The sequence continues at coordinate 29,545 of CAJAVM010000017.1, read as the reverse complement.
TTAAAAAAGGCTAAAGTTTGCGTAAATAATACATTATTAATATTTTGTCAATAAGCTATGCCTAAATTCATTATCAAGGGTGGTAATATACTATCAGGAGAAATTACGGTTGGCGGGGCTAAGAATTCAGCCCTTAAAATCATCCCAGCCGCTATTCTTTCTAAAGAACCAATAACTATCACGAACTTACCTAATATTGAGGATGTAGACCGCTCTCTGGAGGTTCTAACGGACTTAGGAGCTGAGGTTATGCGTGAAAAAGATAGCGTAATCATTAATACGAGTAAAATTAATAAAAATGAACTAAGCCATTCCATGGCTAATAAGTTTCGTGGCTCTATCATGTTTGTTGGTCCCATGTTAGCTAGGTTTGGCGAAGTAACCTTCCCTCACCCTGGTGGTTGTGTTATTGGTGCTGGTGGTCGACCAATAGACCTCTTTCTTGATGGCTATAAAGCATACGGTGCTGAGATTACTGAAGAAGCGGGTTATTGTTATAAAATAAAAGCTAAAAAATTAAAACCAGCTAATTTCTTCTTTCCCCTTGTTAGCGTAACCGCAACCGAGAGCATGATGATGACGGCGGTTATTATTCCTGGAACAACCATCTTAAAAAACTGTGCCATGGAACCCGAGATAGAAGCTTTAGCTAATTATTTAAATTCACAAGGAGCAGATATTAAAGGCGCTGGTACGCCAACAATCATTATCGAAGGTAAAGATAAAATAAAAGCTAATAAATTTATTGTCATTCCCGATAGAATTGAAACTGGATCTTTTGCAATTATGGCCGCAGCCGCTAATGCTGATTTAAAAATTACTCACTGCAATCCAGAGCATGTGATGGCCTTATTAAAAATATTTGAAAAAATCGGAGTAAACTTTAGCACTGGGCCTGATTGGATTCAAATTAAACCAAGCTCTTCCCCGCTTAAACCACACGATATAAAAACTCATGAATACCCAGGATTTGCTACCGACTTGCAATCTCCCTATGTTATTTTAATGACCCAAGCACATGGAACCTCTTTAATTCACGAATCAATTTACGATAGACGCTTACTTTGGACCGATATGCTATCGCAAATGGGTGCAAATATCGTAATGTGCGATCCTCACCGCATTGTTGTTCAAGGACCAACAAAATTATATGGAAAACGTTTAGTGAGTCCAGACTTACGAGCTGGAATAGCTTTAGTAATTGCCGCTTTGATTGCTAATGGTCAAACTGAAATTGATAACATCTATCAAATAGACCGTGGCTACGAAAAACTTGACGAGAGATTAAGACTTATTGGTGCTGATATCAATCGCGTAGAATAATTTTATGTCCAAAAAAGCTAGAGATTTTCTGTTTTTTGCCTTTGTCGCAATATTTATTATTATGACAATTCTTATTTCCCTTTATGCCTCTGGCTATAAGTTTAATTTGAGTTGGCCTTTAAAATTTAATCGCCTCTTACAAAAAACTGGGATGCTTAATGTTTCGACTACACCAAAGAATGCAACTATCTATTTAGATGGAAAACAACAAAGAAAGTCAGTATTAAACATTTTTAAAAAAGACTTAATTACTACTCCTGCAAAAATAAAAAATATCTTACCCGGAGAATATATTTTAAGACTAGAGAGAGAAAACTATTGGCCATTTGAAAGAAAAATTAAAATAGATTCTGGCCAAACAACCTTCGCTGAAGATATTAATTTATTTTTATCAGACCTTCCGCTACTAATCAAACAAGATGCGACTGGCAGTCCATTACTTAACGACAACGGAAGATATATATATATTAGCTCTGAGGGAAAAATCATTAATCTTAAAGATAATTCAGAATCGCCTCTACAAACCAAAAAAAATGCTAACGGACATTGGCTTAAAAATAGCAACAAATTTTTTGTAGACGGAAAAATACTAGATATAGAAAAAAATACCGCGATAGATTTAACCATATTAATCGGAAACACAAATGCAACTTGGCAATATAGTAATTTTGATAATTTAATTTATTATTCCGATCAAAAATCAATCAACCGCTTAGCGTCTGATAATCGCACAATCTCTACTTTAATAAAAGGAGAAGAATATTTAACTTTTGAACCTAGAAATGAGATATTATTTGCTGTTGTTCAAAGCGGAAACCAAATAGCCTTAAAAAGTTACTTTGCAAATAGTGGAGAGAAATCAGGACAAATAGATTTACCCCCTGTTGGTGATTATGTTTTTAAACAAGAAAATACAAGATACGTATGTTTATACGATCAAAAGAATTTTACACTTTATCTAATAAATCCTGCTGACATGAATGATTATTCTGTGGTTAGAGGCATTAAAAGCTGGTCCTGGATTAATAATGAAGAAATTATTTACAATAATGACTGGGAAATAAATATTTTTAATATTCAAAATGGACGCTCAACTTTAATTACTCGCGTTAGCGAAAATATTAAAAATGTTCTGTGGCATAAAGATGGCGGCTATTATATTTTTTCAACCGACAACAAAATTAATGCTGCCGATATGCAGACAGGAACAGTTACAACTATTTTAAATTCAGAAAATATAGCAACCCCTATTCTTGATGAAAACAACAACCTTCTATATTTCTATGCCAAGATAGGACAACGATCCGGAATTTATAAAATGCTATTACAGTAGAAAGATTACATATAAATAATGTACATGAAATAATTCAAATAAAAAGGAGACCAACTGGCCTCCTTTTTTAATAAAAATAAACAATTTCTACTTCGTACTCAATTCGTTAATTAACAACTGCAACCTATCTTTTACTTCTTCATGCTTTAAACCAAGCTTTAAAGTTGCTTTAATAAAATTAAACTTGTTGCCCGTATCCAACCACTCCCCTTCAATCTTTTTACCATACAATGGCTTATTCTGTTGAAGCATTTCGTCGTAGGCGTCCGCTAATCTAATTTCACCCGATTTACCATTTTTCATTTTACTTAAAATCTTAATTACTTCCGGAGTAATAACATTAATTCCAACCTGAACTAAGTTAGAAGGAGCTTCACTCATTTTCGGCTTTTCAATAAATTTTTTAACTTCGTAAACTCCATTGCCCAAATCAACCCCCCCCATAACACCAAACTGACTAACTTCTTCTGGCTTTACTTCAGATAATCCGATAACGGTATCGCCGTATTTTTCATAAACATCGATTACCTGCTTAACGGGGGAGATTTCCGCATCATACAAAGTATCGCCAAACATGACTAAAACTGATTCATCTTCTCCAATTAAATGAGACGCACACAAAACCGCATGGCCATCCCCCAAAGGAATAGGCTGACGAACATAAGAAAACTTTGCTAAATTTTCAATTTCTTGAACTTTCTTAACTAAATCTAATTTATTTTTTTCTACCAAGGTTTTTTCAAGCTCAAAAGAATAATCAAAATGATCTTCAATTGCTCTTTTCCCGCGACCAGTAACAAAAATAATCTCTTCAATCCCCGCTGCAACCGCCTGTTCAACTAAATATTGAATAACAGGCTTATCAACTACTGTTAACATTTCTTTCGGCTGTGCTTTAGTCGCCGGTAAGAAGCGAGTACCAAAACCAGCTACCGGAAAAATCGCTTTTTTTATTTTTTGCATATTATTTTATTTTTTCTGGAGTCTTAAAGCCCCATTTTATGAAATATTTTAACCAAGATTCAATATGAATCCAAGTAATTTTATCTTTAAAAATCGCAATGTACCAGGGGTGTTTTGCACTTTCACGCGCGTGGTCATGAATAACAACCGCTAATGGATTATAAATAACTTTTAATCCACGGCTTCTAAATGTACGGCTTAAATCAGTATCTTCAAAATACATAAAATAACGTTCATCAAAACGTGGTGAGAATTTTTTTCCTTCATTATCAATCTGAGTTTTTTTAAACATTAAACAAGAGCCCATAAGCCAGTCAACTTCCGTTATCTCTTGGTGATTAAATCCAACCATTGTGAAACTATCGCGTACATTTTTAAAATAATCACCCAAAAAAGTACGACGCAAGACCGGAATAAAAAACTTAGGAAAACGAGAACAAGATAATTGTAAAGCTCCATCTGGATATAATAACTTCGGACCAATTAAACCAACACTAGAATCATTTTTCAAATAATTTAGTAATACGGAAATAGCGTCTTTAGTAATAACCGTATCTGGATTCAAAACTAAAATATATTCGCCACGAGCTGCTTCTATCCCGAGATTATTTCCTCCTCCCATTCCCAAATTTTTTATGCTTACTATTATTTTAATATTCGAATAGCTATTTGTTAAATTTGATAAATCGTCGCCGGAATTATTCTCAACAACAATAATTTCATAATTTATACTCTTTAAATCAAAACTAAAAATAGAAGCTAAACAGTTTTCTAGCTTACTTTTACTTTTATAATTAACAACGATTATTGATAATTCCATATTAGATTATTTTTCTTGCCTGATTCCAATAAAAATTCAAAACATGATTTCCAATATATTTTAAAACTGGATTATTTATTTCCGGAAAATCTACCTTCCCCTCTATATCACTTGTTAAATCTGTAAAATGTAATCGACTTATTTTTTTTATTTCTTTTCTTATTTTTTTTATTTCCTTCCAAGATGCCGGTCTTAAAAAATAAAATAAAGTTTGAAACCAAGTTTTAAGCCATCCCTTAAACAAAGCGAAGACGAATAAACCTAGGCCCATCATTATAAAAGCTGGGAGCAGAAAAAGCAATAATCTTACTGGATAAAAACTCAACGCCAATAAATAGCGATTTCTTTCCATATAGTACAGCATGCGAACACTTCTGGAAAATTCGTATTTATGAAAAATAACCGATTTAGGAGCTAAAATAATTTTATAACCAGCTAATTTAGCTTTTAAACTAAACTCAATATCATCATGATACATGTAATAATCTTCATTCCAGCCACCAATACCTTGAAAAACTTTAGGAGTAGTAATAAAACAACAACCACTAGCATAGCCGGTAATTTCTGGGTAGCCGCTAATTATCATGTCGGCTAAATTATAACTAGAAGTAAAGCCAAATCCTAAAAAATGCAAACGATTACCCAATGTATTAATTTTAGGATTCATTTTTTCTTCTGCATTCTTAGGGAAAAGTAGTATTTTTGATTGTGCTATTCCGGCCTCAGGATTATTCTCCAAGGCTAAAACTAATTCCGTGAGCCAATCAGCCTTCATCTCGGTATCCATATTAGCGGTTACTAAATAATCGCATCCATCTTTAATCGCTTCTTGAAATCCTAAATTATTTGCAGCACAATAATTTCCATCATTACGAGTTAATATTTTTGCCTTAGGATAATTTTCTGTTAAATAATTCAAGCTCTCTTCCGAGGAAGCATTATCAATAATATAAACTTTAAAATTTTCCGATGGATAACTTTGGATACGCAAAGAGTCGCGACAAGCCGGTAAATATTGAACCGCGTAATCTTTATAATTAACTAAAATTATGCCAACTAACTTATTCATAAATTATCTCAACACAAGGCCAACTAATTTCCAAGCGATTGCTAAAATATTAAACTGAATTGGACTTTCCCATTTTTTAAAATAGGCCAACATTGAATCAGCAAAATATTTCTGTGTTTTATTTTTTTTAACTTGTTTAAAACTTTGGCCAATATAATCTAAGCATTCAGCCTCAGGTGTATACCAGACTTCCCCGCCTAATTTATAAACCTGACGACAAAAATCAACTTCTTCAAACCAAATAAAATAACGTTCATCAAGATAAGGTTTATCTAAACCACTTAATTTTTTAAAATTTTCTAAATTAATTAAAAAGAAAGCTCCTCTAATAGAGTCTACTCTATTTGGCTTACTATAATCAAAATCTTTACATAAGTAACTATTAAGTAGCCAAGGAAAAATGTGAGGTAATTTAACAACTATTAATAACTGATCAATGAATTTTGGGAAATTTCTTACTTGTTTTACTATCCGACCATCTTCGCTTATTAATTTAATCCCGGTAACGGTTGCCTGAGAATTTTGTTTAGCCCAATTTAATGATTTGAGTAATGTATCTTTGTTAACCTGCATGTCTGGATTAAGTAATAAGATAAAACTGCCAGTCGATATTTTTATTGCCTGATTATTTGCTTTAGAGAAACCAAGATTGTCTGAATTTTTTATTAACTTAACTTCCGGAAAACTTTCTTCTACCATTTGTACGCTACCGTCGTTAGAGTTATTATCCACAACGATAACTTCAAATTTAAAATCACTCCCCGAATCAAAGAGAGCTTTAAGATTAGCTTTAAGTTTTTCTTTTACGTTCCAAGAAACGATTATAACAGATAGGTCCATAAAACATTAGCGACCAACCTTGATTACTTTAAAACGATCAGAGGCGCCGCTTACTATTTGGAGCTGATATCTTCTTACTCCCAACTCATCAGCCAAAAACTTTATGAGCGCAATATTTGCCTTATTATCCTCAGCTTGAGCAACAACTCCTATTTTGAGGGTACCATCAGACATTTCACCCTTTAATTCATTTCGGCCAGCATTAGGAAAAACCTTTACTTTTAAGAAAAGTTCTTTATTATTAGCCAAATCTTCTCTAAATTTACTTAGCATATAGACAATCAGACGGATTAAAAAAATTAGGCTAGATCCTAATATCATTTTATCCCCTTTTTACTCATTTTGAAAGGGTCGCAAGACAGAAATCACCTTCTGTCAAGATTTATTTTATTGTAATAATATATTAAAATATAAGCACAAGAACGCTAGTTTTTAGCCTTCTAATTAATCTCTATAAATATGAACGAACCACAATCATCAACTTCAGAAAACAAACAAGAAGAAATTTATAAACGTCCTTCTTGGGATGAGTATTTTATGAAAATAGTTGAGATGGTTGCTAGTCGCGGTTCATGTAATCGCGGGCGCACTGGATGTGTAATTACTAGAGATCGTCGTATTGTTTCGACTGGATATGTTGGTTCCCCTGTTGGTACTCCTCACTGCGATGAAGTCGGACATGAAATGCATATGGTTACTCATGCTGACGGAACTCAGACTAATCACTGTATCAGAACAGCTCATGCTGAACAAAATGCTATCTGCGAAGCAGCTCGCATGGGAATTGCACTTGAAGGAGGAACTCTATACTGCAAAATGTCCCCTTGTTATACTTGCGCAAAAATGATTATTAATGCCGGAATTAAAAGGGTGGTTTGTGCACAAGATTATCAAGCTGGAGCAAGAAGCAAAGAAATCTTCAAAGAAGCTCAAATAGAGTATGTACTTTTATCCGAAGAAGTGACAAAGTATTAAGACAATAACTAAAACAATAATATGTCTAACATCTTTATTTACGATGAATTTAATCCAGAAGACGTTGCAATGATGCAAGCGCTGTATTCCAGAAGTCCAAAAAGCGTAACTGAACACGTTGAGAAAGTTAAAGCTAGCGGCTCTGGAAAATTTATGGCGACATTCTACGTTGGCTATGGTCATGCTAGTATCGCCGATTGTGGAAGTACAACTATCTTCATCGAAAATATTAGTATCTTAGGCGATAAAGCTATCCAGGACTGGCAGTTATACAGCGGGCAAGAAACCAGTACCCGTTATATAGATATGGGTAAACAAGAAATCATTGACCCGATTGGAACTCCTGAGTCAAAAGCTATTTTGGATAATTGGATGAGCTTCTATATAAATAATCAGGAAAGAATCCAACAATATTTAATGACTAAATTCCCTCGTCCAGAAAGCGAAGATGAGGGTGTTTATATAAAAGCAATCAAGGCTCGTGGATTCGATATTATGCGTGGTTTCCTTCCTGCCGGAATCACAACTCAATTAAGCTGGCATACTAATTTACGTCAGGCCTGGGACCACCTAGTCTTACTTCGCCATCACCCATTACTAGAAGTCCGCCAAAGTGCAGAAACAATTTTAGAAAAGTTAAAAGAAAAATATTCTCATAGTTTTTCTCATATTTTAAATGAAGAGCAGGAAGCCTATAGAGCTCAAACCGTAAATGAATATTCTTACTTTAACCCAGAAAATCCAGTCGATTTTTCCATGATAACAACAGTAAAAACGGAGGATTTAATTAAATACCAAAAAACAATAGACGCTCGCCCCCCTAAAATTGGCTTACCTAATTTTTTAGGTGATTTAGGAACTTTTACTTTTGATTTTAAATTAGACTTCGGCTCGTTTAGAGATATTCAACGCCATCGCAACGGTGTTGGTCGCATGCCATTATTAACTTCTGGATTAGGCTTTAGCGATTGGTATTTAGAACAACTTCCCGAAGATTTACGTGCCGAAGCTCTTGCTTTAATTACTGCACAAAAAATATTAATTGATAAATTAGAAACAACTCCAGAAATTAAACAATATTATATCGCGATTGGATTTAATGTATCTTGTCACCTTACTTTTCCCCTACCAGCAGCTGTGTATGTAATTGAACTAAGGTCTAATAGGACTGTTCATCCATCCCTTCGTACTATTGCTCATAAAATGCACCACGCGGTAATTAAAAAATTTCCTAATTTAAAACTATATTCTGATTTAGATTTAGATGATTGGGACGTAAGACGCGGTCTAGCCGATATTATTAAAAAATAACTATGCCAAAAATTATTATCGGCCTTGTTGGTCCTATTGCAAGCGGAAAAGATGTAAGCAAAAAATATATCGAAGAAAAATATAACGCTTCAAGTTATAAATTTTCTACAGTTTTAAGAAATATTTTAAATCGTTTATATTTACCAATTGATAGAGAAAATATGCAAAATCTTTCTCTAGATGTCAGAACACGCTTTGGTAGCGATATTCTAGCGAAAGTAATAACCGAAGATGCTAAAAATGATAAAGGAGATATTGTAATTGTTGATGGGGTAAGACGCATGGACGATATTATGCATTTAAGTGGTTTACCAGAATTCAAATTAATCAGTATTGACGCTAGTATCCAAACACGTTATGAAAGAATGAAACTCCGTAATGAAAACAAGGGAGATATTGATAAAACTTTTGAAGAATTTCTCGATGATTGTAATAAAGAAGCCGAACAAGAAATTCCAGTAGTAATGGAGAAGGCTGTTTTTAAACTTGACAACAATGGCTCCTTATCAGAATTACATTCTCAATTAGATAAAATTTTTGATGAGATAAAAAAATAAAACTATGGAAAACTATTCAGGAAAATTTATCGTAATCGATGGTACAGATGGAAGTGGAAAAACCACTCAGCTTAACTTGCTTAAAGAAAAACTAGAAGCGGAAGGCTACGCTGTAGCAGTTGCCGATTTTCCTCAATATAATACTAAATCAGCCGGATTAGTAGAAGAATACCTCTCCGGTAAATACGGCCAAGCTAATGATGTCGACCCATACAAGGCTTCTATTTTTTATGCAGTTGACCGTTTTGATGCTAGTCCAAGAATTAAAAAATGGCTTCAAGAAGGAAAAATTGTTTTAGCAAATAGATATACGAGTGCTAGCTTAGGTCATCAAGGTTGTAAAATAGAAAATCCACTTGAAAGAAAAGTTTTTTTCAATTGGCTTTATGATTTAGAATATAAAATATTTGAAATTCCAAAACCAGACTTAACTATCGTCCTTCAAGTCGAACCAGAAATCTCTTTTATGTTAGCGAAAGAAAGATCGCGTGAAGATTGGACTGGAAAAACTACTGATATTCATGAAAATAATTTTACTCATTTAAAGCAAGCTGAACAAACCTATCTAGAAATTGCGAATACTTTGCCTGGTTTCCGTTTAATTAAATGTACCCATAACGGCCAAATTTTAAGCCGAGAATCTATTCATTTTTTAGTATGGCTCGCAACTAGTCAGCTCATTGTCCATCAGGCTAAAGTTGGACGTGGATTTGAACAAATCGGTAGTCTAATTGGCGCTAATGAACAAATCTTAAAAAATCGCGATTTAATTTTTAATAATACTAACAACAACTTAAATAATTCAATGGCTCAACCGGTCGCTCCTACTCCGCAGCCGTTCATCCCGACTCCACAACCAGTCGCGCAACCTCAACAACCAATAATCATACCAGAGCCAATCCTAGCTCCAATTACCACCCCCGTTATCCCAACTACTATCCCCGTTAATCAAACCAACATCCCAGTTAATCAAGCTGACTCCTCTATAAAATTAAAAGTAGAAAAAACTACCGCTGAAGCAAAAATTCCACAAAAAGCACATGCTAGTGATGCCGGTTACGATTTATATGCTAACGACTATTATTCTATTACCGCCTACGGTCAAGCCTTAGTTTCAACTGGAATTAAAATGATGATTCCTAATGGCTATGCGGGTTTGATTTGGGATAAAAGTGGCCTCGCAAATGAAGGAATAACAACTATGGGTGGTGTAATCGATTCTAATTATCGGGGCGAAATAAAAGTGGTTGTTAAAAATCTCAGTGAAGATATTTTCAATATCGTCCCTGGTCAAAAAGTTGCTCAAATTATTATCCAAAAAATTGCTTCCTCAGAATTAGAGGAAGGTAAACTAGAAGATATTACCGACCGTCACGATGCTGGCTTCGGTAGCTCGGGAAAATTTTAAATTAAAACTTTAATATATGGCCTATCAAACTATCATCGGTTTGGAAATTCACGCCGAACTAAAAACAAAAAGCAAAATGTTTTGCTCTTGCGATAATGACTCCGAGGGGAAAACAGCGAATACTACCGTCTGTCCTATTTGTCTTGGTCATCCCGGGACACTTCCCGTCCCTAATAAAAAAGCGATTGAATCCGTGATTGCCGTTGGGCTAGCTTTAAATTGTAAAATTAACCGTTTATCTAAATTTGATCGTAAAAATTATTTTTATCCTGATCTACCAAAGGGCTACCAGATTTCTCAATACGACCAACCTTTAGCTTATTCTGGCTATTTAGAAATCGGCGAAGAAAAAATTTCTATCACCAGAATTCACCTTGAAGAAGATACCGGTAAATCATTCCATCCTAAAAACTCTGATAGCACTCTAATCGATTTTAATCGTGCTGGGACGCCTTTAATGGAGCTTGTAACCGATCCTGTTATTAAAGATGCTGCCGAAGCAAAAAAATTCTGTCAAAGATATCAACAAATTCTACGCTATCTAGAAATCAGCGACGCTGATATGGAAAAAGGGCAAATGCGTTGCGAAGCTAATGTTAGTGTTCAAGAAGAAGGTAGCTTCAAATATGAAGATGGGGTGATTAAGCCAATCAAAAAAAATAAATTAAACCACAAAGTTGAAGTAAAAAATATTAATTCTTTTAGAGCTCTAGAAAAAGCAATTATTTTTGAAGTTAAACGTCAGACTCTTGTCCTTGAGCAAGGAGAAGAAATAATTGGCGAAACTCGTGGTTGGGATGATAAAAAAAATGAAACAGTAAGCCAAAGAATAAAAGAAACTTCTGCCGATTATCGTTATTTTCCTGAACCAGACATTCCCCCAATAGAAGTAGACGGCGAATGGCTCGCGAATATTAATGCGAGCCTACCAGAATTACCACATAGTAAATTTAAGAGATTTCAACAAGAATACGGTCTAAATGATGATATTTTAGAAATTATAGTGAGTGATAAAAATTTAGCCAACTGGACTGAAAATGTTATTTCAGAGCTTGAGGCTTGGATAGAAGCTAATGGCGATAGTGCTGATAGACAAGATAAAAAACTTGCAAAAATTGCCGGGAATTGGATTGCGAGCGAACTAATGAAGCACTTAAAAGCTAACAACGAAAATATTACTCAGATTAAAATTACCGCCGAAAATTTTGCTGAACTTGTTTGTCTTATCTATCAAAATAAAATAAATTCTTCAGCCGGACAGACTATTTTAGATTTTATGTATAATCAGGGTGGCGACCCAACGGATATTATGCTAAAAATGGGCTTAGAACAAATGGATAATAAAGCTGATTTAGAAAAAACTATCAAAAAAATAATTGATGAAAATAAAGAACAAGCTGAACAATATAAAAAAGGAAAAACTAATGTTATTCAGTTTTTGCTAGGAAAAGTAATGGCTGAAACTGGGGGAAAGGCTAACCCAGCGCTTACCAAAGAACTACTAGAAAAATTCTTAAAATAAAACCTCACATAAACTTCAAAAAAACCTCGGATTAATCCGAGGTTTTTAAAAATGTTTTTATTTTTTTAGTGGCGGCGTCGATATCGGCTATCCAATTTATTACTCTCCCCTGCTTTTCCCAACGTCTAAACCAAGTCTTCTGTTTTTTTGCAAAGCGATAAATAGCATTCCCAAGTTTTTCAACCATTTCTTCACGACTTATTTTATCCTGCAAAAAATAACTAATAAATTTATATTCTAAACCAAACGAAATTAAACGACGAAAAGATACTCCTGCTTCTTTCAAAGATTTAACCTCAGCAATCATTTCCTCCCTATCTAAACGATTATTAAGACGGCTCACAATCTTAGATTTCATTTTTTCATCACTAATCTCAATCCCTAAAATTAAAAAATCAAATAATGATTTCCCCTTACGTTGGACCATCTCTCCGGAGCCAGAAATTATTTCTATATATCTAATTAAACGACGAGGATTATTTTTATCACTATTATTTAGCTGAGCAACAAATTCCGGTTTTAAAGCAGTTAATTCCTCAAGCAATTGGACGCGAGTTTTTTTCTCTAGCTCTAATCTTTTTTTGCTATTTATTTTTATTTCAGATAAATGATAATTATCAGCTATTGCTTGTAAATATAAGCCTGTACCTCCAACTACAATAGGGAGCTTACCGCGGCTGATAACCTCATTAATGGCCTTAAGGGCGAGCTTTTGATAACGAGCTAAGTTAAACTTAGTATTTGGTTGAATAATATCTATTAGGTGATAAGGGATATTATTACGACCAATTTTATACTCACTTAAATCTTTACCGGTTCCAATGTCCATCCCTCGATAAACCTGGCGACTATCAGCACTAATAATTTCACCATTAAAAATCTGGGCTAATTTAACACCCAATGCAGTCTTACCGCTCGCTGTCGGCCCTAAAATTACTACAACTTTAGGCTTAATCGATTTAGATTGTGGAACCTTAATTTTCATAACCAAACACGTTTATTCAATTATCTTTCCTGAAAAACCAAATTTATTAAGCTTCTCGAGCTTAACATTTACAAACTTTCCAATTATAGATTTCTTTATTTTACCAATGGACTCGACTATCACTACCTTGTAGCTACCAGTCTTACCATAAAATTTATTTTTTTTATTTACCCCTTCGATTAATACTCGTACAGTCTGACCAATAAATTTTTCATTATTCTCAAAAGCAGTTCTTTTTAAAATAACGTCTAATTCCTCTTCTCTTCTTTGTTTCTCTTCCTTACTCACATTATCTTTCATATTATAAGAAACCGTTCCTGGTCGAGGGCTGTACCTTGAAATATATGCTAAATCGAACTTCATGTCTTTAAATAATTTTACTGTATTCTGATATTGTTTTTTTGTTTCTCCAGGGAAACCAACAATAGCATCCGTGGTTACCGAAATCTCTGGCATCGCAGTTCTAATTTTTTCAAGTCTATCGATAAAGTGAGCAACTGTATATTTTCTATTCATCGCGGTTAAAATTTTATCATCTCCAGACTGTACAGCAAGATGAAAATGAGGGCATATTTTTTTTGAAGAAGCCATAACGGCAATAAGCTCATCACTTACATCCTTAGGATGACTGGAAGAAAATCTTAACCAAAAATCTCCAGAAATAGCAGTAATCTTTTTTAATAATTTAGGAAAATTATTTTTCTGATCATGATAGCTATTAACATTTTGTGCAATTAATATAATTTCTTTATATCCACTAGCAACTAAGTCTTTAATTTCTTTAACGACCTCAACAGCGGGGCGATAAACTTCGCGTCCTCGAGCATAAGGGACTACGCAATAAGAACAAAAATTATTACAACCATTACCAATCGGGACATAAGCGCTAAATTTATTATCATGTTTAGGAATAATCGATAAATATTTCTCCCCTTGCAACAAGCGCACCTCATCTAAACTTAATTTAGTTTTTATTTCTCGCTTAGCCAATAAATCTAAAATATTTGGGATTTCGTTAATCGGCATAAAAACATCAACCCTATCAACCAATCTTTTTTGAACATCTTCACGACGACTTAAACATCCGGTTACTACAATTTTAGATAAAGGATTATCTTTTTTAATTTGATTTACTAGGCCATAAAGTCTATCCTCAGCAGTCTGTCTAATACTACAAGTATTTATCACAATTAAACCAACTGTTTTTATGTTAGGACTACTTTTAAAGCTATTACTTTCTAAAAAAGCGGCTAGGCGCTCGCTATCAGCTTTATTCATTTGGCAACCAATCGTAATGATGTTAAAGGTTTTCTTCATATTTTATCAGGGATAACTTCGATTATTTCTGGCGCGGCCTCCAACTTATATAAACCAAAGTTACGATTCATTTTTTTTATTAAAGACATTCTTAATTTATACGGTGCTAATTTCCTATCATTTAAATAAACAACATCGGCCTCATTTAAATAAAAGTTATAATAATAAACTGGGTAGAATTCAACTAATCTTTGAACAGCAATTAAAAGTTCATCATTAGGAATTGTCCCCATGATTATTCTTCTATCAGGGAAAAAGAACTTATCATAATACTTAGTAATAATAACTGAGTTCGGTTCAGTTAAAGCAAAAACTCTCTGAGTATTTTCTTTTTCCGATATGTGGTTGTAATATAAATAAGCGATTCCCTCTTCTGAGCCATACATCACAAAAATAGCACTTGAAGAAATAATCAAAAAAACTAAAGCTGCTTGTAAACCGCCAATTGCAATTTTTCTCCAACGTTGACGGACTTCTTGCCCTGCAAAAAAGAACGCACTGCTTACTTTTACGATTGCTAAAGAAGCAATCGGCATCATCATTAAATATATAGGAAGCCAATATCTAGTATAAGAGTTACCAATAGTAAATCTATTAGGGTCAGGATTATCATTAAACTTCCAGCTACCGTAATAAAAAATTAACGTTAAGCTTAAGAATATAAAAGCTAGCAAATAAGCTAAATACTGTTTTTTAAATTTAATAATATTTTGGACAAATAAAATAACTAGCCCAAATATGAACAAGGCCACCAGAACAGGAAACATTTCGGGAATATAATGCTTCGCCATAGCGATCGATTGACTAGGATTAAAACCAAAATAAAAAACATTCCGGTAAATAGTTTCTAAATATGGGCCATAATTACTACCAGTTTTACCAATAGACTGTATCATGGCTGACCCAGTTTTAGATAAATCATCTATAGAACGATTCATTTCATTATAACCACCGTAAATAGGAGCTGAATATAAAGCTTGATTAAAATACGCATTAGGAATAACCGCTAAAAATAAACCACACAAAATTAAAATTAATTTTGTAATACCTAGTCTTTTTGCATAAAATAACCACACAATAAAAGCAGCTGGAGCTAGCCAAATAATTTCTGACAAGCGCGTAATCAAGGCTAAGCCTGCAAATAAGCCACCCGCAAAAGCAGCCAACATTTTAAACCAAGCACTAAAACTTAAACGAAATGAAATAAATTTGCGACTCCATTTTACAATAGGAACCTCTACGCTTTTCGGTTTTTTTTCACCCACAGCGATTATCACTAAATAAACTCCGAGCAATGCCAAGACAATAAACAACACATTATGAAACATACTCCTAATTGTATAGTAAACATATACCGGAAATGAGGCCAACAAAAAAGCAGAAATCAACGCGATTCTATCAGTAAATATTTTCTTAATTAAGAGATAAAAAATAATGATACCTAAAGCGGCAAAAAATGGTGTGAGATAAGGAATAACTACTGAGCCTAAAATTGAGCCGATGGTTCCATACATTAGTATTATTCCCAAAAAACTAACCGGCTTTAACCATCCAGAATCACTTCTCACACTTCTAGGCATAATCATCCCATTACCGACAACCGCTGCGGAATCAAACATTGCTATTCCCTGGCCATCACTATAACGCTTAGCAAAAAAATAATTTGCCGTTTCGTCCGGAGACGACCATTTAGTATAGCTTGGATCTTGAGTTAAATATTGGAAACTAGAAGTTAAACCAAAAAAGACTGTCGCCAATAAGACAACTATTATAAGATTAATATAAGATTTAAATTGGATTTTCATTAATTTAATGTTATCCGAAATTGCCAATTTTAGCAAGAATTTGCTATCATTATAGTAAATATATGAAAATCTGGCATTCAAGAAAAATACCTAATAATATCGGACAAAATATGATAATTTTTACCTCTCTAATTATCATTTTTAGTGCTATAATCTATTATTTATATGCTCTAAATTTATTAGGAGTACTTTTAACGATTATCTTATCTATTATTAGCCTAATTATCTTAAATAAATATAATTTAATTGAACCCGCTGAAAAAACTTACAACTCACCCCTTGTAATTAGTAATCTCAAACAGCTTCTACTAAAAGAAAGACTTATAATCTTAGCGTATGTTGCCTTTCTGTTGGCCTCCGGCCTAGAACTCTATTTTGGTCGTAGTGATAGCGCCTTTATTTCTCCCTGGGAAAAAGTCTCCAGCGTTTTCTTTTACTTCTACTTTTTAAGCTCTTTAACTCTCATAATCGCCGTACTTAATAAAAATATATCTCAGCCAATAAAAATATTTTTAATCAGTAGCCATTACTGCCTAAGCTTGGCCGTAGCGGTAGTCGTATATAAAATTGGCTATGGGTTTGATCCTTTCATCCACCAGGCCGCCATGGAAATAATCGATAAGGCCGGAGTTGTTTTACCAAAAACTCCTTATTATTTAGGCGAGTATGGATTAATTATTAGCATCCACAAAATTTTTGGAATACCAATTTATATTTTAAATAAATTATTAGTATTACTAATGGCAACGGTATTAATTCCGAGCTTAATATCTAAATTGTTTCAGGTTATTACAAAAAATATTAAAGAGGATAACTATAGCTTTCTCGGGACGGTAATTATACTAGCCTTAAGCTTCCCTCTGTTTATTATTAGCACCCCTCAAAATTTAAGCTATATTTTTATTATTGCCGCTATTATCAGTGGTTTAATTTATAAAAATCCAACTACGGCTATTATTTTTGCTCTAACAACTACCGCCATTCATCCCCTCTCCGGAATCCCAGCAATTATCTGGAGTATATGGCTGGTGGCTAAATATTATAAATCTAAAACAAGCAAGTTTACCGGACGAATCATCTCGACCGTGCTTATTTTTGTTAATACTATTTTTATTCCTCTCGCTCTTTTTATAGCTAGCGGCGGAAAAATTGAAAATATCAATCTCGGTCTCAATATTATCATCAGTCAAATAAAATCAATTTTTATTTTCTCCTCAGCCGGTAGCGAAAGTTGGCTCCTTAATCTAACATATTTTCTATCTCATAATAACAAGCTCCTTATCTTGCTTCTAATAATTATCGGAGTTGTATTATTCTATAAAAAAAATAAATATAATTTTTCTCAGGAAGAAATCTGGCCCTGGAAGGGATTATTAGCGATGGGCCTATCTTCAATCGCCGCTTTTATTTTAAGTAGCCAAATTTCTTTCCAACAAATAATTAACTATGAGCAAAGCGACTACGCAAACCGCTTAATGACTATCGCGGTTATATTTTTGAGCCCTTTTATAATCCTAACTATTAGAGAATTTACTGCAAAAATTAGCGAGCTACCAGAAAGGAGTCTAAAATTATTCTGGTTAATTTTGATAGCTATTTTTATTACAATTTCTTTATATCTTGCCTACCCTCGTTTTGATAGATATTTTAATTCTCGCGGCTATAGTACTAGTCGTTTTGATTTAGAGGCGGTCAAAAAAATTGATGAACAAACAAATAATAATTATGTTGTACTCGCTAATCAACAAGTATCAATTGCTGCTTTGCAATTATTAGGCTTTAATCATTACTACCAGACTCCTCAAGGATTAATATATTTTTATCCAATACCAACCGGCGGCCGTCTTTATCAATATTATCTAGATATAGTATATAAAAACCCCAACCGTGAAACCATGTTAAAAGCCATGGATTTAGTTGAGGTTAATGAGGCCTATTTAATAATAAACAAATACTGGAATGAAAGCACAAAAATTATTAATGCCGCAAAACTAACAGCAGATAATTGGGAAACTGTTGGTGGACAAGAAATTTTTATCTTCAAGTATACGCGCTAATATATAATATAATTATAAACTATCTAGTCTCTTGATAATCCCAAACTGGGCCAACTGAGATTACTTTATTGCCAGCTGATTGATGAACAAGAATTAAGAGTTTAAGACGGCCAACATTTTCTTTGAGAACACTCTTGGTTACGGGTGAAGGAATTATCAAAATCTTGCTACTTTCCTCTTTTTTATCAATTGAAAATTTTCTTGCAAAATCAGCAATTGCCTCCCCGTCTTTCTCATTTAAAGGCTCTGAAGTTAACTCTTTTATCATTATATCTCGTAAAATTTTTAAGTCTGTATCGATTGCTTGTACACTTTGAGCTGTTAAATTCAATTCATCATTAAGACGTAAAGCCGTGAACATTTGAGCCAACATATCATTAGTTGCAATGAGCTCATTAATCATCGGCAAACTAGGCTCGACATACACATTCTCATTATAACGAGAAAAATTACTTAGACTTTGTCCCTTAAACACTGGTGTTAAAGAAAATTTTTCTAAAGGTAATTGCAAGTTTATCCAAGCGGAAACTGCAGTCTTAAGGTTTTTTTGGCGCCATTCATCAGAATCAGCAAAAGCTGGTAGTTTTTTAGCATCGGAATTTAAAATCGCCTCCATTAGACTAAGAGTGGACCAATAATTTGAGGTGTGCCATAAAGCGTCGTGATTAAACTGATCAACTAATTTAGCGGACTGAGTTTTATAATTTACATACTGAGTATTTCTATCAAAAATTGTATTACCAGCCATGGGCTGTATCATATTAGCAATATCAAGAGAAAAACCATTACAACGAGTAATAACCTTTCTGATATCACAGTAAGTGATATCACTAAGCTTGCTTGATGTCCCCTGATAAGAACCAACTAGAGGCGAGGTTAAGTTTTTGAATAAATACTCATTTGGCCAATAAGACTCAGTTAACATCTTAAAGCCAATGAGTTTTTTATTAGCTGGATTAGTTTTATCAATCGCACCTCTAATCGCCGAATAATCGCCTTTTAATAACTCATCTCTTAAGCTATCTAAATTATTTTTAGCTTCTTTATTTTTATCATCAAAGAGATTCTCAATATTGTAATTTTCTCCAAAAATTCTTACCAAAGCGTCGCGATAATCTACATAATCTATTTCTTCTCTTAAACCTCTGAAAAAGGCCATCAATTTATAAATTCTCGCCCAACGATTTTTTAAATCAGGACGACTAGAAAAATCTGTCGAAATAAAACTAGCGGCAATCATACTTAAGCGCCAATCTTCTTTATCCAACAAACAATCGGCACATTTTTCATTTCTATATTCAAGCGGAAAAACCGAATTAAGCCAACGAGAAGCCAAATAAAAATTATTTAATTTTGCGTCTACCTTATATTCTTTAGGAACCACAAATTCATTATAGTTTCTTTGGTATAAAAGATTTGGTGATTTAGCGCTAACCTTACCAGCTCTAATTAGAGCAACTTCTTTATCAACATCCTCTTTTAAATACGGAGGTACAATTAAATGAAATTTTTCTACGTCCGCTTCATTAAATTTAGTAGTGCTATCAATCGCAGAGTTCGAGGATATTTGATCAAGAGTTGGTTTTAACAACTCTAAAGAAACTGCAAAAAAAGCCATCTCTAAGCGTTGCCCCTCCAAAATTGAATCATTTATTTCTCCAATAGATGCCAATCTTGTTTCATATCGATTCTTTGCTAAAATATAAAGTTCTTTATTAATAAGCCACAAATTGTCATAAAAAATATTAGCCTCTATATCCTTAAAAACCTTTTTAGTCATATTCTGATAATAATAGGCTATAAAATCAGCAGTAATTAAAAACGGTATTTGTTTTTCCTCCAAACGATCATAAATAGAATAGAAATCGCTCGCCTCATTTTGCCAAGGATTATCTATTAACGTAAATCCACGGCTATTTAAACTAGCAATACCAGGCTCAAGGTTTAATTTACGAGAAAGGTCATAATAATTCATGCCGTCTAATTTAATATTAATCGGTAAAGTATAATCACTGATATTTACCTCTAAATCATTTGCTGGCTTTTTATAAAATTCCGTAAAAGATAAATATTCAACTGCTAAATCAGCAATAGTTGTAGCCGTCGAAGTAGAAGTTGCTTCTTGAGAATGCTCTAGATTTGGAAGAATAATCGGATTAGTTTCTTCTTGTTTACTTTCCTGAATAACTGGCGCAACATGATTATTTCGATAATTTTTAACAATCAAAAAGATTGCAACCGTAAATACAATAACGGCTACAATAAGTGCTCCAAGAATAATCATTTTCTTTGTCGGTTTTTTACCAGCAGATTGAGGCTCTTCGTACTTCTGGTTAGTATCTGATGCTAAAACTACCGGCTGTTCTGAAAACATAAATTTATTTCAAATATTTATATTTATTTTGCAAATGCTCATCGTAAGTTACTGCGTAATATATCTGGCCATCATTTAAGCTAGTTAAAAAATAATTATAATTAGTTTTAATCGGATAAATGGCTGCTTCAATTGCCCTGATTCCAGGATTACAAATTGGAGTTGGTGGTAAGCCGCGATACTTATAACTATTATAAGGAGAATCAATTTCTAAATCATTAGTGGAATGACTAGGATTATTATCTTTTAATAAATATGAAAGAGTGGCGTCAGATTGCAGTGCTTGGTTAGTCTGCAGTCTTCCCCAAAAAATATCAGATACTATTCTTGCGTCTCGATTTTCGGGGTCCTCATAATCTATCGGCGCTTCTTTTTCGATTAAAGATGCCATGATAATAATATCATAAATTGTTTTTCCTTGAGAGACAATATCCTGGCGCATTTTATCCGTTAATTTTTCATCAAAATTCTCTAACATTTTAACTATTACATCATCTACCGTCGCATCAGCATAGACTCTATACGTATCAGGAAATAAAAATCCCTCTAGACTATAATATTTCGGTTTATCTTTCAAAAAAGAAAATTGCTGAGAAAAATCAAATGGAAAAT
This sequence comes from uncultured bacterium, assembly GCA_903945435.1. Taxonomy (GTDB): domain Bacteria; phylum Patescibacteriota; class Patescibacteriia; order Patescibacteriales; family UBA12465; genus UBA12465. The sequence continues at coordinate 8,274 of CAJAVM010000017.1, read as the reverse complement.
CTGTATTATCTAAATTGCGGTAATCAACTTTTGCTTTGCCAATAACTGATTCTAAATCAGCAGAACTCCATTTACCAGCTGAGCTTAAATAATTATGAATATCGTCTAAAGTCCAACCCTCAAGAACTTTAATGGTTTCTTCTGGTCTATAAGAAACAGCGCTGGGCTTTTGCTTATTTTCTCTTTGACTAATAAAATTTTCAATGAATGCCGGAAAATATTGTTTATTTGGTTTAATTAAATACCGGTAAATGGGTCTAATGGTAAATAGAAATAGAATATGCATTATAATCAATCCCGTGATTACCCATGGTTTAGACAATTTAAGCATAACTTATTTTTTGGTTTTTACTTTTTCCAATTCTTTCTCTGATTTAAGAGCAGCCGCACGCGCAATCATCTGAGAACTCGCTCTAATTTTTTTTCCTAAACCATCAACCATTTTAATTCCTAATTTTCTGCAAATCGGATATTCCGGAACATCACCAATGCTCTTCCTATCGCCACCATTAGCAAAAATATTAGGGCGAACTTTAGCAAGCGAACGACATACGGTTTTATCTTTATCAACTGATAAAAAAACCTCATCAACATCGCGCAAAGCTTTTACAATTCGAATGCGATCCTTTTCAGACATAAAAGGAACGCTCCCCTTAAGCACAACTTGCTCGTCATTATTAATAATCGCAATCAATCTATCGCCCAATTTTCTAGCTTTCTCTATCATATCAAGGTGGCCAACGTGAAGCGGATTAAAATAACCAGAAACGGCCACAATAATTGATTTTTTATCTTTTATTTTACTTACAGACATAGTAATTTATTTAATTTATCACTTATATTATAGCAAAATAAACAAGTCGGGACAAACAAGTTACAAAATGTTATAATCAATTCAGATAATTATACAATATGACTATTATACAATCTATTATTCTAGGTTTAATCGAGGGTATTACCGAATTTTTACCAATCTCTTCAACTGCCCATCTTATCGTTTCCGCAAAATGGCTACAAATTTCTAACTCTGTTTTTTTGACTAGCTTTTTAATCTCAATCCAATTAGGTGCGATTTTATCAGTGGCCGTCTTATACGCTAAAACGTTAATCAAAAATCCTAAACTTATACTCAAAATAGCCGCCGCCTTTATTCCAACAGCGATTATCGGTTTAACGGTTTATAAGCTAGTAAAAAATTATTTGATGGATAGCCTCCCTACTATTGCCGGGGCTTTAATTATCGGCGGCGTAATTTTAATCATCCTAGAAAAATATTTTGCGAAAAAATCAATTTCCAGTGGAATTATTCAACAATCAAATTATACCGAGTTAACTGCTATTTCATACCGCCAAGCCGCTTTAATAGGCATCTTTCAAGCACTAGCTGTCGTCCCTGGAGTTTCTCGTTCAGCCGCAACTATTATGGGCGGACTTTCTCTCGGAATTTCTCGAAAAAATATTATTGAATTTTCATTCCTCCTTGCTATGCCAACTATGCTCGCGGCCACTGTTTTAGATTTATATAAAACTCCTCCAGTATTAAATAATCAAGAAATAATTGTTTGGCTAGTAGGACTTATTACCGCTTTTATCACTGCAATAATCGGAATTAAGTTCTTTCTTAAATTCATCCAAAAAAATAATTTTGTTCCCTTCGGCTGGTATAGAATAATCGCTGGCCTAGTTTTAATTGCTTATATTTTACTCTAATATTAAATAATTAATCTGTAAAAAAACCGCTGTTATAAGCGGCTTTTTAAATCCAGATAGTAATAGGTTTTATTAAATTACTTCTTTAGGAGCGATGAAACTACTAACCTTAACTCGACCATCAAATTCGGCGGCAACTTCTTCGGCTAATTTAGTAGTAACTTCCAATTGCTCAGCGTCTTTAGCTGATACGATTAGGTAGAAAGGATTCTCCTCATCAAATCTTTCACCAAAAGAATGACTTCCTAGAGCAATGTTAATTAAAGCTTTAGCTTCAGTCTTTTGATATTCAGCACTTAAGCCAAAATGAGAAGCGGAGCTAATAAATTGTCCCGGAAAACCTTCCAGATTAGCGACATCGAAACGCCCAGTCCCTTCAAGAACTAAAGCACGCTCATTATGAACTGCGCATTTAAATTCATCGTGATGAACTTCCCGATAAGTATTGCCAGTACTGCTAGCTAGCTCCTTGGTATACTCATAGCCATGGTAATCGCTATGTTCGCCTGGGTGAGCAATGCCAGCGGCTCCACAATTCTCATGGCCAGTGATAGTAAGACCCTTGTCTTTAATAGCCTTTTCTAAAATAGCCAAATCTTCAAGTCCAAGCAATATGCCCTGACCGGCTAAAGCTATTTTAGGTCCAGAACAAATTCGACCGTCAGAGCATTCTAAACAAGTTAGCTCATGATCGAAAGCTTTCTGAAACCCAGGTAATTCGAAAAGTTTTTCTTCGATTTTTTCACCAGCCTTCAAGGCTTGAACAATTGTATTCTCTTGGCTTTTTGCCCACTCCTGGTTAAACAACTCTTCGTGGTTGTTGTGATTGTCATGTTTGTCCATTACTTCAAGTTTTAATTTGTTATTACACATATTATTTTCATTAAACATACAATTTTATATTTATTTTACTGGATTTATATTTTTTAACTTACGCCATTTATGCAAAGCCCTCTCTCTAGCCATTTCAACTTCAAGCTTTGCGGCAACTGCTGACCAATCATAATGGACTTCGTTTTTAGCTTTTTCTTTAGCTTCTTCAGCACGCTTCTTGGCTTCAATAATTTGAGTTTCATCAAGCTCAGCGCCCTTTTCAGCTGAATCAGCAAGAATAACTATCTTATCTTTTAAAACTTCAATAAAACCACCAGAAACTGCGATAATCTCAATTTCGCCATCAGCTAATTTAACCTCAACAACTCCTGGTTTCAAAATAGAAACCAAGGGAATGTGGTCTGGTAAAATTGTGATTTCTCCACTTTGTGTTGGAGCAGTAATAGAAATAATTTCCTGCTTCAAAACAACACGTTCTGGAGTCGCAATTTCAAATTTAATTATTTTCTGATTAGCCATATCTATTATTTTTTAAGCTTTGATCATTTCCTCAATTCCGCCAATCATATAGAAATCATCTTCACTCTTATCATCATACTTACCATCCAAAATTTCTTTAAAACTACGAACCGTATCAGCTAATTTAACATATTTTCCTGGACGACCAGTGAATGCTTCGGCAACGAAGAAAGGTTGAGATAAGAATCTTTGAATTTTACGAGCTCGACCAACGATTACTTTGTCTTCCTGGGATAATTCTTCCATTCCTAAAATAGCAATAATATCTTGCAAATCTTTATATCTTTGTAAAATCATCTGCACACCACGAGCGACCTCATAATGTTCTTGCCCAACAATTTTCGGGTCAAGAATAATAGATGATGAATCAAGGGGGTCAACCGCTGGGTAAATACCCAATTCTGATAAAGAACGAGATAAAACTACAGTAGAATCTAAGTGACCGAAGGTTGTTGCTGGAGCCGGATCAGTTAAATCATCAGCCGGAACATAAACCGCTTGAATAGAAGTGATAGAGCCGTCCTTAGTTGAAGTAATTCTTTCCTGAAGTTCTCCCATTTCTGAAGATAATGTTGGTTGATAACCTACCGCTGAAGGCATGCGTCCTAACAAAGCGGATACCTCTGAACCAGCTTGAGTGAAACGAAAAATATTATCTACAAAGAATAAAACATCTTGATGTTTTTCATCACGAAAATATTCCGCAATCGATAAACCGGTTAAAGCAACGCGAGCACGAGATCCTGGTGGTTCATTCATTTGACCAAACACCATGGAAACCTTATCAATAACACCACTCTCTTTAAATTCATTATACAAATCATTACCCTCACGAGTTCTTTCTCCAACTCCTGCAAAAACTGAATAACCGCCGTGCTCTGAAGCAATGTTATGAATTAACTCTTGAATAACAACTGTTTTTCCTACACCAGCACCACCGAACATTCCGACTTTTCCACCTTTAACAATCGGGCAAATCAAATCAATAACTTTAATACCAGTTTCTAGAATTTCAATATTGCTTGATTGATCAACAAATTTAGGAGCGGGACGATGGATGCCGTATTTTTTATCAGTCTTTGGAGCTTCTCCACCATCAACAACGTCTCCTAAAACATTGAAAATTCTTCCTAATGTTTCTTCACCAACCGGAACACTAATTGGACCGCCGGTATCAATTGCTTTATCTCCACGACGTAGACCATCTGTTGTTCCCATGGCTACACAACGAACAATATTAGAACCAATATGTTGTTCAACTTCTAAGACTAACTTCTTGCCAGCTAAATCCAGCTCTAAAGCATTATATATTTCTGGTAAGTGATCTTCAAAATGGACATCGACGACTACGCCGATAACCTGTTTGACGCTACCGAAATTATTTTTTTGGGTTGTCATATAATTAAAATTTTATTAATCCAATAAAGCATTAGCACCAGCACTAATTTCTGCAATTTCTGCAGTAATCCCCGCCTGTCTAGCCTTGTTATAAAATAAAGTTAACTCTTTTACCATATCAGTTGCCGCTTCCGTTGCTTGATGCATCGCGCTCATTCGCGCACTATGCTCAGAAGCATTAGCTTCCAAAAGGGCCTGAAAAATTTGAACCTCCAAAAGACGTGGAATAATCTGATTTAAAACTTCTGTTGGGTTTGGCTCAAAAATATATTCATTTCCTAATTGTGCTTGCAAATGTTTTTCTTCCTTAACTTTTAGCATCTCTTTATCAACACTAACCTTAGGGTCACCAACAATACCTAAATATTTATCTTCTGACGTTATTTCAATAGGTAAAAGTTGTTTAACGCGTGGGATTTGTTTAGCCGGACTTATAAAATCAGTATAAGCAACAAATACTTTATCGTACTTCCCTGTTAAAAAATCGCTAATCGCTAATTTTACAATTGGAGTAACCTCTGAAGCATCTTTCACTAAATCACTTTTAGGAAATTCCGCGGCAACAATTTGATTCTGGGAATATACTAATGAGCCCTTCTTTCCAACTAAAATAAATTCTACTGGAACTTCGGAATGACGCTTAACTGAATACTTGGCCTTATTAATAATCGCCGAATTATAGCCGCCACACATTCCACGATTGGAAGTTACTAAAATGATAGCTGCTTTTTTAATTTCAGAACGTTTTGTTAAAAGCGGATGTTGAGCTTCGTCAGCATTAGACATCGCGGATAAATTTAAAACAGTTTCCCAGCTCAAATTAGCATAGGTTCTAGTCCTAAGCACCGCTTCTACCGCTTTACGCATTTTAGCCGCCGCAACCATTTCCATCGCTCTGGTAATTTTTTTGGTATTAGTGATGGACTTAATTCGACGAGAAATTTCCTTGGTTTTTGCCATATTAACTTAAGTAATCCAACGTTGCTTTATAATCTGTAATTAAACTTTTAATTTTACCTTCGATTTCTTCATCAATTTCTTTTCTTTCAACAATCAATTTAGAAAAATCACTATTAATATCAGAATATTTATATAAGCCAGCTTCAAATTCTCCGACACGTTCAACCGGAACATTATCAATATAGCCATTAATTAAGGCGTAATAAATTAACACTTGCTTATCAACAGATAGGGGTTGATATTGATCTTGTTTAAAGACTTCATATAAACGCTTACCTCTCTCTAACTTACGGCTAGTATCCTCATCTAAATCAGAACCAAATTGAGCAAAAGCAGCTAATTCACGGAACTGAGCCGCTTCAAGACGCATCTTACCAGCAACCTTTTTCATCGCTTTAATTTGAGCACTGGAACCAACACGAGAAACTGACAAACCAGCATTAATCGCTGGGCGGTTTCCTTTATAAAACATTTCTGGTTCCAAAAAGATTTGACCATCAGTAATAGAAATAACGTTAGTTGGAATATAAGCTGAGATATCACCCGCTTGAGTTTCAATAATAGGTAAAGCGGTAATAGACCCACCACCATTTTCCTTATTTAATTTACAAGCTCTTTCTAATAATCTTGAATGTAGATAAAAAACATCGCCAGGATAAGCTTCGCGTCCTGGTGGACGTCTTAACAATAAAGAAATTTCACGATATGAAACAGCATGCTTAGATAAATCATCATAAACAATTAAAACATCCTCTCCTTTATCTAAGAAATATTCTCCCATTGCACAACCGGCATAAGGGGCAATATATAATAGTGAAGCAGGAGTAGAAGCTCCAGCCAAAACAATAGTTGTATATTCCATCGCACCCGCTTCTTCTAATTTTCGAAGCAAAGCAGCAATCTTTGATTCTTTCTGACCAATAGCAACATAAATACATTTCATGTTCTGACCCTTCTGATTAATAATGGCGTCAATTGCTAAAGCAGTTTTTCCAAGTTGGCGGTCGCCAATAATAAGTTCTCTCTGACCACGACCAATTGGAACCATTGCATCAATCGCTTTAATGCCGGTTTGAACTGGTTCTTTAACTGAAGCACGAGTAATAACACCAGGAGCAATTTTTTCAACTGGATAAAATTTATTAGTTTCAATTTTTCCTTTACCATCCAAAGGCTGCCCCAAAGGATCAACAACGCGACCAATTAAAGCTTCGCCAACTGGAACTTCTAAAATTCTCCCAGTAGTATGAACTTCGTCCCCTTCTTTAATTGCAGTATAGTCGCCAAGAATAATGGCACCAACTTGGCTTTCTTCTAAATTTAAAGCAACACTAGAAACATCACCCTTATCTGTTTTAAATGTTAAGATTTCACTCATCATCGCTTCGGATAATCCAGAAACAAGGGCGATGCCATCAGAAACTTTTAAAACCCGACCGACTGATTTTTCTTTCACTTCAGCCTTAAAACTAGAAATTTCTTCCTTCAGTTGTTCAATTATGAAATCTTTTGTGGTTGACATATAGTTTAATTTATTGTAAATTGATTTTAGTTATTTTTATTTTAGTAATAATTTAAAACCTGATGCAATGAAACGAATAATTGTATTGGTAATTGCGGGTTTAATCTTGGCTTACGGAATTTTAGTAGCTCTCGAGGTAACCCTTCCGGTAAACCTAACTTTCGGAGTAGACCTTGGCACTGTAGGCAGTAGAAGTATTGGCTTACTTGCCGGAGTTTTAGCTCTGCTCATCTTCATGCTTGCTCCAAGCAAGCCCGAGAAAAAAACTAATTAAAAGCTTCGCTTTTTTTCAGTTCAAGGCTTTCTAAACGGAAGCCTTTTTTATTAAATATCTATCCCTCTAATCTCGACCCTAAATCTTTTAAGCTACTCTTCAAACTACCATCTAAAATTTTACTCCCATACTTCAAGATAAATCCTCCAATTATATCAGTATCAATTTTTTCTGATAACTCAATCTTCTTAGCTCCGGTTCTTTCTTGTAAATATTTAATCATCAATTCTTTAGAAACAGAAGTTGCTTCTCTAGCAGTGGTTAATTCGGCGGTAATTTCTTGATTCTCATTATTCCAAATCTCACTAAAAGCTTGAATAATTTCTTTTATTTTAGAAATATCGTGATGCTGACGTAAGGCTGCAACAAATTTAACAACTACTTCAGAAGCTTCTTTATCAGGCTTCCCCTGAATTGATTCGTATAAACTTTGAGCATATTGCTTAACAGATATTTTCATAACTACTTAACCAATTTCTTAATTAAATCATTATCCTTCTCGCTATTAATTTTCTCATTTAAAACTTTTTCAACCGTTAGAATGACGAGACCGGCAACTTCACTTTTTATATCTTTTAAAGTCTCTTCTTTATCGCGAGCAATTTTTTCCTTTTCTTGAGCAATAACTTTATTAATTTCTTCTTTAGCCTTGTTAACTAATTCAGCTTTTCTATCTTCCCCGCGTAAATTAGCCTCTTCCATTAATACGCTGGCTTGTTTTTTAGCAGCTGCAATTATTTCCTCTCTTTCTTTTTCGGTTAAAGCTAAACGTTTTTCAATCGCATCAGCATCGGTTAAACTTTTTTCAATAGTCTTGCTTCTCTCTGTCATGGTTTTTACCAATGGCTTAAAAATCAAAAAATACAAAACAGAAAAAACAATTGCAAAGTTAATTAACTGAGCAATAAACAGTTTGTAGTCGATATGAAAGGTAGAAATTAATGATTCCATAAAATAAAAATTAAAAATTGAAAATTGAAGATTAATTAAAAACTAATCCTCAATCTTTCAAGCTTCAATTATTTGATACTGAAAGCGATAACGAGCGCATAAATAG
>CAJAVM010000016.1 GCA_903945435.1 uncultured bacterium | reverse complement strand
TTGAAAAGTATAAGCAAAAAGAATTTAAATTTAAGGTTCCAGAGAAAGGATATACTAAAATTACTGAACTTCACGAGATTAATCCTAAGACCGGTGTAGAATATACCGACAAGGATGTTGAGGAGATGAAAAAAAGCGACCCCAAACTCTTTGATGCTTTAACTGAGAAATGTCGTTATGTTAATATTGATTTGAAGATTGAATCCATTACGCCAAGCACTATTAAATTGGATAACTTTGATGAGTGGTCGGTTTATTGTGATGATAGCCCATCGACAAAATATTTAAGAGCCATTTTAAAAGGAGAATTTCAAAAAATTAGCAAAGGAGCAAATTCTAATAAACCTGGAGAGCTGATATTATTTTCTTTTTCCTTAGATGAAGTGAGGTCGGTGAAAAATGCTGATGAAGCGGCTAAATCAATAGAGAAAATGTCGTCTGGAGGGCATCATTCAGAAAAGATTTTTTCTTCTTTGATTAAAGGTTTAAGCTACACTTTAAAAGAAGATCAAAAAAAGTATAAACCCGGTGAAGCTAAGCCTAATAGGGTGGCTTATGTTTATTCTGACGAAGGGATTCAGGATATATTATTTTTAAAGCAAGCGGCGGAATTAGCTAAGCAAACCAATACTACGGTTAAAATACATTTGTTAGGCTTTGCCGTAAAAGACGGAAAAATTGTGGATGACAAAAATAGAGTTGGCATCGATTTAGATTTGAATGACATCCAAAAGTATGTAAAAGATTATGTTGACGCTATTCAGTCTCAAAAAAAATTAGCGGTGGAACAAAAAGAGAAAACTTTAGTTATGAAAGTTGAACAGGGGCTAGACAAAGTGGTGAAAGGTTTGTCGGATGCCGATTATAAAAAATTAGTTGGCAAAGAAAAGCCAGCCGATTTTGCTAAGGCTAGGCAAGTGTTGTGGAAAACGCCTCTTGATTATTCAAAACTTGATAAAATGTTTAACAAAAATAAATCTCTTGAATTATACAATCTTGTTAAGAAAAATTTAGGAGACCCTAAAGAAGCATTAAGTAATGTAAGATCGGACATAAGATATGCTAATTATTCTTATGATAAATTTATGTATGATCATCCTCGAGCTCAAATGCAAACTTTTTCGGATGATAAAGGAAATATAATTTATGTTCCGATTACCGCGGTTCCTGAAGAAGACAATATGTATAGGAATGGAGGAAGAGAAGATAATCCTCAATATTTAATTGATATGAAAATCGCCAGCAAATAAAGTTTGGCAGCAAATTTAACCACCTTATTGGTAAAAACCCCGCTTTAAATAGTGGGTTTTTTATTTGACGGCTTTTGGCCGTGGGTGTATATTTATTATGTACACCTGGGGGGTAGGTGTTAATAATATAATTTTATGTACACAATAATATGACTGAGGATATAAAAAACCAAAGAGTAAATTTATCACTTTATGGAATGCATTGTTCTTCCTGTGCTAATTTAATTGAGAAGTCTTTAAAAAAACTTCCGGGGGTAAAACAAGCGAGTGTTAATTTCGCTGCCGAAAAAGCCTTGATTCAATTTGAGCCAGGGCTAACCGATATTCAAGCCGCAATTACTGCGGTTGGGAAAGTTGGATATAAGGCTGAAGTAATTAATTCTAAAGATGTTGATTATGATAAGCATAAACGCGAACAAGAAAATAGGACTTATGCTCGTAAATTTTGGTTTAGTTTTTTCTTTAGCTTACCGATGCTGTATTTCATGTTGCTTGATTTTTTTGCTATTCCAGGAAAAGCCGTCGTCTTACCGTATGTTGGTATTATTTCGTTAATACTTACTATTCCAATTCAATTTGTAATTGGGGCTGGATTTTATAGAGGGATGTGGTCCAGTTTAAAAATGAAAACATTTAACATGGATAGTCTTGTGGCGATTGGGACTTCCACTGCTTTTATTTATAGTTTAATTAATTTGATAACATATTTTATAAATACTAAATCGCTTATTGGTATAAATGGTAAAATTCCGGAATTATATTTTGAGACCGCGGCGTATTTAATTACTTTTGTAGTGTTGGGTAAATGGCTGGAGGTAAGAACTAAGGGGAAAGCTGGTGATTCGATTAAAAAATTAATTGGTCTACAAGCTAAGACTGCTCGAGTGATTCGAGATAATCAGATTTTAGATATTATCATAGAGGAGGTTCGTCATGGCGATATTATTCTTGTTCGTCCGGGTGAGAAAATTCCAGTTGATGGGAAAATTGTTAAGGGCTCATCAGCGGTTGATGAAGCGATGATTACCGGTGAAAGTTTACCGGTTGAAAAAAACATTGGTGATATAGTTATCGGAAGTACAATTAATAAAACAGGAAGCTTTGAATTTGAGGCAACGAGAATCGGAAGCGCAACCGCTTTAGCGCAGATTATTAGATTAATTGAAGATGCTCAAGGTTCTAAAGCACCCATCCAGGGTTTTACTGATAGAATCTCGGCTATTTTTGTTCCAACTGTTATCGGTTTAGCAGCTGTTACTTTTTTAGTTTGGTATTTCTTTTTAGGAGCAACTCTTTCTTTTGCTTTAATGGCTTTTACGGCAGTCATAGTTATTGCCTGTCCTTGTGCTTTAGGTCTAGCGACTCCGACAGCCTTGATGGTTGGTACTGGAAAAGGAGCCGAATATGGAGTCTTAGTTAAAGGTGGCGAACCTTTGGAGGCGGCTTGTCATATTAATGTTGTGATTTTTGATAAGACGGGAACTTTAACTAAGGGTAAACCAGACGTAACTGATATTTTAGTATTTGCAGATATGCACGAAACTGAAATATTATCTATTGCAGCTAGTTTAGAAAAATTATCCGAACATTCTTTAGCTGAAGCTATTTATTTGCATGCCCAATCTAAATCAGTTGCTTTCAGAGAGATAAAAAATTTCTTGGCTATTCCCGGGCAAGGCGTAAAGGGAGGTATAGGCGAATTAGAGTACTATTTTGGGAATCGTCGTTTAATTACAGAAATAGCGGGGCCTTTAGCAAATAAAATTAGCACTCAAATTGATAATTTAGAAGCACAGGGAAAAACAGTAATGCTTTTAGCAACTCAAAAAGGCGTTTTAGGAGCGATTACTGTTGCTGATACTGTTAAAACTACTTCTGCTGAAGCTGTCTCCAAATTAAAAAAGTTAGGCATCGCAGTGTATATGATAACGGGCGATAATATTCGTACAGCTAAAGCGATTGCTTCTCAGGTTGGGATTGAACATATTTTAGCTGAAGTCTTGCCTGAGGATAAGGTTAATGAGGTTATAAAGCTCCAAGAGGGCGGCTATAGGGTCGCGATGGTTGGAGATGGGATTAATGATGCTCCCGCTTTAGCACAGGCCAATTTGGGCATTGCGATGGGTTCTGGAACTGACGTTGCGATGGATGCCGGCGGAATTGTAATTATGAAAAATGACTTGAATGATGTTGTGACTGCTTTCCAGCTTTCCCGAGAAACCATGGGGAAAATTAAACAGAACCTATTTTTTGCTTTATTCTATAATATTATTGGTATTCCAATTGCCGCCCGAATTTTAGTATCATTTGGTTTAGTCTTAAAGCCTGAACTAGCTGGTTTGGCGATGGCTTTTAGCTCTATTTCAGTAGTGGGGAATTCCTTACTTTTGCGATATTTTAGACCCAACAAAAGAAATTATCTTTCGCTCGTTGCCCCATTCTTAATGGTAATAATCTTTACATTTGGGTTTTTTCAGTTTGCTAAACTCAGTTCAGGAATGGAAAATAAGGGGATGGCACTTTTAGTTTCAATTGAAACGGCAACTAACTTAAATAATTTTATCGCCGATAATCAGACTAAAGTTAATTTTGCTGAGGGAAATCTTAAATTAATTCTTGGAGTAGATAGCTTACCACAGGGAATTAAAATTAGTGAAGGAGGCTTGATGATTGGCGATGATGAAATGATTATTGGATATAACGAGGCGATGATGATGAAAAAAGAGAGGCTAATTAAGGGGCCTGGAGATAGTTTAAAAGATTTTTTTGGTTTATCAAGTGTAAAAATTGTTGGCATTTTAAAGCCAACCGGAACTTTAATTGATGATTATCATTTTGTTAACAAAGTTACCTTAGAAAAAATGACTGAAAGTGTTTTGTATTAATAATTATTTTTTGATTCTTGTGATAATTAGGTCTCACTTATTTAAAAATAGGACGAGACCTTTTTATTTAGGTGTGGATAACTTGAAATATATTTTATAATTTTATTAAAATTAGCTGAAATAAATGAGCTTTGACCCCCCTTTAAAAATTTGCTAAAATACCTTTAGACACAATATTTAGTGGCTGGTTCTAAAAAAGCCCACAAAATATAGCTTTTTAAGAAAAGTTTAAAAATAAGCTTTATGAAATGCCCAATTTGCTACTACCCTGATACTAAGGTAGTTGATTCCCGGGTAGCTTCCGACGGTTTGTCGATTAGACGTCGTCGCGAATGTTTAAAATGTTCTTTCCGTTTTTCGACTTATGAAGAGATAGAACTGCTTGATTTAGCGATTGTAAAAAGAGATGGAAGGCGCGAATCGTATAGTCGCGAAAAATTAATGGGTGGATTAAAAAAATCTTGTGAGAAGCGACCAATTACTGAAGATATGTTTAAAAAATTAATTCATTCTATCGAAAGGGATTTACAACGTCTTAAAAAAACTGAAATTACTTCAAAGCAGATAGGTCAGATGGTAATGAAGAATTTGAAAAAAATAGATTCGGTCGCCTATATCCGTTACGCTTCCGTTTATGAGTCCTTTAAGGACGCTCAAGAGTTTCGTAAAGAGCTCAATAAATTAATCAAAGAGAAAAATTAATTAATTATATTTTCAAACTCCATTCCTATGTCCGAAACAATCAGCAAAATTATTAAACGATCTGGGGAAATCGCAGATTTCGACCAAGATAAAATTTTACGTGCGATTTATAAAGCTAATGTCGCTGCCGATGTTGATGATAAACATCTAGCTAAGAAATTGACTGATCAAGTCGTGATGAAAATTAACAAAAAATTTCACAAGAACAGCATCCCGGCCGTTGAGGAAATCCAAGATATTGTTGAAGAGGTGTTGTTAGAAAATGGCCAGATAAAAGCTGCTAAAGGATATATTTTATATCGCGACCAGCATCGTCAATTACGTGATATTTCTAATATTACCGCTGATGAAAAATTAATGGAGGATTACTTGGGTAAATCTGATTGGCGCTTGAAGGAAAATAGTAATATGAGTTTTTCTGTTCAGGGTTTAAATAATTATATTGCTTCTGCTATTTCTGCTAAGTATTGGCTGAATAAGATGTATCCGGAGAATATTAGAAAGGCACATATCGAAGGCGATTTGCATATTCATGACTTAGGATTATTGGCTCCTTATTGCTGTGGTTGGGATTTAAAAGATTTATTGGTTAAAGGATTTAGAGGGGTTAGTGAAAAAGTTCAGAGTAATCCTCCTAAGCATTTCCGTAGTGCGCTGGGTCAAATTATTAATTTCTTTTATACATTACAAGGGGAGGCAGCTGGAGCTCAAGCTTTCGCAAATTTCGATACCTACCTTTCTCCATTTATTCGTTATGACGGCCTTACTTATGAAGAAGTAAAGCAGGGATTACAAGAATTCATGTTTAATATCAATGTTCCGACTCGTGTTGGTTTTCAGACTCCCTTTACCAACGTTACTTTAGACGTTACTCCGTCTCCAATGATTGGTGAAGAGAATGCCATTATTGGCGGAAAGTTGATGCCTGAAAAATATAAAGATTTCCAACCAGAAATGGATATGTTCAACCGTGCTTTTGCTGAAGTTATGTTGGCGGGCGATTCTACTGGACGCGTATTTGGTTTTCCAATCCCAACTTATAATATTGATAAAGACTTTGACTGGAATCGTCCAAGTTTAGAGCCAGTTTGGGAGATGACTGCTAAATATGGTATTCCTTACTTTTCCAACTTTGTAAATTCTGATATGAATCGCGATGATGCTCGTTCAATGTGTTGTCGTTTAAGATTAGATAATCGTGAATTAAGAAAGAGGGGCGGCGGTTTATTTGGCGCCAATCCGATGACTGGTTCCTTGGGAGTAGTAACTATAAATTTAGCTCGTTTAGGTTATTTATCAAAAGATAAAGAAGACTTTAAAACAAAATTATTCGCTTTAATGGAAATTGCTCGTGATAGTTTAGAAATTAAAAGAAAAATTATTGAGAAGTTTACTGATGATAGATTGTATCCCTACTCAATGTATTATTTAGAGAATATTAAAGAAAGATTTGGGGACTATTGGAGGAATCATTTCTCTACTATCGGTATCAACGGAATGAATGAATCTGCCTTAAATTTGATGGGAAAAGATATTAGTACTCCCGAAGGCCATGCTTTCGCTGGTGAAATTCTAGATTTCATGAGAGAAAAATTAATGGACTTTCAAAATGAAACTAACAACTTGTATAACTTAGAGGCAACTCCAGGTGAGGGTTGCACCTATCGTTTCGCTAAAAAGGACCAACAACTGTATCCAGGGATTATGTGTTCTAATACAGAAGCGGTTCAGAAATTTAAAGCTGACCCTTACTATACAAACTCAACTCATCTTCATGTTAATTATACCGATGATATTTTTTCTGCCCTTGATTTACAAGATGATTTGCAAACTAAATATACTGGCGGTACGGTTTTACATGGTTATTTAGGAGAAAGAATGCCTAATGGTGATGCGGCTAAAAAGTTAGTCAAGAAAATTGTTGAAAATTATCGCTTACCATACTTTACCATTACTCCTACTTTCTCGATTTGCCCTAAACATGGATATTTATCAGGAGAGCATAAGTTTTGCCCTAAGTGTGATGAAGAAATTGGTTTTAAGGAAACGGTTGATGAGATTCGTTTAGCTGACCAAAATCAGCTGTAAATATAGGACTTTTAGCCATTTGTAATTTGTAACATTTTAATTTATAATATAATTACTGTTAGGTTCTTTCTCTACTAGATAGAATCAAGCAGTTATGCATAAAAATATGAGTCCTATACAAACTCAAAGACAAGAATGTATCGTTTACAGCCGTGTTGTTGGCTGGTTAACTCCAGTTAAGAATTATAACCCTGGAAAAGCTTCAGAATATAAAGATCGTAAGACTTTTAAGGTCTGCGCTGAATAGTAAATTGCTTTATGATTATCGGTGGCTTGGAGAAATTATCCATTTTAGACTACCCCGATCATTTAGCCGCTATTATCTTCACCCAAGGTTGTAATTTCAGATGTCACTTTTGCTATAACCCCAAGCTTGTCCTGCCCCGAAAGGGAGAGGATGAAAAAAATATAAAAGAAAAAGGTTTTTCTCCGCTTTCCACTGAAGACCTTTTTCTTTTTTTAAGGGAAAGATATGGCCGCTTAGACGGAATAGTTATCACGGGCGGAGAGCCGACGCTTCATCCCGACCTGCCCTTTTTTATTGGTGAGATTAAGTCTATTGGGTATGATGTAAAGTTAGATACTAATGGAACTAACCCGGAAATGTTGCAGGAGTTAATTACGAAAAAATTAATTGACTACATTGCTATGGATTTAAAAGCGCCATTCACTAAATACGAAGATACAGTTGGCGTTTCTGTTATCTGTGATAATCTACAAAAAAGTGTTAAAATGATAATCAAGAGCGGTTTGCCTCACGAGTTTAGAACAACCGTTGTTCCTGGTCTTTTGGATAAGGAAGATTTTGAAGAGATGGGAAATATTATTAAGGGCGCAGCACATTGGTATTTACAAAAATTTAAATCTGATACGGAGCTGGTTGATGGTGTTTATCAAGGTAAAAAAGCTTATTTAGATAAAGACATGGAAGAGTTTGCGTCTATTGGAAGAAAGGCGGCTGGTGTATGTGAAGTAAGGACTTAACTAAATATATGTTAAAAAATTTAGGAAAAACTAAAAAATCAGATAATAAAAAAATCGATTTAGATAATTACTCTGAAACAAACGATGTTTATCGTAAACAGCTTGGTGAAATAATGCAGAAGTTAGAAGCTAGTGCGGTTACCAATAGAGAGATATTAAAATCAGTAAAGTTTATTAAGAATTATTTTTTTTGGCAGTCTACTTATAGTTTTCTTAAAGTAGTCCTGATTCTTTCAGTTATTGTTTTGGGTTATCTTTCATGGCCAACCATCATGGATTATGTATTAAAGATTTATGGATAACATTGCAGTTTTCGCTCAAACAAATTATCGTAACGAATTAAAAAAATTCGGAATTAAAACTGACGACCGTCGCCGTCATATGTATTTGATTGGGAAAACTGGTATGGGAAAGTCGACGATTTTGGAAAACATGATTATCGATGACATTAAAAACGGTTACGGTGTGGCCGTTGTTGATCCCCATGGTGATTTAGCTGAAAAAATTATTGAATATATTCCCGATAATCGCGTTAATGATGTTGTTTATTTTAATCCTTCTGATATCCATTTCCCAATTGCGTTTAATGTTGTTGAACAGGTAGAGCCTCATTTGCGTCATCTCGTTGCTTCTGGCTTGATAGGTGTTTTTCAAAAATTATGGGCCGATTCTTGGGGGCCACGTTTGGAATATATTTTAAGAAATGCCATTTTAGCAATTTTAGATTTTCCTGGCTCAACTTTATTAGGCGTTGTTAGAATGCTATCGGATAAAAGCTATCGTAAAAAAGTAGTTGCTAATATTAAAGATCCAGTTGTTAAGGCTTTTTGGGAAAAAGAATTTTCTGGCTATGCTGATAAGTTCGCTTCAGAAGCGGTCTCCCCTATTCAAAATAAAGTTGGTCAGTTCTTATCAAGTTCTTTAATGAGAAATGTTATTGGTCAGGTTTCTTCGGCGATTGATATTAGAGATATTATGGATAATGGAAAGATTTTAATTATGAATCTTTCTAAGGGGCGTATTGGAGAAGATAACTCTGCTTTATTAGGCGCGATGATGATTACGAAAAT
Organism: uncultured bacterium; assembly: GCA_903945435.1. GTDB lineage: Bacteria > Patescibacteriota > Patescibacteriia > Patescibacteriales > UBA12465 > UBA12465. Next base: position 7,625 of record CAJAVM010000016.1, on the reverse strand, counting down.
CCAACTAGCAGCCATGAGTCGTGTTGATATTCCCGAAAAATCTCGTCGTGATTTTTATCTTTATATTGATGAATTTCAAAATTTCTCAACCGATAGTTTTGCAAATATTCTATCAGAAGCGAGAAAATATCGTTTAAATTTAATTTTAGCTCATCAATACATTGAACAATTAAGTGAAAAAGTTAAGCCGGCTGTTTTTGGTAACGTCGGGACTTTAGTTGTGTTCCGTGTTGGCGCGGCTGACGCGGAAGAACTTGTAAAAGAATTTACTCCAACTTTTACTGAAGAGGATATTGTAAACCTGCCTAAATATGAGATGTATTTGAAGTTGATGATTGATGGTATTGCCTCTTCTCCTTTTTCAGCGATTGGCCTTCCTCCTTTAAGAGCAAATGAGCGAACAAATAATACTGAGAAAGTAATTAATTATTCTCGAGAAAAATACGCGACTGATAGAGAAATAGTTGAAGAAAAAATTATGCGTTGGCATGAAAGCTATGCTGATGAAGATAAATCTGCGCCTAAACCAGATTCGAGATTTCCGATTAAGAATATGGGAGTAACTGTCGATGCAACTGCAATGGCTGTAAGACCGAGTGTTTCCGTGAAGCCTTTTGTTGCTTCTAATCAATTAGCTACGAATCAACAATCTAATTTCCAGTCTCAACAAATTTTTAAAAATCCAGTTCGTGCTAATACTAAGTCGGTATCTGCGAACGAAAAGCCTGGTTATGATGCGGTTTGCGCTGGCTGTGGAAATGGTACTAAAACACCCTTTGTTCCGGATGGCGTTCGCCCGGTATTTTGTAAAGATTGTTTAACTAAAAAGAAAGAAGAAAAGCGCTTAGATACAGAATCAAGAAAGCAGGCTAAAGAAATAGAAAATAAAAAATTAATTGAAATGGAGGCCGAACCTGTTAAAGAACCAGAAATTACGTTATCACTTGGTGATTTAAATAAGATCGCCCCAGTCGATTTTAAGGGAAGAACTATGAAGCCTAGCTATTATCAGCCGACCGCAGTAGAAGTTTCTGATGAAGATGGCGATGAGGATAGTGAAGAGGTAGGGGAGGAGACTGGTTCAGTTACTCCTGTTTTACAAGCCCCTCAAACTGAAAAAGACTTATCTGAGGGAGAAAATATTATTATCAAATAAAAACATGTACTTATTTTTTGATACGGAAACAACTGGTTTACCTAAAAATTATCAAGCACCACTTGATGATTTTTCTAATTGGCCTCGAGTCGTACAAATTGCTTGGAGTCTTTATGACTTTTCTGGTAATCATTGGGAGAGCCATAGTTATATTATAAAACCAGATGGTTTTGTGATATCTCCCGAGGTTGCTAAAATTCATCGGGTTACTCAAGAAAGAGCAGAGCGCGAAGGGGTAAGCGTAAAAGAGGCCTTAACTCATTTTGCGGATGATGTTCAAAAATCAACTTATTTAGTTGCTCATAATATCGATTTTGACGAAAAAATAGTGGGGTCAGAATTTTTAAGAATGAAAATGCCTGATTATGTTGCTCCAGCTAATAAAATTTGTACCATGAAGCGAACTTCGGACGTAGTTCGTATTCCTAATGGACGCGGTGGTTATAAATGGCCGAACTTAGCCGAGTTGTATAAGTTTTTGTTTAGTTCTAGCTTCTCCGAGGCGCATGATGCCGGAGTTGATGTTAAAGCTTGCGCAGAATGCTTTTTTGAGCTAAAAAGAAAGAATCTGATTTAAGTTAGTCTTTATTCCTAAAAGATTCATATGGGGAAAGATGTTGATTATTTAAGAGTGGGGAAGGCGACTGATTTAAGTGGCCGTGATTATAAAATTTACCGAATATTAGAGATTTTGCCAGGATTTTTATCAATTGCTACTTTAGTATTATTGCTCGTTTTTTCTTATTTTAAGCCAGTTTTTGTGGCTTATTTTATTATAGCCTTTGATGTTTATTGGTTGCTTCTGGTTATCTATATGGCGATTTTCTTAATAACTTCTTATCGCCGTTTACAAAAGGGATTAAAAACCGACTGGCAACAGAAATGCAAAAATTTAGCTTCCGGAATGTTTGATGAAGAAAAAGCAGCTCCTGATTCTTTAGCAAGAAACGGTCTTGCTTGGAGTGAGGTTTGGCATCTCATCGTTCTCCCTACTTACAATGAGAGTTTAGAGATTATCAGCTCTTGTTTAATGGCGATTGTTAAAGATGGTTTCCCAACTGATAGGATGATAGTTGCACTTGCGATTGAGGAGAGGGCTGGTATTAGTGGACGAGAGAAAGCAGAAATTATTAAAAAAGAATTTGCAGATAAGTTTGCTCATTTAGAAATTGTTTTTCATCCCGATGGAATTGAGGGCGAAATAAAAGGTAAGGGGTCTAATCAGGCCTGGTGTGTTAAAAAAGTCAAAGAAAGTTTGTTAGATAAAGAAAATTTTGATTATAAAAAAATCTTGGTTAGCGTGTTTGATATTGATACGATTGTTCGCCCAGGATATTTTTTCGCGCTTACCTATAAATTTTTATCGGTTACCGATCCTTATCATTCTAGTTATCAACCAATCCCTGTTTATCATAATAATGTTTGGAACGCACCATTTTTTGCTCGCTTGGCCGCCGCTTCTAATACTTTCTGGCAGATGATTATGCAGGTGAGGCAGGAGAGTTTAGTAACCTATTCTTCTCATTCCATGACTTTTGTTGCTCTAAACGAAATTGGTTTTTGGTCTCCAAAAAATGTAAGTGAAGATTCAAGAATTTTTTGGCACTGCATGATGTATTATAATGGTCATTATCGCGTTGAGCCAATTTATTTTGATGTTTCCATGGATGTTACTTGTGATCAAAATTTGCCTCTTACTGCACGCAGTCTCTATAAACAGCAACGTCGTTGGGCTTGGGGCGGGGAGAATATTCCCTATCTTATTTTTAACGCTATGAAGCGTTGGAAAAATAAAGATTTAAATAAGAAAATGATTATTGGTCATATTATTATTCAGATTTATGGTTTTCATGCTTGGGCGACTAGTGCTTTAATTATTGCCGTTCTTGGTCGCATGCCGATGTGGCTTGGAGGCGATAGATTTAATTCTACTGTTCTCTCTGGTAATTTGCCGGCCATTACACAGAACTTAATGAATTTTGCTATGGTTGGTTTAATATTATCGGCTTTAGTCTCTAATCTTTTATTACCAAAACGTCCAAAAAAATATTCTGTCTGGAAAAGTATTGGAATGGTTGTCCAGTGGGTTTTTATTCCTTTTATTATTGTTATTTTCGGAGCTATTCCTTGTTTAGAAGCCCAGATAAGACTAATGTTCGGTAAGTATATGGGTTTCTGGGTAACACCAAAATCAAGAAATTAAATCTCTTTTGCTATACGTCGAGGCTATGTTATAATAAGATACATGGCGAGTAATAAAATTAGACCGCGCATGTTTAGTACCGGTCAACAAGATAATCATCACAACTTTTTTTATCAATTAATTTCTAGCCAAAGATTTTTCGCAATCATTGGCTTAGTTTTGTTGTTTATTATTATCTTGCCTCTCGCTAGAACATATAGTCAGAGGCGCTTAGTCGAACAAGAAATTTCTGATATTCAAAAAGAGATTGCTCAGTTTGAAAAAGATAATCAAGAATTAAAAGAGATGTTAAATTATCTTAAATCTGATCAGTCCCTGGAATCGCAGGCTAGAATAAATTTAAATTTAAAGAAGCCTGGCGAAACAGTTATCGTTATTGAAAATCAGGAAAATAAAAAAAATCAGGATAGTACTCCTGAAGAAAAAATAAAAACGAGTAATCTTAAAAAGTGGTTTGATTATTTTTTTGTTCGTTAATGAGCCGAGAATGGGGATCGAACCCACGACCTACGGTTTACGATACCGTCGCTCTACCAACTGAGCTATCTCGGCATGTTGGAGCGGGTGAGCGGAATCGAACCGCCTTCTTCAGCTTGGGAAGCTGACGTAATAACCATTATACAACACCCGCCAAGTTACATTCATTATAATCTCAAAAGAGATTTTTAGTCAATCAGAAATTACTTATGATAAAAAATAAAAAAGCCTTAATATTATTAGCATTATTTATATTTATAATGCCACTTTCGGTTCTTGCCGGGAATGCCTCTTTAGAGATAAAATATGAGTCACAAACTTTTACTGAAGCAGTAAAATTAAATATTTCTGAGAGTCAGGATAAATTAAATATCCCTTGGGAATGGGAAGCACTTACGCCAGCTTATAATTATTCTTTTGTAACTACTGGGATGTATGATCCGAGCCGACCTTTAGAAATAAAAATAAATTATCCAAATAAAAATAATAATTTAAAACAAATTTTTGTCTTTGATACTATTGCTAATGTTTGGCATCCAATTTTAACGAAAGATTTTCCCAAAGAACAATATGTAACTGCAAAAACGGATTCAGTCTCTGGAAAAGTAATTGTTTTATCAAACTCCGATATTTTAACGGTTGGTGATGCTAGCTGGTATAAATATAAGAATGGTTTATTCGCTGCTTCGCCTGATTTTGCAAAGGGAACCGTGCTGAGAGTATATAATTTAGAGAATGGAAAATCAGTTGATGTAACTATTAATGATTTTGGACCAGAACGAGATAAGCATCCGACTAGAGTAATCGATTTAGATAAAGTTGCCTTTCAAAAGATTGCCTCGACTGGTGCTGGTTTAGTTTCAATTAGAATCGAAACTCTTAAGGTAGTAAATCCGACTGTGCAATCAAAAATTTCTCAATCATCCGATATCCCAAATATTACCGCCTCTTCAGCGGTGGTTATGATGGAAAAAGATGGTAAAATTATTTTTGGAAAAAATGAAACTAGGCAGGCCCCGCTCGCTAGTCTTACAAAATTGGTTGCTGTGCGTACATTTTTAGATACGCGCCCAACTCTTTCAACGGTTGTTACTTATAAAAAACAAGACGAGAATTATAATTATAAATATTGTAAGCCAGGTGAATCGGCCCGTTTAAAAGTTGCTGATGGTGAAACGATGACGATGGAAGATTTAGTTTATAGCGCACTTGTTGGTTCAGCCAATAATGCCGTTGAATCATTAGTTAGAGTAAGTGGTTTAAAACGCGAAGATTTTATTGCGCAGATGAATAAAAATGTAAAAGCTTGGGGTGCGACTAATACAAGATTTGTAGAACCAAGCGGATTGTCACCTGATAATGTGAGTTCTCCTCTTGATTATGCTATAATAGTAAAAGAGATATTTCAAAGTCCAGTAATTCAGAAAATAAGTACTGCGAAAAAATATTCTTTCAAAACAATCAACACAAAAAAAGCTCATACTCTAACAAATACTAATCAGCTTTTAAAAAATACTGCCTATACAATGCTTGGTTCTAAGACGGGCTACCTTGATGAGGCGGGATATTGTTTAATGACGAGAGTAAAAACTCCTCAGGGGAATATGATTGTTGTTAATTTTGGTTCTAAAGGAAAAACAGAAAATTTTTGGGATAACGAACAATTAATTCGTTACGGACTGCGCTCACTAAAAGTCAAAAAATAATCTTTTATGATTACTATTAAAAATGCTTCCAAGACTTATGTTAATAAAGTCAAAGTTTTAAATAACGTTGATTTAAATATTGAGGCTGGGGAGTTTATTTCTATTGTTGGGCAATCTGGCGCCGGTAAAACCACCCTAGTTAAGGTTTTAATTGGTGAAGAGCGGCTAGATGGTGGACAGGTTATTGTTGGCGATTGGGATATTACCAAAATTACTGGTCGAGAAGTTCCATTTTTAAGACGACAGATAGGAGTTATTTTTCAAGATTTTAAATTATTACCTAAGAAAACTTTAGCAGAAAATGTTGCGTTTGCTTTAGAGGTTTCTGGTGGTAGTTCAGCAAAAATAAATAAAATTGTTCCGAGTGTAATGAAGATTGTTGGATTAGAAGATAAAAAAAATCGTTATCCCGATGAGGTTTCTGGTGGAGAAAAACAAAGGGCGGCAATTGCTCGTGCTTTAGTCCATCAGCCGAAAATATTGTTAGCTGATGAACCAACTGGTAATTTAGATGCTATTAATGCTAATGAGATTATTGATTTGTTGCTTCGTATAAATAAATTTGGAACAACTGTTATTTTAGTTACTCATAATAAAGAAATCGTAAATCATTTAAAGCACCGAGTTATAACCATGGAGCATGGTCGTATAATTAGCGATCAGGAAAATGGAAAATATTTATTATAATTAAAATATAAAAAGATGCTTTCTTTATATAGAATAATAAAATTTAGTTTTCAGGATATTGCTCGCAATGTTTGGCTTTCGATTGCGACTATTACAATTTTATTATTAGCGTTGTTTTCGATTAATACTTTAATGACGGTGCGAGTTATTAGCGATAGTGCGTCTAAAGCGGTTCAGGAGAAAATTGATATTAGTTTATATATAAAACCAGAAACTCCAGAGAGCGAAATTTTAGCTCTTAAGGCTGATATTTCTAAATCGGCCAGAGTAAAAAATATAGTTTATGTTTCTAGGGAGGCGGCTTTGATAGACTTTCGCGAGAAGTATAAAAATAATCAAGAGGTTTTAGCGGCCTTAAAGGAATTAGGGCGCAACCCTCTTTCTCCAAGTTTAACAATCGTCCCAAGTAATTTTGCAGAATCAAATTTACTGATTAATGAATTAAGAATGATAGATAAGCCGATTATTGAGTCGCGCGATTTTTCTGATAATGCTGTAGTTTTAAATAAGATAAACGGGATTACTAAACGTGTGAATGAGGTTGGATTATTTATTATCATGATTTTTATTTTAACTAGTTTATTAGTTGTTTATAATACTGTCCGTGTTGCTATTTATACTCATCGTCAAGAAATTGAAATTATGCGCTTAGTTGGAGCCTCTAATTCTTTTATTTATTTACCTTACGTTTTTTCCGCTTTCATCTATACCTTGTTTAGTACATTAATTATAATTATATTGTTTTATCCATTTTTAACTTTATTGCAACCCTACTTAGAAGTATTTTTTATGGGTTATAATGTTAATATCTTATCTTATTTTGTTACTAACTTTTGGTCGGTATTCGGTTTACAGTTTGCAGTTGTTTTGGTAATTAATGTATTAGCAAGTTTATTTGCTGTTAGTCGTTACGCTAAGGTTTAGTTGGTTTTAAAGGTTAATTTGAAATATAGTTGACTTTTTTTGTTGAATTATTAATAATACCTTTATATTCATCAATATTCGGGGATCGTCTAACGGTAGGACTCCAGGTTTTGGTCCTGGCTATTGGGGTTCGAATCCCTATCCCCGAGCAAAACAAAAAAGAACAGATTAATCTGTTCTTTTTTGTTTGTGTTTGGAGAAGATGGGGATTCGAACAAACAGCGAGCGAGATATGAGAATGAGCGGAAGCGAATTCGAGTAATCGAGCGACGATAAGCGCGAGCAAGCGCAGCGCTTAGCGGCTGGTCTGGACAAGTGAGTTTGGCGCTCTTCTGGCGCCAAGCGAGCGCGATAATCCCTATCCCCGAGCAAAACAAAAAAGAACAGATTAATCTGTTCTTTTTTGTTTGTGTTTGGAGAAGATGGGGATTCGAACAAACAGCGAGCGAGATATGAGAATGAGCGGAAGCGA
>CAJAVM010000015.1 GCA_903945435.1 uncultured bacterium | reverse complement strand
GGTACTATAACTTTTGGAACTGCAAACACTGAAGATACAACTATTACAGCGAGTACCGATGGAGTCTATTTAATTAAATTATCAGTGTTAGATAATGCTAGTAATCCAGCTTCCGATACTTTTACTTTAACTTGGGATACTGTTGCACCAACAGTAGATGCAGGTGTTGATTTAGGTAATATCACTAATGGGACAGTTTTGAATGCTACTTCAACAGAAGCTACTTCTAGCACATATCTTTGGACTAAAATTTCTGGGCCAGGAAATGTTATATTTTCTCCTAGTGCAGCTATTTTGAGTCCAGTTGTTTCTGCTGATGTGGCTGGAGCTTATGTTGTAATGCTTACTGTGACTGATGCGGCTGGCAATATTGCTACTTCTACTGCTTCTTTTACATGGGTTATTAATTCTGGCGGAGGTGGAGGCGGTGGAGGCGGAGGTGGAGGCGGAGGTTCTACTCCAGCTCCAGTTGCTTGCGTTTCTGTTGTTTATGCTGATTGGGGAACTAGTTGTTTTGATTTAACTCAGTATAGAAATATTGCTTCTCGTGTACCAGAAAATTGCATTGCTACTTCTGCACAAGAAGCTGCTCGTGCTCGTGCTTGTACCTCTACAGAAGAAATAATACCTTCACCCGCTGGAGATGACACCTTTAACAATAAACCATATTCTTATAATAGTTTTAAAATAGAGTCAGCCGCAATTATGGCTAAAGCGAGAGCTGATTTTACCAAGACTAATGCAGCCTTGGTTAAAAGAGTAAATGGTCAAATTTTACTTCAAGTTGAAAGTCGTGGGGAAGCTTGGTATGTTAATCCGCTTGATAAAAAAAGGTATTATTTAGGTAGACCAGAAAGTGCTTTTGCTATTATGAGAATTTTAGGGATTGGTATGGCTAATGTTGATTTAAGAAAAATTCCTGTCGGTCTTTTGCCTGGTAGCTTCCAAGATTCTGATACTGATAATGATGGTCTAACTGATCGTTTAGAAAAGGGAATTGGAACTGATTGGAAAAATAATGATACTGACAAAGACGGATTTGATGATTTAGATGAAGTTCAACACGACTATAACCCATTTAGTAAAGGTAAAACTTCAACAAATAAAACATTTACTAAAAAAATGGAGGGACGTATGTTTATTCAAGTACAGACAAATGGCGAAGCCTGGTATGTTGCGCCAGTTAGCCAACGTCGTTTTTATTTAGGTCGACCCACTGAAGCTGCTGAAATTACTAGAAAACTTGGTCTAGGTATTACTAATAAACAGTTAAATGAAATTCCTGTTGGAGGATTTACGCCGGCTCAAACTAAGATGATTGCTGATTTATTAAAAGATTAAAATATTAAATATGCATCTAACGCCAAGAATTCAGCAAGCCATTAATGCGGCGAGTCGTTTGCATATGGGCCAAGTGCGTAAAGGGGATATTAATTTACCCTATATTAGTCATCCTTTTTCGGTTGCTTGGATTTTAAGTAACTATACTGAAGATGAAGATATAATTATTGCTGGGTTACTACACGATGTATTAGAGGATGTCGAAAATTATTATTATGCTGATTTAATTAGAGACTTTGGCCTCAAAGTTGCTCAGATTGTAAAAGGTGTGAGCGAGGACAAGGATCCTAATGTTGAAAGTGATGAGAAGGCAACCTGGGAAGAGCGTAAATCAAAATATTTGGCTGGCCTCGAAAATGATAGCGATGAGTCTCTAATGGTGTGTGCGGCTGATAAAATTCACAACCTAGAGTCAATGATGGGTGCTTATAAGATTAAAGGTGAATCTCTTTGGGATGATTTTAACTCTCCAAAAGAAAAAAAACTTTGGTTGTATGAAGAAATAGTTAGATTATTAAAAGAGCGCCTGAATAATTCAATTGTTGACGAGTTGGAAAAAACTTATCGACAAGCGGAGCAAATTTTGCTACATCCTAATATTTCTTAGCACAGCGCTCTTTTTATTTTATTTACAAATTCAATCTAGACAAAAATATAGCTTCGTGCTATATTTTTTGATTACCTTAAAAATTTGATGGAGTATAAACGCAAAAAAGTAAACCATGAAAAAATTAATTCTTTTATTCTGGGTTTTATTAGCAAATCAAGCCCTTGCTCAAGAGTCCTACAACTATCTAGAGATCGTAGTTGAAAATGGTGATTCCTGGATAAATATCCGTTTACACCCTTTAAAAACGGAGGCTAGTATATTTGAAAAAAACTTAATTAAAACAGTAAGCTTTGAAGATTTTATTAATACTCAGCCAGAGATTACACAACCAGAAGGCTTTTATTTAACTATGGAGCTCGATGACTGGAATAAGGCTTCCAGCATATTAAATCAAGCTTGTCTTCCGAATGGTATTCGTAAGCAGTATATCACTGAACTTGCTACTAGCTTGTCGTATTCTTTATTTGGCGATAGTTTAACGAATTTAAAACGTGAGCAGTTTATTTATTTATGGATCAGTTTAAGTCGAGCAGTGGTTTCAACAAATAATCATTATGCCCCAAACACGCTTGATTTAAATAGTAAATTAAAGCAGTCGGCATTAATTAGTGAGTTAGTTTGGAACTTGATGTGTAAGAGTTGGACCGTGGCTGATGTTAGAGTTTTTGTTCTTAGTAAACCAAACGGTTTGTCTACTACCTTGTTGATAGATGCTGGAGGAAATGTTATGACTAAAATTATCATTTCTCCTGAAATTTATTATCGTAAATCTCACTTTTCTTATGATTTAGTTAATAAATCATCAAGGGATTTAAAAAACTTTGGAGTCTCTGGGCTCCATAAACGGTCTAAATAATTAGGCCTAAATATTTAGTTTTTGAGAAAAAGGAAGTCTGCTCAGGCTTCTTTTTTTAAATAAAAAAGCGCTCAACTTGGTGTGAGCGCTTTTCGTTTGTAGGATTGTTGCCCGTTATTTTTTAATGGTTAAAGAAAAATATCGGCTGTAGTGATTGGAGATATTAATCCAACAAGCGAAGATTTGTCCAGATAAATTTTGAATGCTGGTCGACTTATCCAAAGTCCCCCAACTAAATCTAATTCTTTCTGGCCAGATTTTGCTAAAAAAACTAAACGATAATGCATTTTCCAGGTCGGACTGTCGTGAGGTGCAGTAAGAGGAGAATAATACTTTTGTAAGTATGTCGGCCCTTCGTGAATGAAATTGATGACCGACATCCTGGTAGAAAAGCCATTTTTGTAGCCAAGCCGTCTCCATTCTGGATGCCAAATACGTGTTAAGCCTTTTTCATTTTTAACGCAGAATGGTTCCTCCCAGTTTAGTTTTTCGTTGTAATTTTTAGAGCTAATTTGTTCCCAGAGCCCGACTTCTATTCCACTTTGAAAATTGGTTTCAAATTTAGAATTACTGGCAAGATAAATATTACTTTCAAGCCAGGGAAGGTCTTCGGCCAGGAATGAGCCGGCCAGGTCGCGAATAATTTTTGCAGACTTTAATCCATTTCCATAATGGAAGGGATTTAAATTGCCGTTGGGCATACAGTCTAGCTCGATAAAAACGTTCTGCTCGTTTTCTCCACGCAATTTAGCGATTAAATTCTTTGCTTGCATGGCATGCAGCTCCTCAATTTCTAAAATTTCATTAGAAGGAATAAACTGATTTTTTTTGTTCATGATAATTAATTTTTAAGAGTGAAACATAGAAAGACATTATTATTAATATTAAGTTTTTAAAAAACAAAGACCGGATGATGAGTCCGGTCGGAATTTATTGATATTTTGTTATGCTATATTCTGAATTAACAATTTGCTTTTTTATCAATAAAAACCTGGCCGGTAAACATCCAGCAATTAAAATTATTATTACGGTAGGTTTTGTTTGATAAATTAAACATAGAGATATTTTAGCAGATATTAAATAGTTTGCAAGAGTCTGATGGTGCTAAAAATATCATAATCTCTAATATTGACAAAAATATATCTTTGTGATATATTTTTTTTATTATTTAGAACATTAAAAATAAAACCTAAAATATACAACATGAAGAAAATCATCCTTTTTTTGTTTTTTTTGAGCTTTTTTGGTTGCACGCCAAATAAAGTTGATGTAAAAATTACGGAGAGTGGTGACACAATCCGCAATGTCGAAAACCGTCTGAACCGTTCCGTTGGCGATACTTGTATTGTTGAGAGGAAGTGGTTGAGCTATTTTGAGGATACTTATCAACGCGAACAATTTCGTCTAGTTACAAAAGTTGAATCAGAACAGCGCCTCAAAACCGAGTTTACTTGGTTGCATAAGGGTGAATCCCGAGAAAAGTTAGTCGAAGGCGTTTCTTATAAACAGGGCGTCGTGATTGCTAAATACTAAGGGCATATTTATTTTAAACCAGGGTCTAGATTCCCGGGAATTTTTCTTAATCTAAAAAAATCAATTCAGAAATGAGCAGAGAACTATTGTATGGTAGTTATGAAGGCGGTTCCTTTATACTACGTAACGCAGACAGAAGTATATACCTAAAAATAGATGCTAATACAGTTTTTAGTATTGGAAATAGTATTGGCGGGTATTATGCGAAACGGGTTCGCTATGCGGACGAACAAATGATTGCTCTGATTCGTATCAGTGGCAAAATGAAATATCTTCCAATCTCGGAATTAAAATCAGCTTTCAAAAATGAAAGAGGATATATTTTAAAACCGGGTAAAGGTTTGTGGGCGACTTCTTCTGGCAGTGCTATGAAAGGGTTATGGCATCGTAATCATGGTTCTGATAATCCAATTATCATTGCTCTGCGAATGGCCGAACTTCCTTCATCACTTTTAAAGATTGTTGATAAGATTGATGCCGTTGTATATACGGGTGGAAATCTTTGTCAGCATTCGACTCAGGCTGGAAATTATAAATATGATTTGAAGACTGATGGCGAAGTGAGTGTGATGGCTTTTGGCCCACGCGTAACTAAGCACGTTAACAAATTCCATATTGGTTGTCAGTCCAGTGAGGATGTATGCGAAGTCGTCGGCGGAACATATTATGTTCAGTCAATTAAAACAAAAGCCCAGAATGGTGGCAACTACCCCAATATTAGATTGGTAGCCATTACTCCCGATGCCGATAAGCAGGCAGTCGCGGGGGTAATCAGAAATATTATGGGTTGAATGTACTTTGAACTTAGGCTAACGCCTCTACTATACAAGCTTCGAAATAAAATTCGGAGCTTGTTTTTTTATACTTATATTAGCCTTTGCGTCCTAGATGTTATATAATTAATAATATAATCTAGAAAATAATAATATGATTAAATATTATAAACGCGCTGAAGGTGATAAGGAGTTAAAAAAATCTTCTGATTTTCAAGAAGGAAGCTTGATTTATGTTAGTAATCCTAATGAAGAAGAAATAAATTTTATTTCGGAGAAGTTTAATTTAGAGGATGGTTTAATTTTAGATGCCCTCGATCCTTATGAAGCGCCTCGTATGGAAATTAAGGATGAGGTTGCTTATATTTTTGCTCGCGTTCCTGAACAAAAGGGAAGCATTAGGCAGATTTCTACTTTTCCGATTATGTTTGTAATTCATCATAATTTTTTAATGATTGTTTCTCGAGAGAACCCTGATTTTTTAATTTCCATGATAGATAAAAATCAAGATTATTATACCACTCAAAAACCTTATTTATTTTTGCGTTCTTTTTTTGAGGTTGAAGATATTTATAGCTCTCTCCTAAATAAAATCAACAAAAGAATTAACTACTTTAGTCTTAACGTCGGAAATTTTAAAGACCAAGATATCGTGAACTTTGTAAGTTATGAAGTTCTACTTAATGAATTTATCAATGCTTTATTACCAGTGAGACATGTATTGCTAAATATAATTTCTGGAAAAACTATAGAGCTCGATCAAGAAGAAAAGGATTTAATAGATGATTTACAGCTTAACAACGAACAGCTTATTGAACGTTCTAAAAGTAATTTAACTAATATAGTTAATATTAGACAGGCACATGAGGTTATTTCTACTAATCGTTTAAATCGAGTTATGAAAGTGCTTACAGTTTCTACTGTTATATTGGCCTTACCAACGATGATAACCAGTTTTTATGGGATGAATGTGCGTTTGCCTTATGGCACAAATGAAGGTGCTTATTGGGGGATTATAGTCGCGATATTTTTTTCTATCGCCCTACTTCTAATATTTTTAAGAAGAAAAAAAATTATTTAAATCGCTTATAGAAAACATATGACAGTCTGGGACAAGATTTATCAGAATTACAAAAATGGCGGCGAAGAATATGCAACTTTAAAAAAGGAATTAATTCCTGAATTTTTAGAGTTTATTAAAATTAATGATTTTAAATCAAAAAAAGTTTTAGATATTGGTTGCGGAAATGGAAAGTATTTAGTGTTTCTCAAAACTTTAGGATTTGAAGTTCACGGAATAGACTCTAGCCCAACGGCAGTCGAAATGGCTAGAGAGGCGCTTGATGATAATCTCAATATTCAATGTGTTGATATGTATGAATATGATTTATCTCCGATTCAGTATGATTTAATAGTTTCTATTGCGGCTATTCATCATGGTTTAAAAAAACAAGTACGTTATTTACTGAAACAAATATACCCCGCTTTGTTACCTGGAGGAAGATTTTTTATTACGTTACCAGATAACGAAGGAAGCGCTCATTGGACCATGATGACCGAGCATGAAGAAATAGAACCGGGGACTAGAGTTCCTTTATCTGGTCCAGAAAAAGGATTACCCCATAGTTCATTTACGAGAGATGAAATTAGAGAAATGTTTGCTGGTTTTAAAGAAATGAGAATGGATTTACTGACCGATAGAGGGAGATGGATTATTACTGGAAAAAAATAATTTAGCTTGAAATATTTATATGCAATTATTAAGCGAAATAAAAGATGCTGACTATCCAAGCGATGAGTCTATTTTAGAGATTAGAGAGGCCTCTAGAGCGATTGCTTTTGACGAAGATAATTTAATTCCAATTCTTTTTGTTGGTAAACGTAATTGCTATAAACTTCCTGGCGGAGGAATTGATGATGGTGAAAATCAGCTTGAAGCCTTGGCTAGAGAAATGAAAGAAGAAGCCGGCTGTACAATCGAGGTGACTGGAGAAGTCGGAGAAGTAATTGAATTTCGTTCAAAGTGGAATTTAAAACAAACGTCGTATTGTTATCTTGGAAAAGTTGTTTTAAAGGGTGATCCAGAATTTACTGAAACAGAATTGAAAAATGGGTTTAAGCTTATCTGGGTTTCTTTGGATGAGGCGATTACTAAGATAGAGAATGATAAGCCTGCGGATTATGAGGGTAAATTTATTCAACAGAGAGACTTAATTTTATTAAAAAAAGCTAAAGAAATTGTTACCGCACAATAGTCTCTTTGTTATCTCTCATCTCTTGACTTAATTATAATTACGTGCTATTTTTAAGGTATTAAATCAAGATTCGAATATCAGTCATATGGTAAGTGGCCTAATAGATAATCGGGTCACTTATTTTTATTATGACAAATATTACAAAAAAAAATGCTCCGGCGTTAGATTTTTCTGACGAAAAAGAGCTAAAATTCGCTGATTTAGGTATTAGCGATTCAATTTTGGAGATTCTAAAGAAACTTAATTTAGAAACCCCAACTCCTATTCAACAGAAAACTATCCCGACGGCAATTGCCGGTAAGGATTTAATTGGTATTGCTCAAACTGGAACTGGCAAGACTTTTGCTTTTGGCATTCCGATGCTAGAAAGAATTGGACAGCTAAAAGGTCAAGGACTAGTAGTTGCTCCGACTCGTGAGCTTGCTTTGCAGGTTGAAGAAAGTATTAAAAAGCTTGGACAATCTTTAGGACTTAGAACCGCAGTTTTAATTGGTGGCGAATCATTAGATCGCCAGCTTTTTGCTTTAAGAAAAAAACCTCACATCGTAGTTGCTACTCCAGGTCGTTTAATAGACCATTTAAAACGTCGAACTTTTAAATTAGATCAAATCGTTACTTTAGTTTTAGATGAAGCCGATATGATGCTTGATATGGGCTTTGCTCCGCAGATTAAAGCTATTTTAGACCAAGCTCCCAAGGAGCGTCAGACAATGCTATTTTCAGCCACTATGCCAGCCGCTATCGTTAAAATTGCGGCTACTTATATGAAATTACCGATTAGTATTGAAGTTGCGCCTCCGGGGACAACAGCCGCTCAGGTTGACCAAGAAATTTTTATTATTAGAGGTGAAGAACGTTTTGAGCATTTGCAAAAAGTTTTAGTTACTTATGAAGGTTCGGTTTTAGTTTTTGCAAGAACTAAACATGGAGTTAAAGCCTTAACTATGAAATTGCAATCTTTAGGGCATAAAGCAGTTGAAATTCATTCTAATTTATCTTTGGGTCGTCGTCGTGCTGCTCTTGATGGCTTTAAATCTAAAAAAGATAGAATTTTAGTAGCGACAGACGTTGCCGCTCGTGGTTTGGATGTTAACGGAATTGAATTAGTTGTTAATTATAATTTACCTGATAATTCTGGTGATTATGTTCATCGTATTGGTCGTACTGGAAGAGCCGGTAAAACTGGTAAGGCAATTACTTTTGCGACTGCTGATGAGCGTAAAGAAATTATGGTTATTGAAAAGCTCATTAATAAGAGTATTAAAAGAACTGAATTCGTTCAATTTGCAAAAGAATCAACTTTTTCTTCTTCAACCAAGAGTTTTGGCTCTGATAAAAGAAAAACTTTTTCTCGTGGTTCACGCAATAATATGAGCCCAAGAAGTCAAAGGCCATCTTCTTTTGGAAGAGGAAGGGAATCGTCTGCAAGAAATTTTGGAGCCGCGCCTATTTCTGAAAGACCTAAATTATCAGCTAGCGCTTTAGCTAGACGCAGTCATCCTTCAAGTCGACCATTTGCTCAAAAGATTTCTTCTCATCCAGTTTTTGATAGAACTGCGCCTGCATCAGGTCGCCCTACTTTTGGGAGAAATGCTTCTGGTCGCCCATCTTCAATTCAATCGGTTCCAAGCCGGCCATCTTCTGGTCGTTATCAAAGACATAGTTTTTAAATAAATAAAACTGCGATATAATATAGCCATGAAATCAATGTTAAATATCGTCGATATTAATGATGAAATAATTGGCGAGAAAACCAGAGAAGAAATTCATAAACATGGACTACTCCACAGAGAAGTTCATGTTTATTTTGTTACTCCAAATAGAGAACTAATAGTTCAACATCGCGCCAAAAATAAAGATACTTATCCTGATTTATTGGATGCTACAGTTGGCGGTCATGTTGAGATTAGTGATAGTTATCAAGAAACGGCTCTTAAAGAAACTCTAGAAGAGACTGGTTTAAAAATTGGAATGAGTGATTTAATTTTTGTTAATAAAACCTTGAAACGTTCCAAAGATAAAGCAACGCAAAAAATTAACTATTCTTTTAGAACTGCTTATTTATATATTTACCGCGGAGACGTAGCTGATTTAAAAATAGAACATGGCAAGTCTCAGGGTTTCTCGATTTGGCCACTTGATAAGTTAGTTAATTTAAATGAGGATGATAAGAATAAATTTATTCCTTATATTTTAGATTTCGCAGTAGGCCAGCTTATAAAAACTTTAGAAAATATAAAATTGTAATACTTATTGCGATATATATAGAAAACCACGCTATTTGC